>NZ_QAIL01000457.1:6582-10978 GCF_003061025.1 Pedobacter sp. HMWF019 | reverse complement strand
ACATTGCAATGTAAAGTTTTACATAAAGATGGATTAATTTTGAAGTATTCTAAAACTTTTTCAAGCCTCTATTTGTATTCGCTCAAAAAACAAATATCTGGTTAGCAAATCCGATCCGTAATTTTATAAAAAAAGGGCGTTCAATTATCAATTGAACGCCCTTTTTTTAGGATATAACTTCGTTTATAATTCTGCTTTAATTTTCAAAGCTGCAGCTTCCAGCTCTTCCTGGCTCGGTTTCAACTTCTCTCTGCTGAAATTCATATCACTCACATTATTCATTGGAATCAAATGAATATGCACGTGAGGTACTTCGAGTCCGATCACCGCCATTCCAACTTTTACACATGGAAATGCCTTCTTTAAACCCTGTGCTACAATTTTAGCAAATAATGTTAATCCAAAATAGCTCTCTTCATCCATGTCAAAAATATAATCGATTTCTTTTTTGGGGATGACGAGTACGTGCCCCATCGTGAGTGGGCTCACATCTAAAAAGGCCAGGAATTCCGTTGTTTCTGCTACAATATGTGCCGGAATTTCGCGATTAACAATTTTTGAAAATATACTTGCCATAACTTATCAATTATCTGCTGATCTCCAAAATTTCAAATTCAATTTTACCTGCAGGAACCTGGATTTCTGTTTTATCACCTACAGATTTACCCAATAATCCTTGCGCGATCGGCGATTTCACAGAAATCTTTCCTGTTTTAAGATCAGCCTCTGACTCTGCAACCAATTGATAGGTCATAGTTGCTCCGTTTTTTACATTTTTGATCTTCACGATAGACAGAGCCAAAACCTTTGATGTATCCAATTTAGATTCATCAATCAGTCTTGCGGTAGACAAGGTAGTTTCTAGTTTCGCTATTTTCGCTTCATGCAAGCCTTGTGCTTCTTTGGCTGCATCATATTCTGCATTTTCAGAAAGATCTCCTTTATCCCTTGCTTCCGCAATTTGCTTGGATATCATTTGTCTTCCTGTAGTCTTTAAATAATGTATTTCCTGTTTTAATTTTTCCAGACCATCATTGGTATAATATGTAACATCTGTCATAGCTCGATTAATTTATATTTATTATACTATACTGTTTAGCTCATTAAAAGGGACCAATCCGCACTGATTATTTTACCTACCTGAACGGGGTTCCTCTAAAATACAAACAAGACTACATCGGCATTAAGCCTACATAGTCTTGCTTCAATTAAAACGAAGATAACAGCCAATTCTTATAAAAGCAAATCTTTTCCGTGAAATATGATCTGGAGGTAAAAAATAAGATATAAAGGCCGCTCATCTCTCCATTACCGCATTTTTTCCCTAATTTTAAAATACGTTAACCCATTATTATGCACAAAAAACTATTCAACACGCTGGTCTTCATCGTGCTGGGAACTTATTCTTTAAGCGCTCAGGATTTATACATGCCCCGCAACATCAGGAATGCTTACGACAAAGAAACCCGTTCCATGGATGGCAGACCAGGTAAACAATACTGGCAAAACCACGGCAAGTATGCTATTAATGTAACCGTGACCCCTCAGACAAAAACCGTTAGCGGAACAGAAAAAATCGATTATACCAACAACAGCAAGGATACTTTAAAAGTATTGGCCATCCGGTTTGTAAACAATATTCATAAACCTGAAGCTCCAAGATCAGGCTATGTAAGCCCAGATTTTTTGAGCACTGGACTAATTATCACATCCTTCGAGGTAAACGGGCAAAGATACCAGCTTGACACCAAAGGCTGGGGAACAGTTGAAGATGTCAAATTAAAAACACCCCTTGCTCCCGGACAAACAGCCAGCCTGAACATAGACTGGAATTACCCACTTTCTAAACAAAGCGGACGAGAAGGTCAGATTGACAGCACAACATATTTTGCAGCTTACGCATATCCAAGAGTATCTGTATACGACGATTATAACGGTTGGGACAGGCTCCCGCATTCTGACAGAGGCGAATTTTATAATGATTTCAACGACTATATATTATCTGTTAAGGCACCTAAGAACTATGTGGTATGGGCCACTGGAGATCTGCTGAATCCGGACGAAGTGCTGCAACCAGCTTTTGCCGAAAAACTTAAGAAATCCTACCAGTCTGACGAGGTAACTCATATGGCTACTGCAGAGGAAATGAGAAAAGGTCTTGTTACGAAACAAAACAATTGGAATACCTGGAAGTTTGAGGCGAAAAACATCAGTGATGTTACTTTTTCTTTAAGCAACCATTATATATGGGATGCAGGTAGTGTGATTGTTGACGAAAAGACCGGCAGGAGAGCAAGTGTACAGTCTGCCTATAATGAAACTGCAAAAGATTTCACCTTCATGGTGGACTTTGGAAAAAAGGCCTTGCATTGGTTTTCCAGGAATTGGCCCGGAATCCCCTATCCCTTTTCGAAAATGACCTCTTTTCAAGGTTTTGCCGACATGGAATACCCAATGATGGTAAACGATTCAAGTACACCTGACCCTGGCTTCTCTCAATTTGTATTAAATCATGAAGTTGCCCACACCTATTTTCCATTCTATATGGGAATCAATGAAACCCGCTATGCTTTTATGGATGAGGGATGGGCCACCACACTCGAATATCTGATTGGAATAGACCAGATTGGAAAAGAAGCTGCCGATCGGGCCTATCAGGATTTCAGGGTGAAACGATGGATCTTTGACCCGTCTGGTGAAGAGGATCAGCCTGTAATTTCTCAATCTACACAAGTATCCGGTTTGGGATACGGCAACAACTCCTATGTAAAACCTTCGCTTGCTTACCTTGGGTTAAAAGATATGCTGGGTGAGGAAACTTTCAAGAAAGCGCTTCATGTATATATGGAACGTTGGAATAGCAAACATCCTATTCCCTGGGATTTCTTTTATTCGATAAATGACGCGACCAAACAGGATTTAAACTGGTACTGGAACAACTGGTTTTTCAGCAACAACTATATTGATCTGGCGATTGAAAAGGTGACTATTAAAGGCAATAGTTATAATATCTCTATAAAAAATATTGGGGGATTTGCTATTCCTTTTGATGTCAAAGTTACTTATGCAGATGGCAAAGAATCTGTACTGCACCAAACACCCGCCATTTGGAAAAACAACCAGAAAATGACAGCTGTTCAGATCAATGCGACTGGTAAAATTCAGTCTATATTAATCGACGGAGGTATTTTTATGGATGCCAGACCGGCCGACAATAAATGGAAATAATTCCTGTTAAGATTAGGGCTTAGAGTCCTAATCTTAACTCTTCCAGCTTCTGACCCAGCACCTCTGAAATCTTCCTATAGGAATCAAAAGTCCATCCACCTACATGCGGTGTCAAAAGAATTTTTCCCGAAGCCACCAATTCCCGATACCAATTCTGCTGTGCGAGCGGAGGAAACTTTTCCGTTTCCAGAACGTCTAGTGCTGCAGCAATAATCTTTTTATTCTCTATGGCTTTCAAAACTGAAGCTGTGCTGACAATTTCGCCTCTTGCTGTATTGATGAAAAAGAAGGGCTTTCTAAAATGAAAAAAATACTCATCATTGACCATTTGCCGGGTTTCTGAAGTTAAAGGAATATGCAAACTCAATACATCGCTGTGCTTTACTATTTCCTCCATACTCACCTCCCTCGCATAAGCATCAGAAAATCCAGTTTTGTATTTATCATAAGCAATTACATTGACTTCAAAGCCGGAAAGCTTTTTAGCAAAACTCTGCCCCATAAAACCATAGCCAATAATCCCGACAGTCTTTCCTTTTAACTCCCAGCCACGGTTACCTTCTCTGTCCCAGGTACCCTGACGAATTTCAGTATCAGCTTTTTGAAAATTATTCATCATAGACAGCAGCATTCCTGTAGCATGCTCACCAACAGCATCTCTATTACCTTCGGGGGCATTGATCAATTGTATACCTTTCGCGCTGGCATAAACTTCATCGATATTATCCAGGCCCGCACCAGCTCTGGCTACAAATCTAAGATTTGGGGCCGCATCCATCAATTCCTGGTCTATCCTGAACTTGGTACGTACTGCTATACCGGTATATTGCGAGATCACAGATAAGGTATCAGTCCGGCTGATCAAGGGTTGATCATCAACACCATAACCCAGCTCCATTGCTTTTTCTTTAAACACCGGATGAAGGTCGTCAACAATTAATATTTTAGGATTCATTACAAATTAAACTAAGCTGTTGTGGTCATTAAAGCAGTAAGATGTTGTGTCAGAAGGATAAAATCCTCTACGCTGAGTTGCTCGGCCCGTTTATCGAAAAAAGGATGATTATCCATTTTATCTTTGGGAATAGTTCCGGAAAGTGCGTTTCTCAAAGTTTTTCTCCTTTGGTTGAAGCCCCCTTTAACCGTACGCCAGAACAGCTTTTCATCG
>NZ_QAIL01000457.1:0-6572 GCF_003061025.1 Pedobacter sp. HMWF019 | reverse complement strand
GTTTTGTTTCTGCTTAAGCGGATTACTCCCGAATTAACTTTAGGCGGCGGGTTAAATGTACCCGGTTTTACGGTAAAAAGATATTCAATATCATAATAGGCCTGAATCAGTACACTTAGAATCCCGTACTCTTTTGTCCCTGATTTAGAAGCACAACGTTCTGCAACCTCCTTCTGAAACATCCCAACCATTTCAACAACATTATCCCGGTGCTCCAGTACTTTAAAAAGAATCTGAGAAGAAATATTATAGGGGAAATTTCCAATGATGGCAAACTTTCCGGGAAATACAGTACCCAGGTCAAGTTTTAAGAAATCCCCATTGATGAGCCTGCTTCCCAGCTGTGGATATTTTTCCTGCAGGAAATGATAGGATTCCACATCTATGTCTATCAAATGGGTTTCAAGATCTGTACGTTCCAGCAAAATATCCGACAGAATACCCATTCCCGGCCCAACCTCAAGAATTTGATGGTACTGATCTGTATGAATAAGGCCGTTTACAATCTTTGCTGCAATATTTTTATCGGTTAAAAAATGTTGTCCTAAATGTTTCTTTGCCTTTACCAAACTCATATGCTCCTGATCTAAAGATGCAAAATAAGCAAAGTTTTACCAGTATCGGCGTAAGATTACTGTTAAAATCTGTAATTTGCGCTAAATTCTAAAGTTGAGCATGAGCAATAAAGTAAAAATAGGTATTAGCGTTGGTGATGTGAACGGAATAGGTTTGGAAGTGATTCTGAAAGCCTTATCGCACACCAGCATTTTTGATTATTGTACGCCTATTGTATATGGGCATACCAAAGTAGCTTCTTACCACAGGAAGGCACTGGGCTTATCCGATTTCAGTTTCAATGTGGTAACGAATGCCGGGCTTGCCAATCCCAAGAAAGCCAATATGATCAATTGCTGGGAAGAAGATGTCAAGATCGATCTTGGTGTCTCCAATGAAATTGGTGGAAAATACGCTCTCCTTTCACTGGAAAAAGCAACCGAAGACCTCATCAATGGAGAGATTGACGCTCTGGTTACAGCGCCGATCAATAAGTTTAACATACAATCAGAGACCTTTAAATTTCCAGGCCATACAGAATATCTGCAGGAGCGCAGCAAGAGTTCAGATGTGCTGATGTTTCTGATCAGTGAAGAATTGAGAATTGGTGTGGTTACTGGCCATATACCAGTTAAAGAAATTTCCGGAAGCATCACCAAAGAAAAAATTGTTCAAAAATTAAAGATGATCAATGACAGCTTGAAAAAAGATTTCTGGATTGAAAAACCTAAAATTGCTGTTTTGGGTCTTAATCCTCATGCCGGAGACAATGGCTTATTAGGCAAAGAAGAAGAAGATATCATTACTCCAGCCATTCACGAAGCTTTTGACAAAGGCGTGATCTGTTTTGGGCCCTATCCGGCCGATGGTTTTTTTGGCAATGGTACTTTCAAACAATTTGACGCTGTTCTGGCCATGTACCATGATCAAGGCTTAATTCCTTTCAAAACCATAGCCTTCAGCACCGGTGTAAATTATACCGCCGGACTAAAATTTGTACGTACTTCCCCTGACCATGGAACCGGCTATGATATTGCAGGCAAAAATCTGGCAGACCCGACTTCATTTATAGAAGCTATTTTTGCAGCTACCCATATTGTGAAGAACAGGCGTGAACAGGAAAGTTTATTAAGCAATCAGCTTAAAACGGGAGGCAAAATCGTTGAGACTGCGCTGGATATAAAAGACGATGCAAATTAACCCTTCCAGAAAGCTTTTTTAAAAATATACAAAAAACACTTTACATCTATCAAAATAATTCATACATTTGCGGGCTAAAATTTTGTTACAATTGAAACCGTTAAAACAATTTTCAATCCCCTTTACAGGCTTAAAAATTGGCAAACATCAATTTGAGTTTGAAATTGATAACAGCTTTTTTGAGGCATTTGAGTACTCTTTGGTTAAAAAGGGAAGTTTAAATGCAACAGTAGGGTTGGATAAACAGGAAACAATGCTGATTTTACAAATTCATGTAAAAGGAACTGTAAAACTAGAATGTGACAAATGTTTGGCAGAATTTAATTCGCCTCTGGATATTAAAGAAAGGCAGATTGTAAAATTTGCTGAGGATGAATTAGAAAGCGATGATCTGGAGATCATTGTACTGAACAAAAAAGAGAGTGCTATTGATATTTCTGAAATCATTTACGAGTTCATTAATGTATCAGTACCATTCATTAAGATCTGCGGACAGGATGGCGATGGCCAGGAATGTGACCAGGAAATGATTGCAAGACTGGAAAGTCTTTCTCACGGAGCAGATAAAAAAGAAGAATTAACGAGTGATGACCCAAGGTGGGCAGCATTAAAGAAATTAAAATAATAATTAAATCAATTAGTAATGGCACATCCAAAACGCAAGGTTTCTAAAAGTAGAAGAGACAAAAGAAGAACACACTATAAAGCAGAAGCTCCTTCTCTGGCTACTTGCCAAACAACTGGCGCTATCCACGTACCTCACCGTGCGTATAACGTTGATGGTAACTTATACTACAACGGAAAATTAGTTATTGAAAACACCTCTATAGGGTAATTTTTCTTGAAAAATAGTTTGTGTTTTGCCAGGGTTTAAGTTTATCTTAGACACTTGAAAGAAGCACAATAATGCTGTTTACACAAACTGATTTTTTACTATGAAAATAGGTCTCGATATAATGGGCGGAGACTATGCTCCCGAATCAAATGTTTCGGGAGCAATAGCTGCTCATCAACTTCTATCGCCCGGAGAGCACATTGTGCTCATTGGTGATACCAACCAGATTAAGCCCCTGCTCTCAGAAAAAGGCTTTAACCCTGACCATTTCGAATTCGTTCATACCGAAGAAGTGATTGGTATGGGTGAACATCCCACAAGGGCATTAGCCCAAAAACCAAATTCAAGTATTTCTGTTGGATTCAATTTACTCAAAGAAGGTAAACTGGATTCTTTTGCCAGTGCAGGTAACTCAGGTGCCATGATGGTAGGTGCAGTATTTAGTGTAAAGACTGTACCCGGCATTATCAGACCTTGTTTGTGTACGATTGTACCAAAGCTTGACGGCGGCAGAGGCTTAATGCTGGACGTTGGTGCGAATGCGGATTGTAAGCCTGATGTCTTGGTGCAATTTGGAGCTGTAGGAAGTTTGTATGCTGAAAATGTGATGCAGATCAAGAACCCAAAAGTTGGTTTAATTAATATTGGAGAAGAGGACGAAAAAGGAAATATGCTGAGTCTGGCTACATTTCCTTTGATGAAAGACTCTAATCTGTTTAATTTTATCGGCAATATTGAGGGCCGGGATCTGTTCAACCAGAAAGCCGATGTCATTGTATGTGATGGTTTTACCGGAAACATTATGCTTAAACTTGCAGAATCCTTTTACATCATGACCATTAAAAAAGGCTTAAAGGATGAATTCTTTGACCGTTTTAATTACGAGAACTATGGCGGAAGTCCTGTTTTGGGCGTAAATGCCCCTGTAATTATTGGCCATGGAATCTCTACTCCTACTGCGGTAAAAAATATGATCCTGCAATCAAGAGATATGATAACTACTGGCTTGGTAGGAAAGATACAAGCTGCTTTTAAATAAATTTTGAAAAAATGAGTAAAATCCACGCCGCTATTACTGCGGTTCATGGTTATGTTCCTGAATATATTCTAACCAATAAGGAACTTGAATCCATTGTTGAAACCACTGATGAATGGATCACTTCCAGAACGGGTATCAAGGAACGCAGGATATTAAAAGGTGAAGGATTGGGCACATCAGATATGGCTGTTCATGCTGTAAATGGTTTACTTAAGAAACGGGGAATCTCCGCAGAAGAAATTGAACTGATCATTTTCTGTACGACTACACCTGATATGCCTTTTCCGGCTTCTGCAAATATTCTTGCAGATAAAATTGGAGCAAAAAATGCCTGGGGATATGATTTACAGGCTGCATGCTCAGGTTTTATATTTGGATTATCTACGGGCTCTCAATTCATTGAATCCGGCAAACATAAAAAGGTACTGGTCGTAGGTGGAGATAAAATGTCATCTATTATTAATTACCAGGACCGCACTACCTGCATTATTTTTGGAGATGGCTGTGGTGCCGTTCTTTTGGAACCCAATGAAGAAGGTAACGGAATTATAGACTCTGTACTTCATTCCGACGGTTCCGGCAGGCAGTACCTGCACCAGAAAGCTGGTGGTTCTGCCAGACCGGCGTCCCATGAAACGATTGATAATCATGAACATTTTGTACACCAGGAAGGTCAGGCTGTATTTAAATTTGCTGTAACCAATATGGCAGATGTGGCCGCAAAAATCATGGAACGCAATGAGCTCACTTCTGAGCAGGTGACCTGGCTGGTACCACACCAGGCCAATAAAAGGATCATTGACGCGACTGCTTCCAGAATGGGCTTAGGTGCAGATAAAGTCATGATCAACATAGAAAGATACGGTAATACAACCAACGGAACTATCCCACTCTGCTTATGGGAATGGGAGAGCAAGTTAAAGAAAGGTGACAATCTGATATTAGCGGCTTTTGGCGGCGGTTTCACCTGGGGATCTGTTTACTTGAAATGGGCATATTAATTTTATACAATAATTAATCTTAACTTAGTTTAATCTAAGGCATAAATCTTTTTAAAATCACTTAAAAATGGATATTAAGCAAATTCAGGAACTTATTAAATTTGTTTCTCGTTCAGGCGTAAATGAAGTAGCTATTGAGCAAAAAGACTTCAAGATCACGATTAAAACTAATCAGACTCCTACAGTTATCACAGCTACAGTTCCTGCTCCGGCAGCGGCTCCTGCCCAGGTATTGCCTGCTGCAGTAGCACCTCAACCTGTATCTGCAACAGATAATAAACCGGCAACTCCTGCAGAAGATACTTCAAAATACATCACTGTAAAATCGCCAATGATTGGAACTTTTTACCGCTCTGCAAGTCCGGATAAACCTTCTTTCGTAAATGTTGGTGATGAAATTGCCACTGGCAAAGTGATCTGTATTATTGAGGCCATGAAATTATTCAATGAAATTGAAAGTGAAGTTTCAGGAAGAATCGTTAAAGTACTGGTTGATAATGCATCTCCAGTAGAATATGACCAACCATTATTTTTAGTAGAACCTATGTAATATTTGCCTCAGGCAGATCATTATCTAATCAATTATATGTTTAAAAAAATACTAATTGCCAACAGGGGCGAAATTGCCTTGCGTATCATACGGACCTGTAAGGAAATGGGCATTAAAACTGTAGCTGTATATTCTACTGCTGACAGGGAAAGCTTACATGTTCGCTTTGCAGACGAAGCCGTTTGTATAGGTCCGCCACCAAGTAAGGATTCTTATTTAAGCATTCCAAATATTATCTCTGCAGCGGAGTTGACCAATGCAGACGCTATACATCCAGGCTATGGATTCTTATCTGAAAACGCAAAATTTTCATCTGTATGCCGTGATTATGGAATTAAATTCATTGGAGCTACACCAGAGCAGATCAACTCTATGGGCGACAAAGCTTCTGCAAAAGAGACCATGAAAAAGGCTGGTGTTCCAACTATTCCTGGATCAGACGGTTTGCTCGAAAGTGTAAAAGAAGGAATTAAAATTGCCAATGAGATGGGCTATCCGGTTATTCTGAAAGCAACTGCCGGTGGTGGTGGCCGTGGAATGCGCGTAGTTTGGAAAGATGAAGACTTTGAAAATGCATGGGACAGTGCGAGACAAGAGTCTGGTGCTGCTTTTGGCAATGATGGCCTTTATTTAGAAAAGTACATTGAAGATCCCCGTCATATCGAAATTCAGATCATTGGAGACCAATATGGCAAAGCATGCCATTTATCAGAACGAGACTGTTCTATTCAACGCAGACATCAGAAACTGGTTGAAGAAGCCCCATCTCCTTTCATGACCCCGGAATTAAGGGAGAAAATGGGCGAAGCGGCTATTAAAGGTGCCATAGCGGTTCAATATGAAGGTGCTGGAACAATCGAATTCCTCGTAGATAAACACCGTAACTTCTATTTCATGGAGATGAATACCCGAATCCAGGTAGAGCATCCTGTGACAGAAGAGGTGATTAACTATGACCTGATCAAAGAACAAATTAAAGTGGCTTCAGGTGTACCAATTTCCGGAAGAAATTACCTTCCGGATATGCATGCCATTGAATGCAGGATCAATGCAGAAGATCCATTTAATAACTTCAGGCCTTGTCCAGGAAAAATCACTAATTTCCACTCACCCGGTGGTCATGGTGTAAGGGTAGATACACATGTGTATGCAGGTTATCAAATTCCTTCCAACTATGATTCAATGATCGCCAAACTGATCTGTGTTGCACAAACCAGGGAAGAAGCAATCAGTACAATGGAAAGAGCATTAAGTGAATTTGTGATAGAAGGTATTAAAACAACAATTCCTTTTCATTTGAAATTAATGAAAGATCCAAACTTCAGAGCTGGTAATTTTACCACGAAGTTTATGGAAACTTTTGTTTTTTCTGAGTAAGAAAAAATCTATTTG
>NZ_QAIL01000456.1 GCF_003061025.1 Pedobacter sp. HMWF019 | reverse complement strand
TATGTGTTCTTTACAGCAATAGAGTTTTTGATGTTTAAAAGAAGATTAAAGACTTACGAATTGAAGAAATGATAACACCATTACGTTTCATCAGTGCCACCCGAAAACTTAGATGAATTTCTCTTGGAACTTCCCAGAAGGTTGGTAATACCTTGAACTTTGCGTAAAAGAATGTTCCTGCAAGTAATCCTGTTGTAATATACTTTTTATCATAGGACTGAAAGAGTTATATATGACAATTTTAGCAAAATTATCAAAAAACAAGAAGTACACTTAATTCAGTAACATCATAGTTCTTTAAAATCCCAATTATGCATTGTTTCATCATTACAATAAAAGCCTTCGAATTCAAATTTAGGTATAATTTGATGGAGTAAATCTTGATCTCCACAAATTAAAAAGAAGAAACTATCCCAGTCTATGGTAAAAAGTAGTGACCTGTCAATAGGGAAGAAGTACATATATCCTCTTACTTTCAATATAAATTCCGAGCAGGTAAACTCAGATATGTTAAGTGTTTTTCTACCATAAAAAAATTCATCGGTTACGATAAGTTCTAACTTTCCTATCGCAGTTAAGCAATGGTAAATCTTCATTAAACTTAAAATGGTAATACGACCTTCAGTGGGATGAAAAATACCATTTTTAATAGTGAAGTCGTCAAGTATCTTGTTAAGATCTTCTTTTTTATAAATGTCTCTTAGAGCACCAATTGATGTTCTTAATGCAAGGTTGATCTCGGATAATTCGCTAAAGCCCCCGTGTTCTAATACATATTGCCA
The DNA here is from genome assembly GCF_003061025.1 of Pedobacter sp. HMWF019. Taxonomy (GTDB): domain Bacteria; phylum Bacteroidota; class Bacteroidia; order Sphingobacteriales; family Sphingobacteriaceae; genus Pedobacter. Next base: position 1,183 of record NZ_QAIL01000456.1, on the reverse strand, counting down.
GGGTACAATTATCCCATCCTTGATTATCTCCTCATCAGTTGGATAATTAGGGTTTTGAGTATAAATCACACGGCCATCAAAAGGTTTTAAATTTTTGAATGTATGATCCTTTTCCTGAAGCTCTGTTAGACTTATGGTGTTTTTAGGGCTAATTTTAAGTGCTCCTTGCTCATTCTTGTTAAGATGAAAGAAAGGAGAAAAAGCAATGAATACATTGTCAAAATAGTGGCCAAAGTGTTGTTTTAATTTTGACTCATATCCAGGATACAAGTTATTTGTGTCAAATATGTTGTCCATTGGCTTAATGAGACTGATTTGAAGATGATTACAATTTGATGCCAACTCATATTAGTTGAACTCCATAAGGAAAAAAGCTTTCGTTGAGGCTTTTTTTGATCCCCCTGGGATGCGAACCTCATTTAAAAATCATTTGGTATTCACAATAGAACAATCAATAAGCTTGGATTAACACTTCGGCAGGTATATGGAGTATATCTGTTAATTTCCGGATCATAGAAAGACTTAGTTTTCTTTTGCCGGATAAAATTTCAGACTTTCTCGAACGTGTACCCAATAAGTCACTCAATTCATTTTCAGATAAGTTCATCTGTTCCATTCTAAACTTTATAGCCTCTATTGGATTTGGATAAGAAATAGGATAATGTACTAATTCATATTCTTTGATTAACAGACTTAAGATTTCTAATTCATCAGAAATTGCAGAACCCTCCACGATATCAGTTTGCATCAACTCATATACACGAGCCAGAGCATTATCGTATTCTTTCTCGGTTTTAATTGGTTTTAACATAACTAATTGTTTTAGCATTTATTTTATCATATTGATTATGCGATCCAAACCAGACAATAAAGACAATTTTTAATCTGTATTCTATATCTACGATTAAGCGATAACTATTACCATATACATTAAATACAACTCTTTTTTCATTAAGGATAGAAGCATTCTTATATTGGGCTTTTAATTCATTTGGATTATTCCATAACGCAGAAACGGCCTCTTCATACCAACTTAATAACGCCTGCTCAGCCTGGTGGAATTCGTTAATATAATCCTTTAGAGTTTTTACTGCTATCACTCGCATATTTAACAAATATACTAATTGTTCCCATTTTGGGAACAAATTAATTGATTATTTAAATCAAGTAGTGAATGCAAGAG
>NZ_QAIL01000455.1:19398-23442 GCF_003061025.1 Pedobacter sp. HMWF019 | reverse complement strand
TATTAAACCTGGTCTATGTAATTGTTCAAGTCATCATTGGTTTCAGGATCAATTCACTTGCATTGCTATCTGATGCCGGACACAACTTACTGGATGAAGGTGCATTAGCTTTAAAACTGCTAGATTACAAACTTCACCAGTCAAAACCCACCAACCAAAATACTTATGGTTACAAAAAGTCTTCGATCCTGATTTCACTTTTCAATGCCATTGTATTACTGATTTCCATTGGTGCCATTGGATATGAAGCTATTTTACGCTTCAATAATCCGCAACCCTTGCCGGGAGTAACTATTGCAATTGTTTCAGGCATCGGAATTATCATCAATGGAGTTTCAGCTTTTATGTTTTTCAGAGATAAAGAGAAAGATCTGAATGTAAAAAGTGCTTTCCTGCACCTTGCTGCAGATGCACTTGTTTCCTTAGGACTCGTTGCTGGAGGAATTATCATGTACTATACACACATTTACTGGATAGACCCAGTATTGAGCTTGATTGTTTGCACAGTAATTATTGCAAGTACATGGAATTTATTAAAAGGCAGCCTGCGCCTGTCGCTTGACGGCGTACCAGAAAATGTAGATATTGAAAAAGTCAAACAGACAGCCTTGAAAATAGATGGGATAACCGGAATTCACCATATCCATATTTGGGCCATCAGTACTACTCAAAATGCATTAACGGCTCATATTATTGTTGAAGGACAAACCAGTCTTGAACAGGCACAAAAAATAAAGGGCATTCTAAAGCACGAACTCGAACACCAAAATATTCAACATGCAACACTGGAAATTGAAATTAAAATCAATAACCACAAATGTTAAACTGTATGGACTAGGCCATAACTTCAGTTTCCTGAAGATACTTTTCTTTTAGCTGTGCATTGATCTGATCAAACTGTATCCTGCCCTGAGGATGCAATGCGAGTATTCCGTAAACCTGATCTTGCTCTCCCCCCTCTATCTTTGCATTCAGTTCAAGAACATCCTGCTCAGAAAGTCCTGTGGCCTCAAACTTTGAAGTCCAGTGCTTTACAAACTTCGCTATGGTCTGGGTTTCCATTTCGCGAACAATAGGAGATAAACGCTCCTTCAAAAGAGCAGCCTCATTCATTTCTTTAGTATAAAAAGGATGGAGTGCTTTTAAAAAAGGAATCTGATGGTTTTGAACTTTTCTAATGATACTGATCAGATAAGGAACAAAAAGGATAACCACCAGAGTGGTGGTTATCGTAGTAGCATTTATAGTCATGATTTTTATTGTCGTTTGAATTAGCTCATGCTTAGTTTTTTCTGGATATCAGTTACGTATCCTTTGAATTTTTTATCGCTGTCAATCAGATCTTCAACTGTCTGGCAGGCATAGATTACCGTAGAGTGGTCACGGCCTCCGTAAAAAGCACCAATACTTTTTAAAGAAGATTTAGTCAAACTCTTAGACAGATACATGGAAATCTGTCGGGCCTGTACCACCTCACGTTTACGTGTTGGCGATTTCACCAGATCAAAAGGTACTTCGAAATACTCACAAACAACCTTTTGAATATATTCCAGAGAGATTTCTTTACTGGTATTTTTAATGAAATTTCTCAATAATGATTTAGCCAAAGGCAAATCAATTTCTTTTTTGGTCAAAGTTGCCTGTGCAAGCAAGGAAACCATAGCACCTTCCAGTTCACGAACATTATTGTCGATGTTATGGGCAACATATTCAACAACTTCCGAAGGTACATTAACACCGTCCTGAGCTGTCTTTTTTCTTAGAATAGCCATTCTGGTTTCTAAATCAGGGATTTGCAGATCGGCAGAAAGCCCCCATTTGAATCTACTCAACAAACGCTCTTCTAATCCAGATAAATCTTTTGGTGCCTTATCAGAGGTAATAATAATTTGTTTGCCAGACTGATGTAAGTGGTTAAAAACATGGAAAAAGATATCCTGTGTCTTTTCTTTTCCGGCAAAGTTGTGGATATCATCCATAATGATCACATCCATGGCCTGATAGAAATTCACAAAATCATTGATGGTATTGTTTTTCAACGATTCTACAAATTGCTGACAGAACTTTTCACAGGAAACAAAAATAACCAGCTTTTCAGGATATACACTTTTAATTTCATTTCCGATAGCCTGTGCCAGGTGGGTTTTACCTAGTCCTACCGAACCGTAAATCATAAGAGGGTTGAAGGATGTCCCTCCTGGTTTGGCAGCAACAGCGAAGGCCGCAGAGCGTGCCAGACGATTACAGTCTCCCTCTATGTAATTTTCTAAGGTATAATTAGGGTTAAGTTGTGGATTAACATTCAATCTTTTTACCCCTTGTACAACAAAAGGGTTTCTCAAATCCTTACCAGTTGATGAAGTTGTTGCCGGTGTTGAGGCCGGTACTGTCTGGGCTTTTGTAGATACAGAGTTGTTTTTTGATGTTTTATCATCTACAACGATATTGTATTCCAAACGTCCTTCCTCTCCGAGTTCCTGTTTTACCGTTTTGCGTAAAAGACCTACATAATGCTCCTCCAGCCACTCGTAAAAGAATAAACTAGGTACTTGTACAGTTAAAACGTTTCCTTCTAATTTTAAAGCAGAGATGGGCTCAAACCAGGTCTTATAACTTTGGCTTGGGATGCTGGCTTTAATTGTTTGAAGTGAGTTATTCCACACTGCGGTACAAGTATTCTGCATAGACATTTTAATTAATTTGTTGTTGTTATTTATTCTTTATTCGCCCCTAAAAAAAGCTTCCTTCTTTTTTGGGATTGCGAAGATCAAGAATATTACCAACAAAAAAACATAAACTTATCCTAATCATTAAGCCACTAAAAAGCAATCCTTTAAAAGACGTTTTTCCGACAAAATGTGGATAACTCTTGCTTATCCACAGGTTTTGTTAATTACCCTGATTTGGCCTAGATTTGGGCATGAATTTCACACTTGTACATCTGGATATTTCTACCATTTCAGACCTTCAAAAACTCGCCCAAAAAACCTTTTTTGAGACCTATGCCGCCTACAATTCTGCGGAAAATATGCAATATTATCTAGATACAAATTTTAGCATTAAGAAACTACAGGAAGAAATATCGAACCCTGATTCTATTTTTTTTACCGCATTAAACACTGAAAACAAGCACATTGGGTACATAAAAGTGAATTTCAGGAGCGCGCAGACAGATTTAAAGGATCAGAACACAATGGAGGTAGAACGCATCTACGTACTCCAAGAGTTTCAGGGTCAGAAAGCAGGTCAGTTTTTACTAAATAATGCGATTGAAATTGCCAGAAAAAATCATGTGGATAACCTCTGGCTCGGGGTGTGGGAAAAGAACAATAAGGCTATTGCCTTCTATAAAAGAAATCAGTTTACAGATTTCGACACACACATTTTCAAATTTGGCGATGATGAACAACTGGATATTCTGATGAAATTTGACCTCTAAATATGGAGCCTTTTTTTTAACAATCTATCCGACCGGTCAAGGCAACAATAGTATAACAATAACTTAACTTTAAATAGCACCGTAACCCATCTAAAAACCAGATGTTTGGTATACGAACTATTCAAAGAACACATGTTATCTACGCTTAGTGTCATTACCCTTCCATTGCTTGGAGAAATTGATTTAAGCCATCCGGTTTTAATCGTTTTTTTTATTTGCCTTGCCACAGTACTGGCTTTTGAATTTGTAAATGGCTTTCACGATACGGCAAATGCTGTGGCTACCGTTATTTACACAAAGGCTTTAAAGCCCCAGATTGCCGTGCCCTGGTCTGGCATCTGGAATTTCCTTGGTGTTTTTGCGGGGGGCGTAGCTGTAGCCATGGGAATCTTAAAACTGGTCCCTCTGGATGAATTGATGAATCTCCCTGTACAGGTGGGCGCCTGCCTGGTATTGGCGGTATTGATTTCTTCTATACTCTGGAATTTAGGGACATGGTATCTTGGCATTCCCTGCTCCAGTTCTCATACCCTGATTGGTGCTCTGATAGGCGGCAGTATTGGTTTTACCTACTATTATGGTGGTAGCGTAAATTGGAATAAGGC
>NZ_QAIL01000455.1:9055-19365 GCF_003061025.1 Pedobacter sp. HMWF019 | reverse complement strand
TATTTGGGTTTGGGGCTTCTGTACTTTTGATGTATTTTATTAAGAATATACTCAAAGCGAAAAAACTTTTTCATATTCCGCAGGGCGATGATGATAAACCGCCGGTATTCGTCAGGTTGTTGCTGATCACGACCTGTACCCTGGTGAGCTTCTTTCACGGAAGTAATGACGGACAAAAAGGTGTAGGCTTACTGATGCTGATCCTAATTACTTTTCTCCCCGCAAAATTCGCTATAGATCATTCTATCACCAACCAGCAAATACTGAATACACTTAATACTGCAGAGCAACCTTTGCAACATCTTTTAACAACCAATACAACAAACCTTGCCCCTATTGTGTCGGCAAAAAAAATGATTGAACAAACCAAACAGGAAATTAGCGGGAACGCCAAAGGAAGTACCGCGGAGATTTTTAAGTTCCGAAAAGATATTGAAAAGGTAACTAAGGAACTGAAAGAGCTCAGTAAGAATCCCGCAATTCAAATCTCTGAAGAAGACCTTTCGGGCCTCACAAATTCCTATAAGGCCTTAAATAAGGTAACCGACTTTTCACCAATATGGGTAATTGCAGCAATTTCCATCTCATTGGGCCTGGGTACCATGATTGGCTGGAAGAGAATTGTAGTAACTATTGGCGAAAAAATCGGTAATGAGCATTTGAATTATGCTCAGGGTGCAACTGCAGAGATTGTTGGCGCTGCAACAATTGGCTTAAGTACTGGTCTTGGCCTTCCGGTAAGCACTACGCATGTTCTATCTAGTGGAATTGCCGGAGCTATGGTTGCTCAGGGCGGAGCCAGCAATCTGAACAATGGAACATTAAAAAATATTGCTATGGCCTGGGTACTTACTCTTCCCGTATGCATTGCATTGGCATTAGCTTTGTTCGCTCTCTTTCGCTTATTCCTTTAATCCTCTTAATCCCTCCCCATGAAACAGATACTTGTTGCTACTGACTTTTCAAATTGTGCCAGCAATGCCATGGAATATGCTCTGGAACTGGCCAGCATCCTTCATTTCGAGGTATGTGCCATTCATGCCATCCATCCCACCGAGGGCATTGACAATTCGATATATAATGCGATTTACATAGAAAACTATTATAATTCTAAAAGGCAGGCGTTAGCGCACTGGGCAAAAAACCTCAGTGACCAAAAGGAGTACAATCAAGTGAAAGTAACCACCCTATGCGCAGTTGGCTTTTTGAATACAGTTATTTCCAATTATATAGCAGATCACCCTGCCGAGCTGCTGATCATGGGAATTACCGGATCAACAGGTATTTCTGGTATTGTAGGTAGTACAGCGAATATGATCGTTTCCAAACTTAAATTACCAACATTGATCGTTCCACTGGAAAGCAGACCTTCTAAAAAACCAGTTATTACACTGGCAACAGATTTCTCAACACAGTTATCCGCTATAGATGTAAACATCTTAAAAGAAGTTATACAAGCTTTCGACGCTGAAGTACTTCATGTATTAAATGTTATGGACAAATCTGACCTTTCCCCGGCCATTATAGGAGAAAGGTTGCTAAAAGAGTTTTTCAAACCCATGCCGCTTCAGTTTAATTACATTAGCCACAACAGCACAACTGATGGCATCATGGATTTTGTAGTTAACAATAAAACAGATATCCTTTGTGTGGTAAAACATCATCACAATATGCTGTACCGTATTTTTAACAGAAGTACTGTAAATCAAGTGATGAATAAATCGATTAAAGCCATTCTTGTTTTGCACGAATAAACTAGCGGGTCAGCCACGAATTCATTTAGCAGAACCTTTTTTTTGGATCCTTATTTATACATTTATAAATATGATCCTGGAAATAGCCATATTACATATTATACAAGGAAAAACAGCAGAATTTGAACTTGCTTTTGCAAAAGCACAAGAAATCATTTCATCGATGGAAGGATACCTTGGCCACGAACTACAAAAATGTATAGAACACAACCACCAGTATATTCTTCTGGTTAAATGGGATACCCTGGAAAACCACACAATTGGTTTCCGCAATTCCTCAGAATATCAGGAATGGAAGGTCTTACTCCATCATTTTTATCACCCTTTTCCAATTGTTGAACATTATCAGATCGTATAAGAAATGCGAAGAATATACTTCATCAGTGGTTTAGGGGCAGATCGGAGGGCTTTCAGACGACTGGTTTTCCCTGTGGATGTTGAGTTGATTCATCTCGACTGGATTACACCTTTACCTAAAGAGTCATTGCAGAACTATGCTGCAAGACTATCTGAGGGAATCGATCCTTCTGTTCCATTTTATCTGATTGGTCTTTCCTTTGGCGGGATGCTGGCCACAGAAATCGCTAAGAAACTTAAACCGATACATACTTTCCTTATCTCCAGCGTTCCTGTTTATACCCAACTGCCCTGGTATTACAGAACAGCTGGTTTTCTTCGTCTTGAAAGAATGGTTCCGCTGGGCCTGATGAAACAAAGCAATTCTATAGGTTTAAAGTTTCTTGGCGGCAAAACCAGTGAAGAACTTTCTTTATTAAAACAATTGATTGAAGACAGCGACCCCTATTTTATGAAATGGGCTCTAACCTGTATCCTAAACTGGAGAAACAAAGAAATACCCACTGACCTCACCCATATTCACGGTACAAACGATAACATATTACCTGCAAAATACACAAAGCCTGATTTTCTGATAAAAGGTGGCGGACATTTTATGGTTTACGGTGATGCCGGAGAAATTTCAAAAATCATCATTGGGAATATCTGATGGCCCAATGATGATTTTTGAAAACGAACTATGGATCCAAGGGTTCATCAAAATCAATCTGCAGTGACATCGTATTTGGATAAAATTCCAGTTCCTGGTCAGATAATCGCTTTCCTATACGGTAAGGGACATACCCAAGTTCCTGAATACAACGTTGAGGCATCACACCACTAATGTACATACTTTGAGATTTCACAGTCACCACCAGAGCCACTTTATTCATAGGAATACCATACCGGAACATAATCCTGGAAGCATTGCGCATATTTGTGGTGGTGTGCCTTGCATGTGGTTCCATTAAAATGGCTTCTTCTGGTATTTGCAAGGTATTTCTTAAAAACTTCTTCATCTCATAAGCCTCACTATATTTGGTCTTATAGGGATGGACCCTTCCTCCGGAAACCATAATGAAAGGTGCAACCCCTTTCTGATATTGTTCTGCAGCCAAACGGCAACGCAACATTCCGCCGGCACTCAATTCGGTATCGCGTTCCTCGGGCCCTTCTCCTGGTACCAGGATCAAACTGTATTTATAATGACTAAAATCTGTTTTTTGAACAGACAACAACGCTTCTTTATTTACTGTGCCGGTCATCGGCTCGTAGTCCGCGGCATCGTTTCTTTCGTTAATCTCCAGGGCAACCAAAGCAAACTGCATTGCTGGTTCAAAAAACAAGTTATTTTTTGTCCTCAGACTTAACAGAGCATTTGTTTTCACGAGTTCGGAATAGCTTTTATCTTTTACATTGAAACCTATAGAATCTATTGCCGGGTAATTGGGTTTCCGGCCTTCAACATATACTTCAATTGCATAGTTAACAGCTTTAGCATCCTGTTCCCATGCTTTAATCAACAATTCTTTGGACTTAAGCTCTTCATACATACTGTAGCATCCGGAGGGGAGCAATTGGTTCTTAACAAGAAGATCTAAAGGATTACCTGTTTTGAACAGGTTGTTTAAACGCTCCCCTACCACACGGATTTCATCATCACTAAATTTAACTGCCGATGTAAAACAGGATATATCCCCAGGGCAGCTTTTTAAAGCATTATTGATGTTTACCAGTTTATCTTTTAAGAGGGTACTGAGAACCTGATCATCCAGGATCATTTTCTTTACAGTCTGGTCTTTCTGCAATAACGTAAACAGGTAGTAATTTTTATACTGAACGGGGTTATGGGTACTTTGTAAGGCATATGCTTTATCAGGCCCCGCTTTTTGAGCCAAAGCATGCAAAGATAAAAACCCACAACAGATCAGGAAAGACAAGATTTTCATAGATTTTGATTTATCATTCAAATATATTTAAAATTAAAGAGCGCCCGGAATTTATACTTTCCGGGCCGCTGATTTATTTGTACCCATTAATAACCTGTATTTTGCCAGCCGGCTTTATTGGTAATGTTATCAATCTCCGGTTGAGGAACGGGATACAAGCTTCTAAATGCAGGTATACCCGGAAAAACTGCTGCCATTTGATTTGTTCTCACAATATCGAACCATCTATCCGCTTCCAAAGCCAGCTCCAGCCTGCGTTGTAGATACACCTCTTTTCTAAAATCGCTTTGAAGTGTAAGTATTGCTGGTGTTTTTATTGGAATACCCGCATTTGTTCTCACTGCATTTAGTGCAGTAAAAGCTTCAGCATTACCATATGCAAGCTCATTTAAGGCCTCTGCATACATGAGCAATACATCAGCGCAACGGATCACCGGAAAATCACTGCTGGTTTCCGTATTGTTGGATACTGGATTATTGAATTTTCCGGGACGATTTCCAATATTGGTCGGAGCAACTAAAGCTTTACGGTTATCACCTGTTTCAAATAAGCCCTGTGGTAAAGTGATGGTATTGGTATTGCTGTTATTTCTATAACGGTTATCCTGGTTAACGGCTTCTTTAACACCCCCTGCAAGGTATTGTACCGCAAAAATAACATCTTTGCTCGTTTTCAAATTATTCGGAAACGTGGTTGGCTGAGGCACAGTTGACAATACCGTACCCGCATAGATTGCAGCCACCACAGGCTTTAATGTAGCACTGACCAGATCATATTTCTTCTGATACAAATATATTTTAGCCAGCAACGCAGAAGCCCCATAACTTGTGGCTCTTCCTCTTTGTGCATCGGGCCACGAGATTGGCAATTTTACAGCGGCATCTGTTAAATCAGCAATGATCTGCTGATAAATCTGAGCAGAGTTTGTCCGGTTGTTTGCTCTGGCCTCTTCTGTTTTCTGAACTTTCAGTACCAAAGGAACATCGCCCCATAAACGGGTCAGGTTAAAATAACTAAGGGCCCTGATAAATTTAGCCTGTCCAATAATTTGACTTTTAGTTCCCTCATTCATGTTAATACCCTGTGCACGGTCTAAAATGAGATTACTTCGGTAAACCGCTTTGTAATGTCCCTGCCAAGAAGCTGCAAGAATATTGTTGGCCGGGGTTTCTGAAAAAACTTCTATCTGATTACGAACACCAGCACCAGAACCCGGATCATTGTCGGTCACATTGTCTCCGCGTATCTCACCAAGGGTGAGCAAATTATTCCCATAAAGGCTATCCGTCTGCAAAGCATCGTAACAACTGATTAAACCACCCTGCAAACCTTTTTCATCTACATAGAATGTATTTTCAGTGTATGAATCAAGAGGTTTTAAGTCAAGGAATTTTTTACAAGAAGTGGCTGTTATCATTAAACCACAAGTCAGTGAGATTATAATATATTTTTTCATGGTTCTTAGTTTATAAAGTGATATTAACACCTATAGATATGGTTTTGGAGGTTGGATAAACACCATAGTCTTCGCCATTTGTAGTAGCGAGAGATCTGTTGGTTACCTCAGGATTATAACCGGTGTATTTGGTAAATGTAAAAGGATTTTGCGCCGCGACATATAACCTCAGTTTGGTTAAAAACATTTTCTTGACCAGATTGGAAGGAAAAGTATAACCCAATGCAATATTGCGGATTCTTAAATAAGATCCATCTTCAATATGCCACGTAGAGGTTGTCCCATTACTTCCTTTAGCAACCCGGTTGGCCCGAACATCCTGTCCGCTTCCAGGATTACTTTCAGATACCCACCGATCTAAAGAACTGATCATATTGTTCATATTCCCCTCCTTATTTGCAAAGTACCGCTTCGAAAGATTCAGGATCTTATTTCCGTAAACGCCTTGCAGCGAAACACTCAGATCAATACCCTTATATTCGGCCGATGTTGCAAAACCATAGGTAAACTTAGGTAAGTAATTACCTACAATTTCTCTGTCTTTTGTTAAATCGATCACACCGTCACCATCCACATCTTTAAATTTAAAATCTCCTGGCTTAGACGTATTTAAATCGTAATTGCCCTGTGTGTCTTTGTAATGCGGATAAGCATCTACTTCTGCCTGGTTTTTAAACACACCTAAAACTACGGGTAAATAATAAGACCCGATCGGTTCTCCTACGCGGGTTAAAAAATAGGCATTGGCCACAGATCCTGTTTTGATAATATCTGCATTTCCAGGTCCCAACTCCACTACTTTGTTGATATTTTTTGAAAAATTGCCACTTGCTGTCCACTTTACACTACCAAATTGCTGCTGTGTACCTAGATTTATATCTATTCCCTTATTGTTTACTTTTCCAATATTTTTTAATTCTGTTGCAAAACCTGTGGTCAAGGGAACCGGTACATCCAGCAATAAATCTTTGGTGTTACTATTGTACACATCAACAGAGAGCGTAAGCTCATTTTTGAAAAACGAAGCATCGAAACCTAAATTCAATTGAGCCGTTTTTTCCCATCTTAAATCATCATTTGGTGTGGCGTAAGGAGCTGCGCCATTCACAACACCTGGTGTAGCCCCGCCCAGGACATATCCATAATTGGTCATTGCACCTTGGGCTCCGTAGGCAGGAATGTTAAAATTACCAGTCAGTCCATAGCTGGCCCTCAACTTAAGATCAGAAATAGATTCTACCTTTTTAAGGAAGCTCTCCTCAGACATCCTCCATCCAACGGATGCGGAGGGGAAATAACCCCACTTGTTGTTTGAACCAAATTTCGAAGAGCCATCCGCTCTTAATGAACCAGTAAACAAGTACTTACCCTTATAACTGTATTGTAATCTGGCAATACCGGAAGCCAGCGACCATTGTTGTCTGGTTGCTGTTCCGCTGGTCACTAAACCTGCATTTAAATAACTGATCTGATCGCTGATAAAGCCCTTTGTTGCCAAAGCATAATTCCCACTCAGATCATCCTTCTGCGCAGACCAGCCCAGCAGAGCGCTGATGCTATGGTCACCTATCATCTTATTGTAGTTTAAAGTCTGTTCCAACAACCAATTGGTCTCCTTTATAGTCCTGGAAGAACCGGAAGCATCTGAAGGTTCGTTCACCGCGCTGTTTGACTTTGGAATGGTCGAAGGACTGAAGGTATCTTCCGAACTGTTAAAGAGGTCAACCCCCAACTGGATTTTATATTTCAAATCTTTAAATATCGCAGCTTCAATAAAAGCACTTCCGGTTAACCTGTTTGATCCGATATCATCTTTTTGAAGCATTGCAAGTGCCACAGGATTCCATGCCTGTGTTTCACCATTCCCGCCTATGGGCTTTTCTACGCCGGGAACAACCGTATTGGTACTCGTACTCCAGGAGTTTTGTCCAAAGTTATAGCTCCCGTCGCTGTTATATACCGGAAAGATAGGCGAATAATGTAAGGCCGAAGCTACAATTCCGCCCGCGGAATATGCACCATTCGCATTCACTCTTTTTTCATTAATGACAGAGGGTGAAAGGTTCACACCATATCTGAACGCCCCTTTTTTTCCTTCTAAATTTAACCTTCCGCTGTATCGTTTAAATCCACTGTTCAAAATAATTCCATCCTGATCAAAATACTCCATTGATGCATAATATTTCAGCAGCTCGCTCCCACCAGCAGCAGAAATAGAATGACTTTGAATTGGAGCTACTCTAAAAATCTGGTCTTGCCAATCTGTATTCGTTAATCCCTGCTGCCCTTGCAAATAAGGAAGGACTTCCAAAGGCATTACCGCGCTGGTGTTCCCAGCTCCCGCTTTCAGCAAACGAGTACTGTTATTATCACTTAAACTATAAGGGACAACCGGAAGCCCTAAAGCTACATTTTTACGGTTGATGGCGTCCATAGCATCAGCATAGGTGTTATTTCTGGATTCCAATACCATTTGTGAGTATTGATAAGCATCCATCATCTTGATTTTATGGGAAATAGATTGCCATCCCGTGTAGCTGTTTACATTAATAGTCGAAACGCCGTTCTTCCCCTGCTTGGTGGTAATTAAAACCACGCCATTTGAACCTCTGGACCCATAAATAGCCGCAGAGGAAGCATCCTTCAATACTTCAACAGAGGCTATGTCATTTGTATTTAAATTGTTGATGTTATCATTGGAAATAGGTACCCCATCAATTACATACAAGGGGTTTGACCCAGCTGTAATGGTACCTACTCCCCTAACCTTAACTGACAATGCGCCACCTGGCGTTCCTGCTCCCTGCGAAACCTGCACCCCAGCCATTTTACCAACCATCGCTTCTGCAACATTGCTAACAGGCTGGTTCTCCAGATCTGAAGATTTTAAGCTTGCAATTGCAGTAGTCACATCCTTCTTCTTCTGGCTGCCATACCCAACAATAACCACATCCGACAAAGAGGCTGAAGAAGGATTCAGCTGAATGAGCAATGTCGCTTGTTCTCCTGCTTTGAGCACATAGTTTTCAATCGTTTTTGTTGTATATCCAATATAAGAAGCGCTAATATTGTAGGGCAGCCCTGCAGAGAGGCCATTAATTAAAAACTTACCGTCCTTATTGACAATAACCCCTTTTTTCTCATTGGTTTTTGTGTTGATTAAAAAAACAGAAGCTCCAAGTAAGGGCTGTCCTGTTTCATCTTTAACAATCCCGGTTATCTCAGAAGTTTGCTGAGCCCAAGTTTTGGCCGATACTGCCATGAGCAGCAGGCAAAAAAGCAAATGTGTAGTAAATTTTCTATGCATAATATGTGGTGATTTGGTTGTTTTTTCGACAAAATATTCCCTGTCCGCTATTTGAGCAGAATAACTTTATAATCATATAGTTCTGGATTTACTTACTAATCAGGTAGCCGTCGTTTGTTTTTGTTTGTTTTAGTTTATTTAATTCAGCTATTTCTTCAAGTATGGTGTCTACCGATGTTGTTAATTTCAAACTTCCCGTAAATGACATCTCTTTCAGATCATCAGCGCGATATTTAATTTTAACTTTATAATGCTCTTCTAATCTAGTAAAAACGTCAACCAAAGAAGCCTGGGTAAAATTCAGTTCCTTAATTTTATATTCTTGCCTAATTTCAATTCTGCTGTTACTAACTTTCACTTTGTTCAACTTCAGGTTATAGACCAGCTCATTGCCAGGTAAAAGTATTTTATTAAAATGCATAATCTGTTGCGCAGAGTCTATATTCTTTACCCAGACTTTTCCGGTATGTAACTGGACCTTTATAAATTTGCCTTTTTCCTTTGCGGTGATCGTAAAAGAGGTACCCAGAGCAGTGGTAGAAATTCCATTGGCGTAGACTACAAAGGGGTGCACCTTATCTTTTGTCACCTGGAAAAAACTTTTACCCTTTAAATAAAGTTCCCGTTTCTCTTTTCCAAAAGGCAAAGTATACCTCAATTCGGCCCCTGGATATATTTTTACCGTTGAACTATCCGGCAGTTTAATCTCCTGATTATATTCAGTATAATTTACAACTGATTTCCATTGAATTGACGCTGCCTTTTGATTGATCTGGGATTGAACTTTAGCTGGAGTGAAATCCCTAGCATTTTGGTTCAACTTCCAGAGGCCAATACTAAGTATAGCAAGAATAAGTGCAGCTGCAGAAATCCTTTTCATCCAGCCTAACTTATAAAAACGCGGTTGTGTGTGCTTTTTCACCATAGCAAACATCTCTTCCGTTTTCGCCACAGAAATATTTGCCACCTGAGCTTCGTCCCATTCATTTTTGTCCAATAAATATTCTGGAAGATCCTTTGTTTCTTGTAAAAATTTATTGACCACAAGCTTCTCTTCGGGACTACATTGTCCTTTAAAATACTTATCCAGAAGCTCTTTTGACATGCTCATACTACTAATACGATTGATTTAAAGATAAACCCGTAATCAGTAAAAAAAATTAACGAAGATATTCTGCGAGGAAAATAATAGCAGGAACATACGAATAGCCACTTAATTGTTTAATGGCTAAAGAAATATGCTTTTCTACAGTTCTTGGCGAAATAGAAAGCTGTTCGGAAATTTCCTTATAGGAATAACCGTGT
Source organism: Pedobacter sp. HMWF019 (assembly GCF_003061025.1). Taxonomy (GTDB): domain Bacteria; phylum Bacteroidota; class Bacteroidia; order Sphingobacteriales; family Sphingobacteriaceae; genus Pedobacter. Next base: position 9,257 of record NZ_QAIL01000455.1, on the reverse strand, counting down.
AAACGGCTTAGGAGAAAAACCTTTTTCCTTGTTGGGGGAAGCACACTTAAAGCAAGTTCCAATTCCTGGCGAGCCTCAAAAACATCACTATGTGCTGCTTTCTCCTCAACGGCTTCATTGTAATAAAGTTTAAGATTACGTTCCTCACAAGCGATCTTTTTAAAATAATCGAGCAGGGTAGTTTTTGCAATCCTGAACAGCT
>NZ_QAIL01000455.1:7161-9034 GCF_003061025.1 Pedobacter sp. HMWF019 | reverse complement strand
TTGGGTTAGCTCCTGTGCCTGATCTTCAGAAGCAGTTTTTTTGAAAAAATAAGCATATACTTTTTTATGCCATAGCGTGAAAGCTATTTCAAAAGACACATGATCCCCTTCTTTTATATCCCGGATGTAGTTTAGCATTTCTGCTCAAAAATATTTGGTTAACATTAGCTAAAATTAAATATAGTGTTAATTCCAACAAAAAAGCAATTAACATTATATTCATAAATACATCCTGCTCCCAAATCTCAGAGGGCTGCACTAATCCTGTTTTGTCCAGACCAGCGCATTAATATCATAACCTAATGCTTTAGCTTGATTCAAATACGCCAATCTAACGGTTTCTGGTATAGTTTTCTCCCTTGAGAGAATCCACATATATTTTAAATTATTGCCCACCACAAGTGCGTAACGGTAATCCTGATCAATTGCTATAACATTATAGCCTGCGTAAAATGGACCAAAAAAAGACACCTTTAATCTACCCTCTTCAGGATCCATTACCGGTTTGGCCTTTCCAATGCTGTTCTTCCATCTCCCTTTTACAACATCAAAGCCTCTGTTATCTACTTTAATCAAACCTTCTTCTTGCTGCGTATAAGTTGCCGTTACATGGTTCAGATTTTTTTCATATTTAAAATCCAGACGGGCTATTTCGTACCATTTCCCAAGGTATTTTGACTTATCAAAAGGTTTAACTGCCTCAGCACCTTTAGGAATAGAAACCTTGCAGGAAGCTGATAAGAGTGCCAGTGCGCCTGCTCCCAAAGCGAGTGACAAATAGACTTTATTTGTTTTCATACTTATTAAACCAGTACATGGCTATAAAGTTTGTATAGAGGAGTATTCCTTATTCAATTTTGCTTCTGCTCATCAACAGTTCTTTGCGCCCCACCTCTGAAATTAAAAATCTACATTTTAATGGCATATTTCTTTTGTGGGGTTACTAATTTTGCACATCAACTATGCTTATGATAAAAAAGTGTTTTTCCTATTTAGGTATATTTTTTCTCAGTTTTTTATCTCTCCTTCCTTTGTCCGCTTTATATATCTTGTCGGATGCTGTTTACCTTTTATTGTATAAGATCTTTGGCTACAGGAGAAAGGTTGTTAGAGAAAACCTGATTAAAGCACTTCCGGATAAGACACCAGCCGAAATTAATGCGATAGAGAAACGCTTTTACCAATATCTTTCAGATTTGATCTTCGAAATTGTCAAGATGAATAGTATCTCGAAAAAAGAAGTTGAAAAGCGCTTTATTTTTAAAAACAAGGAGCAAGTGGAAGCCTACTTAAATAATGGACAAAGTGTCCTGATCTGCTCCGCACATTACGGCAATTGGGAATGGGGTACACTTGGTATTGGCTTAAATTTTTCAGCCGACCATTACCCGATCTACAAACCACTGAGCAATCCGGTTTTTGACAATTGGTTTAAAAAAGTACGCAGCAGATTTGGAAACAAATTAATTGCCATGCGTCAAACTTTACGGGCCTTGCAGCAGAGCAAAAATGCACCTAGTATGTTTAGTTTCGGGAATGATCAGGCGCCATCGAAAGATGAGTCCCACTATTGGACAACTTTCCTGCATCAGCAAACCTCCATTCAACTGGGTATTGAAAAAATTGCCAGAAAGACAAACCAACCGATATTTTATTTCAGGGTCAACTATATCAAAAGAGGCTATTATAAGGTGGATTGCATCCCGCTTTGTTTAAAACCTGCTGAAACCGCAGAATTTGAAATCACAGAATTACATACCAGGATGCTCGAAAACATCATTCGGGAAGAACCGGCTTACTGGCTTTGGAGTCACAGAAGATGGAAATACCAGCCGAAGTCTGATCAGGGAATTTAGAAGACTAACCTTCTATG
>NZ_QAIL01000455.1:0-7151 GCF_003061025.1 Pedobacter sp. HMWF019 | reverse complement strand
CGTCTATACCTTTTGCCTTTCTGCCCACTCTCCGTTCTACAGGTGTAGAAATAGTAGTAGATTTAATTAACATTTAGATAATGGAAATTAAATCACCCTTTAAAATACAGCATCATGAATACGCTGATCATCGGGACAGAACTCCCCAATTACAATAACCCGGTTTTAACTGAAAACAGCATTATTCCAGACCACGAACTCAATCTGGACGAACAACTTATCATTACCGTTCAAAATCTCCCTGTATACAACTATATCATCAGCAGGGAGAAACTCAACCTTTATTACATGGAGAAATTCCGTATGTTAAAATTGCTTTGCGCAAGGCACCTGTCAGAGCTCGCAACAGTAGAGACACAATATCCCGCACTCGCCGCCGTACTAAGGCTAAATAAACCTTCCGTTATCAGTGAGATCATCCCTTATTTAAAGGAACTGAATATCTATCATAATGAGGTAAACTGGAATTTAAATCAACAACTACCTGTTTATGGGATCAGGATGGGACTTGGATTTCCGGATCTGGTTACATACGCATCCATCTTCGAGAAACTTAGCCAGTATTTAAAGCCTAAAGATCACATTACAAAAACGATTGCAGACCATAAGATGTCCTGAAACATAGAGGTGAAGGCGGGATATTGTAACAAATCATCCAGACTCACCTCTAAAACATATGCTGACATTGATCAACTTTCAAAAAAAATATCAGAACAATATAGTTTTAAACATTCCAGATTTCAATATTGATCGAGGTATCTACTGGTTAAAAGGAGGAAATGGCACAGGAAAGAGTACTTTACTGAAATCTTTAGCAGGACTTCTTCATTTTGACGGAGACATCCTACTGAATAATCAGGTTAACCTTAAGAAGCACCCGAGAATGTACAGAAAGCTGGTTAATTTTGCAGAAGCAGAACCTGTTTTTCCTGAATTCCTAACCGGAAATGAAATGGTAACTATGTTTGCCGAAGCGAAAGAAGCAGATCCCGGTCAGCAAAACCAGTATTTAGAAAGTATGGATATGTTGACTTATATAGACCAATCTATAAGCACTTATTCTAGTGGTATGCTGAAAAAACTATCACTTACACTTGCATTTTTGGGTAAACCTAAACTGATCTTATTAGATGAACCACTCATTACCGTAGATACGGCATCCCTGCAAATATTATACAAATGGATCACAGTAAATTATCATAAGTATGGGACCAATTTTATTCTGGCTTCACATCAACCCCTGGAAAATTCTGGAATCCCTGTTACAAGAGAAATTTTAATCGAGACTAAATCTCTTAAATTTAATTAATGCCACTGCTGAACATCTTACTCAAAGGATTTGCCTGGAGATTTTACAAAGAAAACTCCGGCCTCTTGCTCTTCTTTTTTGTCAGCATCATCAGTTATTGCTTTTTTATTAAAACCGCCGGAGTTTATCGCCAGGAAGAATCTGTATTTTATCATTTGATGCTAATGATGACCTTCATTACTTCTCCTCTGGTCATGCTAATGGTATTCACTTTATGGCTTCTGTACACCATTAAAAGCTGGCAGTTTGTAGCAAGACTATTAAGACAGGATGAAAATCGCTTTCTATTTTACAGTACGACATCCTACAGCTGGAGCACTCAGTTTAAAGCCTGGTTGTTGATGCAACTTGCCATCTCTCTCCCTTTGATAGGTTACTGGATCTTTGCCTCCATTCTGGGTATCATCTATCATTCCTGGTCCATACCTTTCCTTACACTCCTGTACATATTTTTGCTGGCACTCATCAGTGCGTGGCTGTATGTCTTCCTGGTTAACCGCGCCGAAAGATCCAGCAGGTCTTCTATACTCATTAGATTGAGCAAGAAGCATAAAAAACATTTTTCGACCCTGTTTATCTATCGCATTTTTGATCAGGAAAAACTCCTTTATCTACTTATAAAAGCACTTTCTTTGCTGACCATGACCGCTTTATTCCGTTTATTTCAGGATGCAGCAGAGCAGCAGATTGCTCCGGTGATCATACTGGGCGTAACAACCATACACAGCTTTTTCATTTTTCAGGAACAATATTTCCAGGAAAGTCGTTTACACTTACTTCGAAATCTCCCTATAAGCCGGGAAAAATTATTTTTTTCTTTTGCATTGGTTTATTTCCTCATCACATTACCCGAAACACTGTGGCTTTTTTCGAAATTCCCAGTTTCACTCAGCTTAACAAGTTGTATTTTTGGCTTATGCATCGCTTTTCTCTTTAGAAGTATTGTCCTGTTAACAGGAATGAATGTCTTTAAATACCTACTTTTAATCTTTGGTCTGTTTGTATTACTTTTTTATCTCATTTTACTACTAAGACCTGAATTTATTAGCTTTACGTGCCTTACAATCTCCTTTTCTATCTATTATTTTCGATTTTACAAACCATTTTTTTGATTTTGGCATAATTACTGCTGTAAACAACACACATCTACACTATGAAAATTAAAGGGAAGCATCTGAGAAGACACTTCCTTTTCTTTTTTAACTGCTCTCCTTTCTTCCTTCCATAAATTACGGCAATGCCAACGACCAGTACAAGATCGATTGGAAAATTAAGTTTAAAAAGAAGATAACCACGGGATAACAAGAACTTAACAATAAGCCCTTAGCTTTGCACTATAAATATCTGGTTAATATTTATAAGTTTAGGTTTAGTTGATAATAAAAAGCCATGATGGATGTCAGGGCTTTTTTTGTATATCTAATATACAATGAATTATGAAATATTTTATCTGTGAACCAGAAACATAACTTAGAATTAACACACCATTAACAATCGTTCAAACCAAATTCGCTTGTTCCGCAACATTCATAAACAAAATTGTTTACAAAAAGTAGCAAAAATGTTTACATTAGAACCGCGTATGAAACGATCACTTATTTCCTGGAGCGCTCTTTTCGCATGTAACCTCATGTGGTCCCTTCAATTTACATCGATTAAATTGGTCCAGGATCAAGTGGGTGCTTTCAGCACCGTTTTTATTCCGATGCTGCTGTCTTCTATTTTCATGCTACCTTTTGTATACAAAGATGTAAAAGCCAACAAGAACAGAAGGTTCAGTGATCTGAAAATCTTTATATTACTCGCTATTGCAGGCCAGTTTCCAGCACAAGTACTCATGACTTTTGGCACACAGCGGTCAACCGCCAGTACAACCTCTATTATAAACCTTACCCTGCCTGTTGTTTCCGCTCTATTCGCAGTATGGCTGTTAAAAGAAAAAATGAACCCCCTCCGCTGGATCAGTTTTGCTATAGCCATTACCGGTGTAATCCTTTGTTCAATGAAAGATATGGCAGGTTTAAATCTAAACATGCGATATACCATAGGCAATCTGCTTATTTTCACTGGCGTACTCGGCAGTGGCCTTTACAATACCTTATGTAAAAAAATAGCGGCTGATTATACTGAAATTGAGATGCTCTTCTATACCTATATATTTATGGTCGTCTTACTGTTCCCTTTTGTGTGGCATTATGAAGGCAATATATGGAAATCAATCCCTGTTTTTACTTTAAGGACATGGATCGGTCTTGCTCTATTGACCATTTTTCATAATTTTTTATCGATGATCCTGTTTTTTAAAGCATTAAAAAACCTGGAGGCTATCCAGGTTGCTTTATCAAACTTTCTAATCACTTTTTTCGGTCTTCCTATTGCCGTTCTATTTTTGCATGAAAAGCTAAACCTGATGTCTTTAGCTGGCGGCCTGCTTGTATTGATCGGTACTATAGTGATTACAGTTTGGGAATACAAAAGAAAATCTACTGATAAAATTCCTGCTGAAGCCCTAAATACCCTTACCTATCCAAAACATGAAAACTCCGTTACGTAGCCACCAATGGTTCTATGGGCCCAATGAAACGGGCCTTTTACACAAAGGCGCCCTGCGCTCCAGTGGAATCGATATGGACCTTTATCACGGACAACCCATCATCGGCATCGCCAATACCTGGGCTGAACTCAACAATTGCAACATCAGTTTAAGAGATGTCGCTACCCAGGTAAAGCGAGGTATATATGAGGCCGGCGGTATTCCACTGGAATTCCCTGTCATTACCCTGGCGGAGGAACTCATGAAACCCAGTGCAATGCTATACAGGAACTTATTATCAATGGATGTTGAAGAAAATTTACGTGCCTATCCATTAGATGGTGTGATTTTGCTTGGTAATTGCGATAAAACAGTCCCCGGCTTACTCATGGGTGCAATTAGTGCCAATCTTCCAACAATACAGTTAAATGCGGGACCAAAGAAGGTCGGCATACATAAAGGCAAACGTCTTGGCAGTGGCACTGATCTTTGGAAATACTGGGACGAGCTGAGAACCGGTACCATTGACGAGGAAGAATGGGAAAACATTGGTATTAGCTTGAGTTGTGGCGCCGGATCCTGCAATACAATGGGAACAGCGGCAACAATGAATGGCCTGCTGGAAGGATTAGGAATCATGCCCCTGGGTTTAAGCACCCTTCCGGTTGACAGCCCGGAAAGATCCCGTTTATCTAAGGAAGCTGGAAAACGCATTGTTGAAATGGTCCGGGAAGACCTTAAACCTTCTGACATCCTTACTTTGCCTGCCTTTAAGAATGCAGCAACCTTGCTTATGGCCTTAGGAGGCTCAACAAATGCTATGATTCATCTCACAGCACTGGCGGGTAGAATAAAGATATCACTATATCCAGATATCTTTAATAAAACAGCAGAGACGGTTCCCTGTATTGTTAACGTGCAACCAGTTGGTGCCCACCTCATAGATGAGTTTGATGCAGCGGGGGGCATTCCAGCGGTATTGAAAAACTTAGAACATCTTATTGATCCCTCTGTTCAAACGTATACGGGAAAAACTTTGGGTGAACTAACCGCCAACAGTAAATCACTTGATCAAAATCTAATAAAACCACTTTCTGATGCCGTCAGCTACCTTCCCGCGATAGCCATCTTATCCGGCAACCTGGCACCACATGGTGCAGTGATTAAGGTCGCCTCGGCCTCACCCGAACTCCTCAATCATAGCGGCCGTGCACTTGTATTCAATTCTTACGAGAATATGCTGGCCAGAATTGACGATCCGGATTTACCTGTCGATGCCACAAGCGTTATGATTTTAAGAAATGCAGGACCTAAAGGCGTACCTGGGATGCCAGAATGGGGAATGATCCCCATTCCGAAAAAACTACAGCTTAAGGGCGTGAAAGACATGGTGAGAATAAGTGATGCACGCATGAGCGGAACCAGCTTTGGTACAGTAATTTTACATGTTGCTCCTGAAGCTGCATTAGGAGGCCCACTAGCCCTGGTGCAGGATGGAGATATGATTTCTATTGATATTGCGGCCAGACACATTCATCTTGAGGTAAGTGATCAGGAACTCCAAACCAGAAAACAACAATGGAAACCTGCTGATACTTTACATAAAAGAGGATACCCGGCATTGTATATCAGAGAAGTATTACAGGCCAACGAAGGCTGTGATTTTGATTTTTTGAAACCCAAAAACGAAGAAGAATTAATTTTTATCGGCCCAATAGTAGGCAGATCATAATAGAAAAACTATGCATCAGGAGAACACGAAACAAGAAAACAAGAAAATGAAATCAGATTCGCAGGCCGTTAAAGTCTATAATGAAATCAGAAGGATGATCCATTTGTACCTGCTGATGCCCAATACCCGACTTAAAGAAGACGAATGGGCAAAAAAAATGGAAGTAAGCAGAATGGCCGTACGGGAAGCTTTAAACCGATTGCTGGGTGAACGCCTGGTTACATTTGGTGAAAAGGGCGGGTATTTCGTAACCTCAATTACCGAAGAAGACATTCACGAAATCCGTGAGTTAAGAGAAATACTCGAGATAGGTGCGCTCCGGCTTTGCTTTAAAAAAATGAACAATTCGCACCTTTCCAGGTTACAAAAAATATGTGATGATTTCAGCTCTATGGTTGAACAAGGTTATTACAGCGGCGCCATGGAGGCAGATATGAAATTCCACGAAACCTTATTTGAAATTGCCGACAACGAACGCCTGCACCACGCCTATCACACCAGTCATATTATGTTATTTCATCTGAAATTAGGGAAAGTACATACCTATCTGGACGACTTTGCGCAAACAGATGAGGAACATCGAAAAATTCTCAAATATATTAAAGAGAAGAATTTAAAACTCGCTGAAGATGCATTATATAGTCATTTAGCCAGAGGTTCAGCTTCTGCATTGGGATTGGACTAAGACATAGATATAATGGATTTAAGAAAACGATTCAACAACAAACACGTAGTGATCACAGGCGCTGCACAGGGTATAGGCTTTGAAATTGCATGTCACTTTGCAAGAGAAGGCGCTCTACTTTCTTTGCTGGATCTCAATACTACAATACTCGATATTGCAGCTGAAAAGATAAAACAACTGAGCCCCAAAGTCTACACCCATTACACAGATATCTCGGTTAAAGAACAAGTGGAACAAGCTGTTTCAGCGGCAGAACACCTACAACCTATAGATATATTGATTAATAATGCAGGTATTGCTTTTGAAACTCCTTTTCTGGAGATTGAGGAAAAGGAATGGCAAAAGATCATGGACGTTAACCTTAAAGGCATGTTCCTCGTTTCGCAATCTGTTTGCCGTTTCATGGCTAAAAGAATGAAAGGTGTAGTGGTCAACATGAGTAGTAAAAATGGCCAGGATGGAGAATTCGGCTATGCCCATTACAATGCATCAAAAGCTGGTGTCATCATGCTTACCAAAACCATGGCGCTGGAACTCGCCCATTTAAACATCCGGGTTAATGCAGTAGCTCCGGGCTATATTCAAACCCCACTTTCTGAAACGATCGACTCTCCTGAATTTACAGCAAATTTTGTTGAAAGCTATATTCCAATGAACAGAGTTGGTAAACCGCAGGAAATAGCCCCCCTCTTTTTATTTCTGGCCGGTGAAGAAAGTAGCTTTATTACCGGACAAGTTTTTGTTGCCGACGGCGGGCAGCTGGCAGGCCAGAAGCCCGGTCAAAATCTTACAGGCGCCCTGTAACCAACATTGTACAGCTAAGAAACACTTAAAGGGAACAGGATAAACTCCGTTTCCTGTGTTTGTATATATTTGTGTGAATATTTTGTAT
>NZ_QAIL01000454.1:3094-23101 GCF_003061025.1 Pedobacter sp. HMWF019 | reverse complement strand
GCCCTGCCTTATTCAATTAACTCTTAGAATTAATCAAAGCAATTAAATATGCAACATTATTACCAATATCTAAAAAAATCAGTGAGAAATATTTCGTTTCTGATGAAACAGACTTTTCTGCTGTTGCTCTTAATAACGACAACACAGGTCAAAGCACAATCTACCGATGCCTCTGTTACTGGAAAAGTAACAGATGAAAAAGGAATACCTGTTCCTGGTGCGTCGGTAGTTTTACGCAACGAATCAACAGGTTTCCGTGCTGTGACCATGACAAATAAAGATGGTCTTTATTCACTAATCCAGCTTCCGCTTGGTAAGCCTTACACAGTTACAGTAACTTACATTGGTTATCCTAAACAAATTAAAACCGATTTTACGTTGAATCAAGGTGATAACATCGTAGCGAACTTCAAACTTACTGAGGCCAATAATCAGTTAAATGAGGTCGTTATAAATACCAATTCATTAACTAAAAGGATTGACCGCCTAGGTTCCAGTACAGCAATTACTTCTCAAAACATCCAGCAATTGCCTACACAGAACAGAAATTTCAATAATCTTTCTGCTTTAGCACCAACAACCAATGGAACAAATATCAGCGGTCAACGTGCTTCTTCTACCAACTATTTAATCGATGGTGCCAGCGCAAGAAATAACCTGACCTCCGGAGCAATAGGAAGTGGCCCTTATTCCTTGTCATTGGAAGCTATCCGTGAATTTGAGGTTGCAACCAATGTTTATGATGTTTATAAAGGTCGTGAAGGTGGTGGTACGATTAGTGCGGTGACTAAGTCAGGAACCAATACACTTACTGGATCTGCCTTTGATTACTATCGTTCAGATTTTCTGGCAAGTCCTTATGATATACGAGGCAACAAGCGCTCACAGAAGTTCACAACCAATCAGTATGGTTTTAGTTTGGGTGGACCGATTATTAAGGATAAACTTCATTTTTTTACCGCACTGGATCGTCAGAACGAAAGTATGCCTTTTTTTATTGCTGATATCCGTAGTGATCAGGATCAAATTAACCTTGGAATCAGCAAAGGTGCGCTGGATAGCGTTCTAAGTATTGGTAGGGCAAAATATGGTTTAGGAAGTGGGAAACAGGTTGGTGAGTTTAAAAGACAAACGCTTGCAAATACATTCTTTGCACGTTTAGACTGGCAGATCAATGATAAACATCGTTTGACCTTAAGAAATAACTACAGTGACTGGAATAATCCAAACAGTAGCGATGATAACTCGAACATCAATCTATTTGAAGTCTGGGGAGATTTTAAATCACGAGAAAACAGTACGCTCCTATCCTTGCGTTCTCAGCTAAAGCCTAACTTTTTAAATGAGCTAAAAGTTCAGTTCCAGACTGCAACGAGAAACTACGTACCCAATAGCGAACTTCCCGCTGAAAATATTCCAAGAGCTATTGTAACTGTAAAGTCTACTTTACCTAATGGAACCATTGGAAATAAGACCGTACAGCTAGGTGGACAACGTTTCTTTCCAGAAAACAACCTGGAAAATCAGCTCCAGTTAGTGAATACCTCTTATTATAACTTGGGTAAATACAAATTTACTTTTGGTACGGATAATACATTAACTTATCTGGATACTTATATTTCGAGTGAACAGAATGGCCGTTTTATCTTTAACAGCTTAAATGATTTTGATAATCTAAATGCCTCAAGATATGCCAGAGAAGCTCCAATCAATGGCGTACCATCTGTGCAACAATACATCTTAAATGCTTCGGTATTTGGCCAGGTAGAATATGATTTGACTAAGAATCTGAGTGCCATGTTTGGTCTTCGTTATGATGTTACCAGCTTTTTAACAGGTGCAGACTACAATCCTGTAGTAGAGCGAACCTTGGGTTTAAGAACAGATAGTAAGATTACAGATGCAGGGAAAATTCAGCCACGGGTACAATTTACCTGGGATATTCATGGAGAGAAAAAGAACATTATCCGGTTAGGTGGTGGCTTGTTTTCTGCTTATCCCGTAAATTATGCGCAGGTTAACAACATTCAGAACAGTGGAACTAAAGTTGCGTCTATTGATGTATCACGTCCGGCCAGCGGTCCAAGTTTAGTTCCGGTTCCGAACTTCCCTGCATATAGGGACAATCCTTCAACTGCGCCTGGAATTATTGCGGGCGTACCTTATGTTTCTACGATCAATTTGAATGATCCAAATTTAAAAATGCCTTCAATTTTTAAAATGAACCTGAGTTACAACAAGATAATTGGTGATCGTTTAAGATTAGGTATTAATTTCTTGTATTCACATACGAATAACAACTATATCTATCTGGATAGAAATCTGGTGGATAACCCTTACTTCCGTTTGGCAAATGAAGAAAACAGAGCGGTATTTGTACCAGCAAGTTCTATTACTGCAGCAGGAATCACCAATAATGTACTTGCCAGAAAAACCAACGAAGTTGGCAGGGTACTGATGTTAACCAATGGAGCAGTATTGACCCAGAAAGCAATGGTCATTGATGCTAGTTTCCGCTATCTGAAAGATGGATATTTAAATGTAAGTTATACCCTTAACGATGCTAAAGATAATTCATCGTACAATGGAAACGTAGCAAATACTTCTACCTTCAGACCTGTGAAATCAGATCCACGCGATCTTTCACAAATTGTTTATTCTGATAATCATTATAGAAATAAACTTGTGATTTATGGCTCCACGCCTTCCTGGAAAGGATTCTCTCTTAGTGGTACTTTCAGGGGGATTGGTGGAACAAGGTATTCTATGACTGTCGATGCAGACATTAATGGTGACTTTGTAGGTGGTCCGGGTAACGATAACGATCTTGCTTTTGTATTTGATCCAAAAAGTCCAACTATTAGTGCTGCAAATAAGGCTTCGATGGAAAAAATCCTCAACAACCCTGATAACAGGGCGAAGGATTACATCCTGAAAAGTCTGGGTAAAATAGCGGATAGAAATGGAGGTATCAATCCTTTCTCCGGCACATTTGACATCAGGGTACAAAAGGAATTCAAAACTTATAAAACACAGAAACTGACCTTAAGCTTTGACGTTTTCAATTTCGCGAATCTGCTGAACAAAAAATGGGGAGTGAATCATAATCTTGGCGATCAGAGTCTATTATATGTTACAAAGTTTGATCAGGCTAAACAACAATATGAATACCGGGTAAATGAAAATGTGGGTGTAACACAAGCAAATGGAACACCTTACCAAATTCAATTGGGAGCTAGATATTCTTTTTAAATAAAAAACATGAACTCACGTAGAAATTTTATAAAAAAAGCGGCCCTCCTTTCAGGTGGGGCTGCTTTCATCAACACTTTGCCTCCGGTAATACAGAAGGCTATGGCTATTGATCCCGCCCCAGGTAGTACATTTTATGATGCCGAACATGTTGTTTTCCTTATGCAGGAAAACCGTTCTTTTGACCATGAATTCGGTATGTTACAGGGTGTAAGGGGCTATAATGACCCAAGAGCGATTGACTTGCCCAATAAAAATAAAGTCTGGTTACAATCCAATAAAGAGGGAGAAACCTATGCGCCTTTTCACTTGAATACTAAAGACACAAAAATCGCATGGATGGGTTCTATACCTCATAACTGGACAGATCAAACCGATGCAAGAAATGGTGGGAAATATGACAAGTGGCTAGATGTTAAAAAGGCTTATAAACCGACTTATGCCCACATGCCTTTAACGGTGGGCTATTGCAAAAGAGAAGATTTTCCTTTTTATTACTCACTTGCTGATGCCTTTACTGTATGTGATCAGAATTTCTGCTCCGTAATTGCTGGTACACATCCTAACCGCTATTACTGGATGACTGGTACAGTTCGTGAAGAGAACAATGCAAATGGAATGGCTCACCTGTGGAATATCAGCAATTATGATAAACCCACTCTGAACTGGAAAACATATCCGGAACGCCTGGAAGAAAATGGTGTATCCTGGAAGATTTATCAGAACGAACTGACCATAGGTTTTGGCCTTAATGGAGAAGAAAGTGCCTGGTTAAGTAATTTCGGAACTAATGTAATGGAATATTTTGAGCAATATAATGTCCGCTTAAATCCAGGCGGTATTGCTAATCTCAAGGAAAAGAAAAAAACACTCCTTAAACAGATTGCAGATGCTCCCAATGAAAATCTTTCCAAAGAGCAACAGACAAAAATTGATGCAATCAAAAAATTATTACTTAAAACGGAGGAAGAAGAAAAGAATTATACAATGGAAGCCTATAATTCATTATCCGAAAAATCAAAAAATCTGAATGCAAAGGCTTTTACCACTAACTCCAATGACCCTGACTTTCATAACCTTAGCCCGTTAACATACCAGGAGAATGGCACCAAAAGAGAACTCAATATTCCTAAGGGTGATGTGCTCCATCAGTTCAGACAGGATGTAAATAACGAAACCTTACCGATGGTATCATGGCTCATGACTCCTGCTAATTTCTCAGATCACCCTGGTGTGCCTTGGTTCGGTTCGTGGTTTGTAAGTGAGGTTATGGAGATCTTGACTAAAAACCCTGAGGTCTGGAAAAAAACCATTTTCATTTTGACTTATGATGAAAACGATGGCTATTTTGACCATATACCTCCATTTGTACCCCCACATCCATTCAAAGAACATACAGGAAAAGTTTCTAAAGGGCTAGACCCAAAACTTGACTTTGCAGAGAAATCCCAGCAAACAAATCCTTCCATGAAGGAAAGCAATATCAGAGAAAGTCAGATTGGCTTAGGGTACCGGGTACCTATGGTTATTGCATCCCCATGGACGCGTGGCGGTTACGTATGTTCTGAGGTATTTGACCATACTTCTTCTTTACAGTTTCTGGAGACTTTTATCGAGAAGAAATTGAACAAGAAAATTATTGAAGAAAACATAACTCCATGGAGAAGAGCAATATGTGGTGATCTCACCTCGGTTTTCAGACCTTATAACGGAGAGAAAATTGAACAGCCACAGTTCTTGGAAAAGGCACCTTTTATGAAAAAGATTTATTCCAGCAAATTCAAGGAAGTCCCTGATAATTATAAAAATCTTACTGCCGAAGAAATTGCACAGATTAATACTGATCCTTTTTCTTATCCTTATTTTCCGCAGCAGGAAAAAGGTATCCGATCTGCCTGCGCGTTGCCTTATGAATTATACGTCAACGGAGCATTGACCGATAAAAAATTCACAATCAGCTTTCAGGCGGCAAACAAATATATGGGTAAAAAAGCAGCTGGATCTCCTTTTATCGTATATAGCATGAACCCTTATCAGGGAGAGGTATTAAGAGTATGGGATTATACCGTTTCCGCTGGCGATACTTTGCAGGACGAATGGCCACTAAAAAACTTCGCTGATGAGCAATATCATTTGAAGGTATATGGTCCAAACGGCTTTTTCAGAGAGTTTAAGGGCGAACAGAAAAATCCGAAGGTAAGTATACTGTGTCGCTATGAACAGGATGAAAAGAATCCATTGCGTTTAAGTGGAAATATAATTGTTACCATTACCAACCTAGGCAAAATTGTTCAGGAAATGGAAATTAAGGATGAAAGCTATAAAACCGGAGTCAGACTGTTGAAAGTTGGCCCAAACAGTAAGGCGAGTGTTGTTATTGATTTGAGTAAAAATTATAACTGGTATGATTTCAGTATCCGCGCAAAACAAAGTGGCCTTAATTTTATGGAAAGATTTGCCGGACGTGTAGAGACAGGCGCAATAACCAAAACAGATCCTTTAATGGGAAGAATTGTTTAAAAATGAATAAAAAATTGTTCTTCTTCTTTTTCTTTTTTCCGGTAATGGCACTTTCTCAAACTACTAAAACCAGTTTATCAGGAAAAGTTGTTACCGAAACCGGACAACCAGTTGTGGGAGCGTCACTTTTAATCAAACATATACCTACAGGAACAATTTATGGTTGCCCTACAAACGAAGCTGGAATATATTTTATTCCGGATCTGAAACCCGGAGGACCTTATCAAATAGAATTAAGTAGTTTAGGCTATAAAAAGCACCAGGAAACTGGTGTTTTTTTTAGGCTTGATGAACCTCAGGTATATCACATTATTCTTTACAGCCTTATTAATTCACTTGCAGAGGTAAACATCACCTCTTCAACATCAGATTTATCTGCAGAAATTGCAATGAGTGGTCCTGCTTACCATACAAGCCAGCAGGCGCTTAGTTTATTGCCATCGATCAAAAGAAGTGTAAGCGATTTCATAAAGCTGAATCCTTTAACCATTGGTTATGCAATAGCGGGTGGCAATTATAGACAGAATTTCATTACCATTGACGGATCTGAATTCAACAATAATTTTGGTGTAGGAGACAATCTGCCGGGCAATGGGGCTCAGCCGGTAGCGCTTGATGCTATCGCTGAGATCTCAGTGAATATTGCCCCTTATAATTCTTTATGGGAATCTGGCTTTATTGGTAGTTCTGTTAATATGATCAGCCGATCGGGAAGTAATCATACCGAGGGTTCCATTTATAGTTATTTCAGAAATCAGCACAGCTCTGGTCATCGTGTTGGAGAAATGAAAATAGACCTGATGCCGCTTCAATATCATCTGGAAGGTTTTAGAATTGGCGGGCCGTTAATCATTGACAAGTTATTCTACTTTGTGAGTTTTGAAAAAGAGCAGGAGAGATATCAGCCCCAGGTCTTACAGGCATCTACGTCAGATCTTCTCTACGGAAGTTCTCCAAACATAAGCCGTCCATCAGCATCTGAGCTTGATCAGATCAGAAATTATCTTTTATCAAAGTATAATTACGATACAGGTCCTTATCAGGATTATACTTTTGAAAATAAAAGCAGTAAACTATTACTTAAACTGGATTGGAACATTTCAAGAAACCATACATTTAGTATCCGGTACAATCAACTGAACAGCAACAAGCCTGAGTTGATGAACGGATCAAGAAGCCCACTTACCCCCTTTCCCTTATCTTTAGGCAGAAGGAATAGTAATGGACTCCATTTCAGTAACTCTAATTTTACAACTCAATCTGATTTTTATTCACTTTCTGCTGAATGGAACGGCCGGCTAAATAAAAAAGTGACAAATGCCATGCGTGGTTCTTATACCCGTCAATACGAACCCCGGAAATCCAATAGCCTGCTTTTTCCTTTCGTTGATATTCTGAAAGATGGAATTCCATTTACTTCTTTTGGTTATGAACCTTATACTTATGGTAATAAAAGAGAGGTACATGTATTCTCTTTCAGCGATCATATTCGGTATACTACACGTAAAGATACGTGGACAACAGGTGTACAGCTTGATTACAGCAGTACCAAAAATAGTTACATGCCATTTGGTGCCGGTTATTATACGTATGCGTCATGGGACGATTTTACCTTAGGAAATAAACCTATAGATTACGCGGTGACTACGGCGCTAACTGGTAAGCAGCCACCTGAATATAGTTTTAATTATTTAAATGCATCTGCATTTGTCCAACAAACAAAACTTGTTACTAAACGCTTGTTTATAACCTTAGGACTACGGGCAGACCTCCCCTTCTTCCCACAACTTTTACCAGAAAACAAGGCTCTTGCAAAACTTACTTTCACCGATAATCTGCATCTAAACACCTCTGTACTACCAAAACCAAGTCTGCTTTTTGCCCCCAGACTATCCTTTTCTTACCACCTTACTGCTGATGGGTCTATGAGGCTCAGAGGTGGAAGTGGCGTATTTACAGGTAGAATTCCGTTTGTATGGATCATTAGCCAGGCAAGGTATTCTGGAGTGTATCAGTTAACTCAAAGCTGGCAGGGTGCACAAAATACGCCGATTTCTTTTCAACCTGATCCATACCTGCAACATAGTTTTTCAAATCAGGGTGCACTTCCCTCCATTGTAAGTGTATTATCCAGGAATTTTAAAATGCCACAAAGCTGGAAATCAAGTTTAGCTTTAGATCTCAAGCTACCGGGAGGTTTTACCGGAACATTAGAAACATTATTCAATAAGGACATCAGGGGAATTTTATTCCGCGATATTAATATGAGTGATCCGGTACCTTTAAATATTGCAGGTTATCCCGATAACCGATTGGTATACCCCGCTAATAATTCTACTAAATTTATCAATCCATTAAACAACAAAGGAGAAGCTGATGCAACTGGAAATTTTCCTTTGAATGCTGTTTATGTATATAATTCTTCAAAAGGATACTATTTTTCTACTCTTGCCCAAATACAAAAAAAAATCGGTTCGACATTGAATTTCTCTTTAGCTTACAGTAAAAGTACCGCTAAAAATTACAATGATGGGGATGGCGACCAGACACTGTCTGCACTGAATTCGACAGCAACAGTAAATGGGGTCAATCAGCCAAATTTAAGTAATGCTGCTTATGTGGTTCCTGATAAGGTTATTTCAACTTTTACTTATACTAAACAGTATACTAAAAATCAGAAATTCAGCATTGGAGTAGTTTATCAGGGTTCTAGCGAGGGACGTTTTTCTTATACTTATACTAAAGATTTTAACAGAGACGGAACAAACAAATCACTGATTTATGTCCCAGCCAACCCTTCAGAGATACGATTTGCGCCGTTAACAGTATTGGTAGATAATAGCGTGAAAACGTATAGTCCTGCTGAACAAAGTTCAGCTTTTTTCTCCTATATCGATCAGGACAATTACCTCAAAAAAAGGAAAGGGAAATATGCCGAACGAAATGGAGTTTTATTTCCATGGAGACATCAGTTCGATCTAAAGTTGAGTCACGAAATCCTTATTGGTAAAAAGCAGAAACAAAACACTTTACAATTTAGCTTAGATGTCCTCAATGTCGGCAACCTCATAAATCCAGGTATAGGATTAAAAAAGATAGTAAATACCATGTCAATATTAACTCCAGCAAATCTCGACATGATTAGACCAGGAGGAACAACTTTGCCTGAATTTCAAATGGCTAACATTGGAGGAAAATTGGTTACAGATACTTTTAGAAATGATTACAGTATAAATTCAACCTACCAATTACAATTCGGTATGCGTTATTCTTTTAATTGACGCCATAATGTTAAGTGAATTTGATAACTTAACTTCATGTCTACTCAAAGGTATCAACTCCACTACTTTTTTCTACTAAGGTTAAATATGGTGTACTTTATGGAGCCCTATAAAGTCCTTGAGAAAAGGAGTGCAGACCTCCTCCCGGGACACACACCCCAAAAAAAAACTTACACCCCTTTCGCACCTCAGTGCCTGTAAGGTCCAGTGAGAAAAGAAGTGTAAGTTTTTTTTCCTTAATCCATTACAGGATTACCCAATATCTCCAATTTCGCAAATTTGACTACTTCGATACTCGGAAACCCAAAATCCACCATAACCTTCCCCAAAATCAAGTAACATCCTGCACCCCTAAAAGGATAAATTGGCGTATGAGTTGAAAAATGCGTCGTATCAAAAAAGTCACCATCTGCATCTAAGAATGTCCCAAACCACATTTTTTTATTGTTCTTAGTACGGACAGTTTTCTCACACACATACATCCCAACCATTCTTACGGTTTTTCCAACGTACCGGGTTAACTCTTTTGTACGCAAATCCCCCCGGTATTTAGTTTTTAGCAGATCAAACATAGACAAGGTTAATGGAAATCCTAAGAGTTCAAGTTCATGGTAAGCATCTTCCAGTTTTGTATTGATCAGCTCTGGCATTACATACTTTTTTTGTTCAATGTTAAACAGTTCTGCGTCGTTTCTTGGTTTAGTCTTGCCTCCCAATAACATATGGACATCCCATAACAGCGTCTTTTTACTTTTTCCTGTAAAACGCAATGCACCAACCCGTATCAATAGAATAGCCTGTTCAATTCCAATGCCTGTTCGTTTCAAAAAATCTTCCAGGTCTGCATATGCACCGTTCATTTTCCGTTCCAATGGGATCAGCTCAATCCATTTAGTTTCGAGTCCCTGAACACCAATAAATCCCAGATAAGCCTCAATTCCAGAAATGGATACCACCGAAGTACTGTTGTTTACGCAGGGCAAATTTACGTTAGCACCAGCTTTGCGGAGTTCGTGCACATACAACCAACGGGTATAGAAACCACCATAATTATTCAGCACGCCAACCATGAATTCAATGGGGTAATAGGTCTTTAGAAACAAGCTTTGATAACTTTCTACAGCAAAACTAGCTGAATGCGCTTTAGAAAAACTATAGCCTGCAAAACTAGAAACCTGCCTCCAAACCTCGTTAGTAATCGCCTCCGGTCTGCCCAACACCGCAGCACCTTCATGAAATTTCTGCACCAATTTGTCAAATTCCACTCTTGAGCGGTATTTACCACTCATACCACGACGTAGAATATCAGCATCCGTTCCATCCATACCCCCATAATGAATACAAATCTTGATAACATCTTCCTGATACACCATTACCCCATAGGTCTCTTTTAATTGCTCTTCCATTACCGGATGCAAATAATTCACGTGGTTAGGTTGGTGATAGTTCTGTATATAAGTTTTCATCATTCCGGATTGTGCAACCCCTGGCCTAATGATAGAACTCGCGGCAACCAGAGTAAGGTAATTATCACACCCCAGTTTAGTGAGCAGTTGGCGCATTGCAGGAGATTCAATATAAAAACATCCAATAGTATCGCCTGACTTCAACCGATCATTTAGCTTTTGGTCCTTCATGAAGTCTTTTACCTGGTGGATGTCCAAGCATTGCTTTTGATTTTCTTCCACGAGTTTTACAGCCTCTTTAATATGACCAATTCCCCTTTGAGAAAGAATATCATACTTATCATAACCAATCTCTTCCGCTTCATACATATCCCATTGCACAGTTGGCATCCCTTTAGGCGGTAAATCCAATGCAGTATAATAGGTAATCGGTTCTTCGGACACCAAAACGCCACCGGCATGTATGCTTCTTTGATTGGGCATATTGGCCATTATAGCATAAATAGCCATGATCCTCCTAAATGTGGCGTTATCCTGATTTAGTGTAGCCTTTGTAGGATCGGTAAATCCGTCAATTTCTGCTTTGGGCAAACCCATTACTTTTCCGATTTCCCTAATGATAGAACGATCCTTAAAAGTTGACATCGTACCCAATAGCGCCGTATGCTTTCTGCCATAACGTTTAAAGATATAGTCCTGAACATCTTCTCTTTGGTCCCAGGAATAATCAATATCAAAATCGGGCGGACTTGATCGTTGAGCGTTCAAAAACCGTTCAAAATACAAATCCAGTTCAATCGGATCTACATCGGTTATTCTTAAA
Organism: Pedobacter sp. HMWF019; assembly: GCF_003061025.1. Classification (GTDB taxonomy): domain Bacteria; phylum Bacteroidota; class Bacteroidia; order Sphingobacteriales; family Sphingobacteriaceae; genus Pedobacter. The sequence goes on along the minus strand of NZ_QAIL01000454.1, from coordinate 11,819 downwards.
CAGTAAGCTACAGTACTATTTGCACCAGAGCCACGCCCTACATGATAGTATCCCTGAGCCATCGAATAACGTATAATATCCCAGGTGATGAGAAAATAAGCGCAAAAATTCAGGTCAAAGATGACCTTTAATTCGTCCTTAACCTTCTTCAGTGCTTTCTTATTGTTCTTTCCATAGCGGTAAACCATTCCTTCCATGGTCAATTTGCCAAGCAATTCCTGGTCATGCTTTTTATTTCCCGTAAAAGTTTTACGGTTCAATTTTATTTTACCTTCGGGGTAATCCATTTCACAACTGTTCATCAGGTTGCGCGTATTATCCAGTATAAAACTGTACTTAGCAAATTTGGCTTCCAGTTCGCCAGGCTTTAAAAAGCAATCTGTATCCCCGCATTTATCTTCCGGTCCAACCTTTGTCAACAGGGCGTTCAGGTCAATTCCCCTCAAGTATTCATGAAGCCTGTATTCCAGACGATCAGCAAAAACAACAGGTTGTAAAGCAAGCAATTTTGGTTTAAGTTCTTTTAAATCAACGCCGTGGAGCGTATGCAATTGATCATAGCGTACGCCTAGAAAATGGTTTTCCTTTAGTTCCAGTTTACATCCAAACGGATATACAAAATAAGCTTCAGACAAATCAGGTGCTTGATCAGGAAGTGCTTTCTGCTCCAGATTATGATCTGAGAGAAACTCATTCAATTGCCTCATCCCCTCTTTACTTTTAGCAATCCCTATGTAAAGTAGCTTGTTCTCCTTTCTAAATTCCAATCCTCCAATTGGTTTAACTCCTTTTTCACGACAGGTACGGATAAACTCCATGATCCCCGTTGAATTATTAATATCGGTGAGCACCATTTGATTGATACCTCGGGCTAATGCCTCGTCAACCAACTTTACGAGCGACATTGTGCCGTATCTAAGGCTATATTGAGAATGGACGTTGATGTACATTTTAAATATCTAAATCCATAATAGAAGCTCTTGTTACAGCTTTTTCACCAAACCTGCGGCGAATTTTGTCTAAGGCCTGTACCAGATCATATTGCTCGTTCGATTCGCTGTACAGATCAATTTGCTCAAAACCAGATACCAGGTTAGAAAACCGGACACCAATTAAGCGCAATAGCATTCTTTTTTGGTAAACTTGTTTAAAAAGGTCTTTTGCCTTTTCAATTAAAACATTATCCAGCGATGTATATGGAATGGTGGCCTGTTTTGTCACATCCTCAAAATTCGAATATCGAATGGTCACGGTTATACAAGCAGTTAATTTCTTTTTCTCCCGTAGTTGATAGGCAATGTCTATGACCATAGATGTAAGCAGGTTATTTAACAAGTTCACATCAATGGTATCTGCTTTAAAAGTACATTGGGTGCTTATGGATTTCTGTTCTACATAAGGGACAACAGGTGAATAATCAATACCCTTTGATTTTTCAAGCAGAGATAAACCGTTTCTACCAAGCAATTTTTGCATTTGCTCAGGGTGAATCTGAGAAAGCGTAAAAATACGTTTGATGCCCATATCGCTTAATTTAATAAACGTTTTCTCACCCAATCCTGGAATTTTTCGGATAGAAAGTGGATTAAGAAAGGGTTGCACTTCCGGCAACTCTACGTTTTTTTCTCCACCTGGTTTACATTCGTTGGTGGCCATTTTCGCAACGGTTTTGTTTACAGACAGGCCAAAAGAGATTGGTAAGTAAAGCTCTTTCATGATCTTTTGACGCAATTCATGAGCGTATTGCATACAACCATAAAAACGATCCATACCGGTCATATCTATATAATGTTCATCGATACTGGCCTTTTCAAATAGTGGAACTTTTTCCCGTATAATCTCTGTAATTTCAAGGGAAGCCTTGGTATAGGCATCCATATTGCCTTTAACAAAGACGGCATGCGGACAAAGCTGTTTGGCCAATTTAGAAGGCATGGCCGAATGCACACCGTATTTTCTGGCCTCATAACTGCAGGAGGCCACGACCCCTCTATCGGAAGTTCCTCCGATGATCACTGGCTTTCCTTTTAAAGTAGGATCTTTACGGACCTCCACAGATACGAAGAACGCATCCTGATCCATGTGGATGATGTGCTTATCGCTTTGCATGACATAAAACTTAGGTCACACAAAGTTATGCTAAATTATTTAGCTAAAACAAATAATACTAAAATTATTAGCTTTTCATATTGGCATCTGTTTCTATTTCTGAATGTCGATTGTTTGTTCCATTATGTTCTTTTTGGGTGGTTTGTAACGTTGTACGGCTTGGGGGGTCAATTTATCCGTTAAAATACATAGTGTATCTTTAGGGAGCTGTGGCCACCCTAACTGTACAACTCATGTGATTTTTAAACTTCTCCTTATCCCCAGCCCCTATTTCAACTTTAATGTTCACCAGAAATCTTTCAACTATTTTCACATAATTTCCGCTTTGGTTATTCGGAGCGCTTAAAGGAGATTCATTTTTTACATTACTAATCTCCATCACTTTACCTGAAAGACTAAGTTCAGGAAAATCATCCACAACAACTTTAGCAGACTGGCCCTTAAGCAAATGTGCAACCTGATTTGATTTAAAACTGGCAGTAACATAAAATTCACTGCCTCCATTCCTTTCTTTGATGTCAAAAAACGCATCATCTGTAAGTTCAAAATTTCCATCTTTTGATGGAATGATCCGGCTGTTTAATAAAATCTCAGACCATTGTTTCAAAAAATCGGCTGAGAACTTTGATGTTTTCACAGACACAAGCACCATATGCCTGCATGTCTTGCCATCAATAATGTAAATAAGCGTAGAAACTGGTGTTTGTTCAGATTTTACCGTCCGGTTTTCCAGACTGATCAATCTATAAGGATTAAGGTTATTTTTACTTTCTGCCAGCAATTGATAACGAATGCCTTTGTCCTTTAATAAATCATTGGACACATCAATACTGTCCAAAGGTTTGGTACTTACCGTGAGGTCATCATTTAAAATCAGCACCACTTTTTGCCAGCCCAGGTGCTTATTGTCTTTAACATCCCATTTATAATGACGACGGGAAAAATCGTTCTGGACGGATAATTTTTCATCAAGTTCCCAACCCTCAGCCTTCGGCCACCGGATTTCCAGATCCTCCCGGTTAGATTGCGCCTTCACCAGTCCAAACATGAACACCAAAACAATTAAAGCAATAATGTTTTTCATTTGTATTTTTCAATAAAGTAGATGTAGTAGGCCAGTGTACACACCAGCCAAAAGTAGTCAGATCGTGTCGTCATTCCTACTCCCGATGACGGGTGTTAGTTCGCTACTTCTCCTTGCCTCCATCGCATTTTTTGGACGGATTAGTTTGATATTTTTTGAAACTGTTTTCATATTTTTTCATGTTAAATGAATAATAATTCTGCTAAGGGAGGAAAAGGACCAACCTTCAGAGAAGATTGAGCCGCCTTTTTCCAGTTTTAAAACTGATCGTCCCTGTTTATCGTCTTATAGTTGGCAGCCCTCCAACCAGTCCATTTCTATGTACTTAAATGAGGCGGTGCTTTGTTCAAGGATAACAAAAAAAGTATTATATTAATAAAAAATTATGGCAAAGAACGACAAGACACCAGGTGTATACATCGAGAAAAAAAATACCTTTCCAGGCCCTGTAATAGCTGTAGAAACAGCTATCCCTGTTTTTATTGGCTACACCGAAAAAGCCGAGCGAAAAGGAAAATCACTGGTGTATATACCTACGCGTATCACTTCTCTCGCTGTATTTGAAGAATATTTTGGCAAAGGCTTCAACGCTCAATTTACAGTTGAGAATTCGACAACGCCTGGAGAGGAAACTTTCAAAATTTTTGATAAAGATCAAGTTGTAAAGATCAACCCTAAACATGTAGCCTTACTATACAATGCCATCAGATTATTTTACCATAATGGTGGAAGTACCTGTTACATCCTTACAGTAGACACGTATGGTAATAAACCGGATGGCTTTGAGATCAAAATCAATGATTTCACAGATAAAGATGGCCAGAGTGTTTTCGCAGTCCTGGAAAAGGAAGAGGAGCCGACGCTTGTAGTCTTGCCGGATGTAATTTCATTAGGTAAACCTGCATATGATCTATATAAACTAGTTTTGTCACATTGTTTTAAAATGCAAAACCGGTTTGGAATATTTGATGTTTACAATAAGACAGGGAATTTAATTGAAGAAGACAGCAAGGAATTTCGCGACTGCATAGGTACGGAGAATTTAAACTGTGGCGCCGCCTACTACCCCTATCTTAAGACCTCTGTAATACAGAGCGGCGAAGTTGACTATCGGAATCTTGCCCCAACAATAAAGTTGGACTCCTTATTGCCAGAGAAAAATGTAAAAGAAATTGTGGAAAGGTTTGAAGCATTGAAGCCAGAAGAGTTAACACCTGCCGCAAAGATCAACTACCATAAGTCTCTAATAGCTGCAAGTCCAACGTATGCTATCATTCTTGATAAAATTAGATCAGAGCTAAATTTACTTCCGCCAAGCGCTGCTATTGCTGGTATCTTTACACTTGTTGATACCACAAGAGGTGTTTGGAAATCCCCGGCCAATGTGGCTTTAAGCATGGTAAATGAAACTGCAATTGCAGTTTCCAGTGAAGAACAGCAATTGCTCAATGTGGATGTAATAGCTGGTAAGTCTATCAATGTCATCCGCCCTTTCCCAGAGATGGGCACATTGGTATGGGGTGCGCGTACTTTAGACGGCAACAGCCAGGATTGGAAATACATCAATGTAAGGCGTACCCTGATTATGATTGAACAATCTTTAAAATTAGCGACCAGATCATATGTTTTTGAAGCCAACGATGGAAACACATGGATAACGATCAGTAGTATGATCAACAACTTCCTTTATAACTTATGGAGACAAGGGGCACTGGCAGGTGAATCTCCGGAACAAGCTTACAAACTTCAGATTGGGTTAGGGAGCACCATGACTCCTAATGATATATTAGGGGGAATTATGCGCTTTACTGTAATGTTGGCTATTGCTCGTCCTGCTGAATTTATTCTGTTAACATTCCAGCAACAACAACAAGCTTAATTTTCAAGATACTATATTAAAGCGGGATTTTGATCCTTAACAATTAACTCCTTTTACAAGAAACCAGTTTTTTATACAGATATTTACTGTTGTATAAGACCTGAAATAACATTTATACTCAACGCAACGATAACTGTATTAAAGGCAAAAGAGAGTATCCCGTGCATCCATGCCAATCGTCTTATACGTTTTGAGGTAATTTGTACGTCAGAAACCTGAAAAGTCATGCCGATTACAAAGGAAAAATAGATGAAGTCCAAATAATCGGGCTCTTTTTCATTTGGAAATTCCAAGCCTTCTATATACTTCGCTTTCGAACTGGACTTAGTGGGTGCTCCATAATAAAGGTGAGCATACCTGAATGTAAAAATGGTGTGAACTAACCACCATGCACAAACTACTGAGGCGATCGACAGAATAGTATGTTCAACCAGATCTTTTCCTGAAAGTCCTTTAGAAGAATGCAATAATAAAACAACAACACATAAACTGACGATAGAAGAAAGAATAACGAAAATAAAAATCAGCAATCTACTTGAATCCTGTATTTTAGCAATTTTCCTGACTTCAATAGGATGAGAAGAGAGTATGGTTATCCAACCCAATAACAAGTTAGAAAGTGTAAAAGCCAGCCAAGTTGCCATCCAGTGTATTGGAAACGCAAATCCTTCAGAAGTTAAAAAGAACGTTACCAGAGCTAAGGCTAGAGATAAGTATAACCTATAATGACTATCCATTCTATTAATCCATTGAAAGATGATAAAGTTTGCCATAATTTAACTATTTGATTTACCGTTCTACCTATCTTTTCACTTCAACCATTATGCCATATTGTTAAACATTTTAATACAAAAAATCAAACAGTACTTACCTGCGGCGTAACTATGAATAATAAATTGCAGCGATAGCGAGGGAATTAAAATGAAAAAGCCAATGTAGCACAGGTTTTTATCCCAATAACTCTTTCGACGTCTTAGTTATACCAATAGAAGCAGCGGTAGATTTTTACCGCTGCCGGGATATTTGTTGCTGATTACTTTTGTAACATGATTTTAAACTTTCCGGTCACGAAGGATACCTCGGGGCTGCAACCGTTTCCGTTTGCAAAGTTGCCTGCTAGTTCACCAATGACATAGTCGCCGGGTTTTTCACCTGTAGAGGTGATGGTTACGTATCCGTCGGTGCTTTTGTTCTTGTTCTCGCAGGTGTAACGGCTGGTAAATAGGAAATTTAGATAGCCGACAACGCCTAATGAGCTTCCGTCTTTTGGTTCTGCAGTAAAGAGATGTTTTCCTGGATAGTTACCGCTAATGCTTAAAAATACAGAGGTTTCCTTATGTGGTGCTTCTGTATTGATGACGATCTGACCGTTACCGAGGGAAGTTGCCTGAAGGCGTTGTGAACCCTCGAATTCTTCTCCGTTTTGTTTCCAAATGAAGTATTCATCTGGCATGAGCTTGATTTCATAGAATACCCAGCTTTCTGTTGGTTGACCTGGTAAGGGATCGAGTATTTTTTTCCATACATCTTTTAAGGTAACGCTGATGGTTGCTATTCCCCGTTGTTTGATGGTTGAAGGGGCAGTGTATTTCTGACTGACGCTTTTTCCATTTCCAATTGATCCATCTCCAGTTAGCTCCCAGGAAACGACGTTTGCCTCGGTAACTTGTATGACAGGACCTAATAAGTCATCATCATCAATAGTTTCTTCAAAGGATTGCATCAATACCTGGAAATCGGCGGTTTCATTTTTTTCTAACGTACCTTTGCCTTTATTGATCATTACGACTTTATGCGTCAGGATCCAATCGCTAAAATGTTTGGTTTTTACTTTAACAGTAAAATTGTATTGTTCGGTGGTTGCTTTTGATGGCGCGTGCCAATAGCCTTTCGCATCTTGATAAGCCGCAGACATAAACTCTCCTGAAGTACCGATGAGTTGATCTTCGGTATAGTTAAAAACGATTTCGATGTCTTTTTTAAAGGATACATTTTCTGGCAAGAGCCTGTAGGAATTACCGATGCCCATTTGGCCCAGCGTATTGGTTATGGGTTGTATGCTGAATATTGTGGCGGCATCTACTGCGCCTGCTGGAATATTGAGTACGATTGCCGAACCAGGCATTTCAATAGTGCCTCCTGCCGGACCTATAGTTTTCTGAACTGCAGCTCCGTTGGGCGTGCCCAGGGCAACTGGAACAGCTTTAGATGATGCTGGTTCTTTGGTGGCGTTTTTATCTTTCTTGCAGGATAAACTAAGCATGACACCTAATGCCCATACCAGTAATTTTAAGTTGGTTTTCATAAGAATACATTTATTTTTTTTCGCTTCTTAAGCGCGAACTAAACTTTGGTTAACGGTTTGCCCAGCTGATTAAAAGGGTGATTAAGGCCAGGGTTGATAATATGCCCCTGAACAATACGGCTTGCAACCAGGATGCTTGCAGCCTGGCTCCTCGCCCAATATCTGAGATCGCCAAATTTGCGAATGCTTTGTTGATTGGGATGTTGATGACTAATGCGATAATTACGTCTGCCAAGAGGAATAAAGTAGCTGCTGAAACACCAATAAACATGCTTGATAATGGTGTTTTTCGAAGGCCAATTAACACCGCAAGTCCCAGGAGAAGTGCTATTCCGTAAAGTAGTTTAAGTCTGATCGCGATTACGTTGTCTAAAACCAATCGCTGTTCAGAGAATGCGTGTAGGGAAAGTTTTTGATAGGCTTGTGCGGCGCCCATAAGATAGAATATACCTTGGGAGGCCAGAATTATAGTCAGCACGAGCTGGACGGTGATTAGTTTGTTTGCCATCATTTTATATTTTTTGTTTAATGCAAAATTGCCTGGTGGCGTAACAACTTTTCTTGATTGTAGTCAAGATTTTAAAATTCATTAATTTTAATCTTTGAGCTATGGACGAAACACTATTAAGAAAAGTAATCAGCACTCAGGTGATGCTGAGCGATGAAGAATGGGAGGCTTCTATCGAATTTTTTCGATTTAAACGGTTTAGAAAGAAGGAACTGTTTCTGCGGCAGGGTGAGGTATGCAAATATCTTGGCTTCATACATGAAGGTTATACCCGATTGTTTTATAATGTTGACGGTATCGAGGTGACTAAAGATTTCAACACGGAGGGATATTTCTGTGGCTCTTATGCGAGTTATAGTACCGGAAAGCCTGCTAATTTTAATGTGTTGGCAATGGAGCCTTTGACTGTACAAGTGATATCCCATCATGACCTGATGTATTTGGTTGAAAAGTATAGCGCCTGGCAAAAGTTTTTGCGTATCGCGATGGAACAGATGTTTATCAGAAAGGAAAATAGGGAAGCTATGTTTCTGTTATCTACACCAGAAGAACGCTACCTTAACCTGATGCAGGAGCATCCGGGTTGGATTAATCGTATCCCATTGAAATATTTGGCGTCCTATCTTGGCTTGGTACCAGAGACACTTAGCCGCATACGTAAGCGGTATTAAGTTATGTATTCAGTAGACGAAGGTTGGTGTTTTAATGATGAAATGGCTGTTCTTTGAAGTCGAATTACTTCATTGTGTTGTCAAGTAGCGTTTGAGTCTTTAATTTGGTCATGATTCAGATGGTTACAGTTGTGTATCGCTTTTAGTTCTCTGGCTAGTAATGTATTCT
>NZ_QAIL01000454.1:0-3084 GCF_003061025.1 Pedobacter sp. HMWF019 | reverse complement strand
CTTATTGCATTGTCTGGAACGGTTTTTTCCCAAGGTTTTTTAAAAAAATTGAAGGAAAAAGCTGCAAATGTGGGTAGTGATCTGATTACAAAAAAGGGCGCACAAAAAACCGAACAGGTGATTGATGGGGCTACGAAAAAAGGAAATGGTAACAAAGACAAATCAGGTAAAGTTAATGATGAAAAAAGAGATGGGGGTGCCAATTCAACGCAAAAAGCCAACCATTTGGCGTCTTACTCAAAATTTGATTTTGTGCCTGGTGATAAAATCGTATATGCGGAGAATTTTGACCAGGATGTGATTGGTGAATTTCCGCTAAAGTGGTTTACTAATGGTTCGGCGGAAGTGGTAACTGTTGATGGACTTGCCGGAAGGTGGTTGAAGTTGGTTTCTGGGAGAACCTTAACACCTACTGTGAAGTTTCCCCCGAATTTTACATTTGAGTACGATTTACTGGTGAACCTCCCGGTTAAAACTACTGCGGTTTATCCAGCGTGGCAATTTCAAATTTATGATGGTGGTGATAAAGCTTTAAAGTTAAGCTACGGCGGACATAAGCTAAATAATATGTTGAACTTTAAGACAAGATTTCCTGCTGAGTATGCGGATGTTAAAATGGATGCTACAGAAAAAGGCATTGTAAAGTTGAATACGGAGTGGAATAGGTTAAGAGATTTTAGTCGATATTATGGAGGCGGGGTGGTCCATGTTGCGATGACGGTACAGGGCGAGAGATTCAGAATGTGGTTTAATGATGAAAAAGTCATGGATGTTCCTACGGCGGTTGCACTCAATCATAGTTTTAATCAGATTCAGTTTGAGGCTGCTAAAGTCAGAGAAGGGTATCCTGCATTTTATGTAGGCAATATTAAGCTTGCTGAGGGTAAAGCTGATACCCGCTCTAAACTGATGGATGAGGGCAGGTTTGTGACCACGGGTATTCAGTTTGATTCTGGTTCGGATAAGATAAAACCAATTTCTACGGGGATCATTAAGGAGATTGCGGCTGCCCTTAAAGACAATGCTATTCAAGTGAGAATTATTGGTCATACAGATGATGAAGGCGGAGCTGAGTCTAATTTGCTATTGTCTAAAAAACGTGCAGAGGCGGTGAAGAAGATGTTAGTTGATGATTATGGCATTTCAGAGATATCGATTTTGACGGATGGCAAGGGTGCTGGTCAGCCTGTTGGAGATAATAAAACCAGTACAGGAAAAGCACAGAACAGGCGGGTTGAATTTGTAAAAGTTTAACTTATACATTTACAATTGTTTAGCGTTTTGGGCGTATATTCGTTTTGAAGGATCGTGACTTGCTAAAATGCCTGTCTTGTAAATTTATATGGTCTAAATGATGAATAAGAAAATTTTTCTTGTGCTTTTTCTTTATTTGAGCGGTTTCTGTATGGCCTCTGCTAATTTAAGTTTTCAGCTTCCGCAATTACCTGTTTCTTTCCGGCAAGAACTTGAAGTTGCAAAGGCGCATATGAAGAAAAACATGCTGGACTCTGCAGAGCTAAGTTTAAGAAAAGTTAAAAGCATGTTGCCTCCGTTAAAGGATACCATTGGCACTTTTAATTATCTTCAATATCTGGATGCTTATCATGATTTACTTTTCCGTAAATCATTGCACGAGCAGGCGAAGCAGGTGTCTCAGGAAATGCTTAGGGTCAGCAAGAAAACAAATGATAAAAAGCATATGGCGGAAGCTTTTTATGGCCTGGCGCTTAATCAAAGTAAACTTGGACAGTGGAGCTTGGCTGCTGACAATATCACTAAAGCGCTAAAGGTTTCTGAAGGCCTATACAATACAGCTGAAAAGGCAAAATACTATTTTTTTCTCTCTGATGTTTTTTTTGAACTTCGGGAGGGTAATAAGTCGCTGGACTATTCAACTAAAGCCTATAGCTTGTTGAGCAGTAGTGGTAATACTAATTTGATTAAGGAGCGGTTAGACATTGCGCTGCTGGAGATGTTGAGTGGACAGGATGATCTTGCTTTAAGACACTTGCAGGAAGCTGAACGAAATATTGATAAAGCAAGGGAACCATTGCAGGTGGCCAGAATTTATTTGTTCCTGAGTCATGCGTACGTGATTAAAAAGCAGTTTGATCATTCTTTAATAGAGTTGAATAAAATTCCTGAGTATTACACACGCATTAACAATGAAGATCCTGGCTTCAAACTTCATACGGAAATGGCGATGGCTGAAACGCATTATGGATTGGGGAATTATGAAAGGGCTAAATATTATTTCAACAGAAATATCAACCAGGCGTTGCGAGAAATGGATACTAGTGACATTAGGGAATGTTATCAACTTGGTTCAAGAATATATGAGGCTTTGGGTGATAAAGGGACGGCTCTGGATTATTTAAAGAGATATATTGTTTTTAGTGATTCTGCTAATTCTGTTTCTATGAAGAAAGCCATTCATGAAACGGACATTAAATACCAGACGACTTTAAAGGAAAAGGCTATTGCTGACCAGAAGTTGTTGATTATGCGTAAGGATTATGAATTGCATAGAAAGGACAGATACCTGATTTTTGGTTGTTCAGCAATCGTATTGCTCATCCTGTCTGTGGTTATTGTATACCTGGTTTACAGGAACAGAAATCAAGCAATAGAATTGACTTTGCTGAAGGCACAGATCCATCCTCATTTTCTTTTCAATACGCTGAATAATTTGTTTGCACTGTGTATCAGTAAGTCTGATGCGGCACCTGGGGTGGTTCTGGGTTTAGCAAATATTTTGCGTTATATACTGTATGAGTGTAACAGCGTGACTGCAGATCTTCAGAAGGAACTGGATATCATTGCTGAATATGTGGCCCTGGAGAAGATCAGGCATGTTGAGGGTCTTGAAGTGAATACCTATATGGATCCCGAACTTCGGGGTTACACGGTTGCACCCTTGCTTTTGCTACCTCTAGTAGAAAATGCGTATAAGCATGGGGTGAATAAGCTTGAAGGGGATTGTTGGATAAATATTGAAGCTAGAATTAGGGGGAACAAATTTATTTTTAAGATATCTAATAATAAACCATTGACTGCAAATCGATCAGTGGTGAAGTCTAAGTA
>NZ_QAIL01000453.1 GCF_003061025.1 Pedobacter sp. HMWF019 | reverse complement strand
CCCCTGTCCACCCGCATTTCATGAACAAAACAGAGGCTGATCTATTTATTTCTCTATTTTCTACACCATTTGAAAAAATTAATGAAATAAAATTAAACAATTCCACAAGAAGGATCATTGTAGATAAAATTCTGATTTTCTATACTTTACATACCGCTTCCTTTGGAGAAATCCGATCCCATCAAATCCTTGAAGATGTCTTATCTTAAAATTTTAGAAAAGTTTTTTGGAGTTTTAATTTAGAGGTGTATATTTGCACTCCCGATCACGAGGGACACAGCTTACTCAGCTGGCACAATTGCAGAAAGAGGAGAACCAAGGGGAGATTAGCTCAGCTGGTTCAGAGCACCTGCCTTACAAGCAGGGGGTCACTGGTTCGAACCCAGTATCTCCCACAAAAACAGCAGCTCAGCTGTTTCAAAACAAAAAGAGAAGAACCGAAGGGAGATTAGCTCAGCTGGTTCAGAGCACCTGCCTTACAAGCAGGGGGTCACTGGTTCGAACCCAGTATCTCCCACTCTAAAAAAGGACAACATCAATGATGTTGTCCTTTTTTCATATACAGATTTCCGGTACATTTACACCTTTGACCTGGTCGATAAAATAACCACACAAGATCCCATAAAGGCAATAAATACAAATGCAATGCGTAAAGTAAACGCACCAGACAAAAAGCCAATAACCGGAGGCCCAATTAAGAAACCAATAAAACCAATGGTAGAAACTGCAGCAATAGAGGCACCCGGAGACATTGTAGTAGATTTTCCTGCAGCACTGTAAACCATAGGCACCACAGAAGAAACTCCCGCCCCTACCAGCATAAAACCAATTATTGCCGTCGGAAGAGCCGGAAAAACAACGGCTATAAGTAAACCAATTGTACTTAATGCTCCACTTACCTGTAGCGTAGTTTTTAATCCAAAGCGTGCAGAAAATTTATCCGCAACAAAGCGACCCAAAGCCATTGTACACATAAAAGCAGTATATCCAGCTACCATCCATCCTTTTTCAGCCAATACAATTTTCTTAAAGTAAATCACACTCCAGTCAAACATTGCCCCTTCACAGACCATAGAACAAAAAGCAATCAGTCCCAAGGTAATCAGAGACTTATCCGGAATTGCAAATGCCGAACCCGTATGCACTGGTTTACGATCATTGTGTAAGTACCGCCAGCATACAACTACAGAAATCACCGTAACCACAGCAATACAAACAAAATGTGGTGCAGGTAAAATTCCTTTTCCAATCATAAATGTCCCAATCCCTGCCCCAACAAAACCAGCTAAACTCCAGACTCCGTGAAAAGAAGCCATAATTGGTTTACGATACAAACCCTCCGTGGCCACAGCTTGTGTATTCACCGAAATATTAACCGCATTGCTCGCCAGTCCAAAGCCCACTAAACAAATTAGCAGCTGATAAACTTCTGACACCACACCAAGAGTAATGAGCATAAGACCATACATTACCAATGCAGCAGCCAAAAGCCTTCGGCTTCCTATTTTAGTGACCAACCAGCCAGACAAAGGCAAGGAAAGCATCAATCCTACCGGTAACGCAAAAAGCACCGCCCCAAGACCCGCATCAGATAATGATAATTTTTGCTGTATAGTTGCAATTCGAGACGCCCAGCTGGAAAAACACAATCCAGCCATAAAAAACATGGCAGCTACAGCTCCTCTGGTTACTTTCGGTGCATAATTCATTGTGCAAAAATGAGGATTATTTACAAAACGAATGGCCTTTTATGAGTTAATCATTTCGATATACCGAGAGCTGATAGCTGCCCGGCGTTACACCAACCAGTTTCTTAAAGGTCCGTATAAAATAATTGGCATCACTAAAGCCCAGCTCGTAACTAATTGCTGCAATCTTCGCTCCTGGTCTGGCCAGGAGCTGTTTAGCTTTCTTGATCTTTTCTGTTAGAATATAATCGTTGGGACTAATACCCAATTCGCGTTTAAATAAGCGATAAAAAGAAGCCTTACTCATACAAGCCTTGTTACTGAGATTGTTAATGCTGATCTTCTCATTAAGATTCGCTTTGATATAGCCAATCACATATCCCAGAGGACTATGGTTACAGCCTGCCCTATCCCCATCTGCGGCCTTTAAATTCTGAGTCTGAATAATCCTTACCAATAGTTCTTTTAGGGTAAGATCTGCCAGTACGTCTTTTTCCCTTGATCCTTCTGAACAAATCCTGATGATTTTATTAATCAGAAAGGCAATATCCTCATTATTATAGAAATGATATTCATCGTAGCTTAGAGTCCAGAGCTCCCCCGGACCAGATCTGGGAAAATATTCGTTCAGATAGCGGATCGTTCTTTTAATTTGTTCCTGATCAATTGCAAGCGCAATACATTGTGCAGGTGTATGATCAGATGCTTCCGGAAAATCGATCTTCATCGTTTGGTCTGCAGGTACAATGACCGTTTCGCCAGGCAAATAGTCGAATCCCTCCTTATCAAAAAGATGCATAATTTTTTTACCCCGCAGCATACTGGTGATCACAAAATCACTAAAGGTTAATGGAACCTTATAAGATTGCACATAGGTTTCGAACACATTCAGTTCGCAACGCTCCAATGTATAGGATGTTCTGTTTTCCACGAGCGTTTGAAGTCTGGCCTCCCTGCTTAAGTTAACCAGATCTAATTTGTGTTGCATCATACCTACCCTTATTTTTGGTCAGCTACCTTCATCCCAGATTGGAAATATACGATATACTCAAATATAACTTTATTTCAATAGTGTTACAAAGCCTGCAACAATAATGCTACCAGTTGCAACTATTCTCCTATCCTTCCAGCGATTTACCGACTAGGTTTGTATCAACCAAATTTAATACATCATGGAACAGCTTGTAAAAAGACCCACCTTTAAATCACAATACGACAACTATATTGGCGGAAAATTTATTGCGCCGGTAAAAGGAGTTTATTTCGATAACATATCTCCTATAGACGGCAAAGTCTTTACCAAAGCCGCCAGATCCAGCAAAGAAGATGTAGAACTGGCTCTGGATGCGGCACATGCAGCTTTTAAGACCTGGGGAAAAAGTGCTCCTGCCTACAGAAGTAATATATTACTCCAGGTTGCACAGAAAATTGAAGACAACCTGGAATACCTGGCTGCTGTAGAAACAATTGATAATGGCAAGGCTATCCGTGAAACCCTTGCCGCTGACCTTCCACTAGTGGTTGATCACTTTCGATATTTCGCAGGTGTTATCCGGGCTGAAGAAGGAACCATCTCCGAGCATGACGAAAATACCGTAAGTATTGCACTTAACGAACCTATAGGCGTTGTTGCTCAAATTATCCCATGGAATTTCCCTTTATTAATGGCCACATGGAAAATCGCACCCGCACTGGCTGCTGGCTGCTGTACTGTCGTAAAACCAGCAGAACAAACACCTGTCTCCATCATGATCCTCATGGAACTTATCGGGGATATTTTGCCTCCGGGCGTCCTGAACATAGTTAATGGCTATGGAATTGAAGTTGGCAAACCTTTAGCCACGTCAACCCGGATCTCCAAAGTTGCCTTTACAGGAAGTACCACCTCCGGACGCCTCATTATGCAATACGCAGCAGAAAACATTATTCCTTCTACCATGGAACTGGGTGGAAAATCTCCAAATATCTTTTTTGAATCCATAGCAGATCAGGATGATGATTTTTTTGACAAAGCCGTAGAAGGTGCAGTGATGTTTGCTTTAAATCAGGGCGAAATTTGTACTTGCCCATCCAGGCTGTTGATCCAGGAAAGCATCTATGACAAATTCATAACGAGAGTCATTGAACGGACAAAAGCAATTAAAACTGTCCATCCACTCGACAAGTCCAGTATGATGGGGGCCCAGACATCCAATGAGCAGTACCAAAAAATATTATCCTATCTAAAAATAGGTAAAGAAGAAGGTGCAGAAATCTTGACCGGTGGAGAAATTAATCACCTACCCGGAGAACTGGAAACCGGCTATTACATCGAACCAACCATATTTAAAGGCCACAACAAAATGCGGATTTTTCAGGAAGAGATTTTTGGACCAGTGGTTTGCGTAACTACATTTAAGACTGTAGAGGAGGCGATAGAAATCGCAAATGACACCTTGTATGGCCTTGGCGCCGGCGTCTGGACAAGAGATGCCCACGAGATTTATCAGGTACCCCGCGCTATAGAGGCGGGCCGTGTTTGGGTAAACCAATATCATGCTTATCCTGCACACGCACCATTTGGAGGATATAAAAAGTCTGGCTTTGGCCGTGAAAACCATAAGATGATGCTAGACCATTACAGACATGTAAAAAACATGCTGATCTCTTATGATAAAAAGAAATTAGGTTTTTTCTAGGTTTATGATTCAAAAGGTGCCTCAATATGATGAGGTACCTTTTTTAACCGATAATCAGATTGTCATGAGTACCAAAAGAGTTTTAGTCACAGAGGCCGCTGCAGCCATAATCCATATCCTTCAGAAAGAATATGGTGACTTGATGTTCCATCAAAGTGGTGGTTGTTGTGAAGGATCTTACCCCCACTGTTTTGAAAAAGGTGGTTTTCTAGTTGGGTCTAATGATGTATGCCTTGGAGAAATTGAGGATTGTAAATTTTATATGGCCGGAGATCAGTTTGAATACTGGAAACACACACAACTTACCCTCGGTGTGATGGAAGGCAGAGCAGCCAGTTTTTCACTTGAATCTACCCTTGATAAAGGATTTCTCATCCACTCCCGACTATTTACAGAAGAAGAACTCAAAGACCTGGAACCCGTACACACAGCAGATGAGGACCTGATTCTGTAATTCCCAACACCATCAAAACAAAATTCCCATCCGGCTGTTTTTGAATTAACTAAACAATTCAAAGCTATGGAAAAGCAAGAAATCAAAGACCTATTAGAAATCATTGACCAGCAAGTAAGCTCATCCATCTTAGGTGGCATGCACGAAAAATACGATGAACTCGAACAGCTTGGCTATATCGAAATTCACAAAGGAGCCGTACAACACTCTGCCAGTCTTACAGCAGCCGGCCTCGCTCACCTGGAAGAATTAAGACATCATTCCGTTTAGCCGCCCTGTTTAGAGCTTCGCATCAAGTAATACAGCAAGCTGGATACAGTTCTTGTCAGTGCGATTGCTCCAGGCATGATTGGTTCCGCGCTGTATAACGATATCTCCGGCTTTTAACAAGGTTTCTTCCTCGTCAAGGACCAGATGGATCTCTCCGGAAAGGATGATGATATAATCCAGCGTAGCTGTTTGATGCATTAAAGGATGGGGATCGCCTTCTTTTATCTTTTCTATCCCCAGATCTTCATCCGGAGGGATACTCACATAACGGAAATAAGATCCATTTGCTGGCGTTTGAGGAAATGCTGTGTTTTCTACATGTGTTTGCTTCGCAAGCGGAACAGGCATGACATCGGTAGCCCATACATCTGAAATGATCAGTCCGGGAAAATGCTCCGAAACATTACTCACTTTTGCGTCTTCGACAATAATCGATTTGCCATCTTTATTTCCCGTAACAATGCGCCGGGGTATTTTAGAAATCAGTTCCATATTATTTTTAAGGCAAATTTAAAGGACTAAGCGCCTATATTTGCTATTGGTTAACCCGAGGTAACCTACCTATTAAAGATCATGGATGAAGATGGATAAAATAAGCTGTAAGGAAGAACTGACTGCTCTGCGCGACAGCCTGGAAATACTGGGTGGAAAATGGAAACTACAAATCATGCGTTACCTCAGTAACCGTCCCACCGAAGAAAACAATTTCAAAAAGATAAAACAAGGTATTCCAGGAATCTCTGCAAAGATGTTATCAAAAGAACTTAAAGACCTGGAAATAAATCTTCTGATTAACAGAACGGTGAGGGATACAAAACCCCTCACCGTTGCTTATTCTATTACCAATTATGGTAAAAGTGTCGTCCCGGTAACCAGTATGCTCGTAAACTGGGGACTGGAGCACCGGGAAAAAATTATAAAGAATTACAATTAATCATTCTTTTGGGTCAACGAAAACGGTAGGTCTTCGTTATTCAGGCCACGTGTTTTCTCCGGTTGGCTACTCATTTCTAATTTCAACACACCACCCTGCAGCAGATCCCCATGCTTAATGAAGTTTCGGGTATAATTCTTACCATTTAAAGCAGCAGATTTAATGTAGACATTTTCTCTGCTGTTAGCAGAAGCATCGATAACAAATGTTTTTCCATTCTCCAGCTTAATAGTGATCTTCTTAAACATTGGACTACCCAATACATATTCATCTGTACCTGGAGTTACGCTATAGAAACCCAGAGCGCTGAGCACATACCAGGAAGAAGTCTGTCCCTGATCCTCATCACCAGGATAACCATTTTCCGTCGAATTATAAAGCTTATACATAATATCCCTGGCATGGTACTGCGTTTTCCAGGGCTGGCCAGCATAATTATACAGGTATGGCATATGCTGTATAGGTTGGTTACCATGCGCATACTGCCCCATATTAGCCATCACCATTTCGGTCATCTCATGGATCATACCTCCATAACTACCAACATTTACCCGGTTGGGTTCAGAGAACACAGAATCCAGTTTTGCTACAAAATTCTGTTTCCCCCCCATTAAATTGACCAATCCTTGTATATCATGAAAAACCGACCATTGCCAGTGCCAGGCATTCCCCTCTGTATAAGGACCTCCCCATTCTACCGGATCAAAATTCGACTTCCATTTTCCAGTATTGTCTTTGCCCCTCATAAACCTTGTTGAAGCATCATACACATTTTTATAATTATACATCTGGCGGGAAAACACATCAGCATAGAAGTCTTTACCCGTCATCCTGGCTAGCGTATATCCGCAAAAATCATCGTATGCATACTCGAGTGTCTTTGCCGTTGCTTCTCTATATTGCGGATAAGGTACATAACCCAGTTGATAATACTCTTTCCAGCCATCTCTTCCATTTGCCGGGCCCCAGGGTCCTTTATGAGTCGCCTCGTGCAAATATGCCTTTAAAGCCAGTTCCGGATCAAAAGTATGGATTCCTTTAACCCAGGCATCTGCCAGCAAAGAGATGGCGTGATTACCAATCATACTTCCGGCTTCACTTGGAAATGACCAGGAAGGCAACCACCCACATTGTTCGTAAGCCTCCAGTAATGCCTTCATATATCGCCCGTGCATCGTTGGATGAATTAGCGTGTTCAAAGGGAATTGGGCGCGGAAGGTATCCCAGAATCCTGTATCGGTAAACATATAACCAGGATGTACCTTTCCATCATAAGGGCTGAAATAATAAGGCTGACCATTTTTGTCTACCTCATAATATTTCCTGGAGAATAAACTGGCTCTAAAGAAACAAGAATAAAAAGTTGCCTTATCCTCTTCAGATCCTCCTTCTACCGTGATTTTCCCTAAAGATTGGTTCCAAATCTTTGTTGCATTCTGCCGGGTTTGCTCCAGCGTTTTATCTTTTCCAAGTTCTGTATCTAGATTAAGTTGTGCTTGTTCTGCACTAATATAGGATGAAGCCACCTTTACCTGAACCTTTGAACCCGGTAAAAATTCTACATATGCCCCTTTACCCTCACCCTCTGCTGTCAGGGCATTGGTCTGGATGCTGTTCTTTTTATTTTCCCAGGTACCCCAGGCTTTAAGGGGCTGATCAAACTTGATCACAAAGAAATTCTTAAATCCTTCTTTAAAGCCCTCCCCATTATTCACATAACCCGTAATCATTCTTTCCTTAGGAAAAATGCTGACCCCACTCAGATGTGTATAACCATCCAGCACCAGATAGCTCTTTTTACCTTTGGGGTAGGTAAATCTCAAATGCGCGCCACGTTCAGTAGGTGAGATCTCGGTTGCAATCTGATTATCAAACTGTACTTTGTAATAATCTGGCTTTGCGATCTCATTTGCATGGCTAAACTTTGCTTCCCTTGCATTTTCATCCACAACAAGTTCATCAATTAAAGGCATAAAAGAAAACACCGCATAGTCCCTGGTCCAGGAACTGCATTGATGCGCCTGCTGGAATCCGCGGATATGGTCTTTCTGGTACTGATACTTCCAACCATCACCGTTTCTGCCGGTTTGCGGTGTCCAGGTATGCATACCAAATGGCAATGCTGTTGTCGGATAAGTGTTGCCACGGGTCAATTCATGGCTGGAATTAGTTCCCTGAAGGGTATTAACATAGCTGACCAGATCTGTCTGCTGCGCAGAAGCCCCCAGGCCCCATAGACCCAGAAAAAGAAAAAATAAGAATTTAGGTTTCATATATGTGTTGTGTTTAGTGTTCAATTACCAGTGGACGTCTACTGTTACTCCTTCGCTATAATTTTCAAATTGCAACAACAGCGTTTTTGTCTTTGCATCCCATAAATTTTTGAAGATCTTCAAATGACCAGACGGTCCATCTACAATTAGCCTCGTTGGTTTTGAAGGCAATAAGATGCGCATTACATTCTGTGTCTCCGAAGGGCTCTTAACAATGAATGAGTAGTGTTTTTTTCCTATTGATTCCTTATAAACTCTCGCCGCAGCAGCCAGTACCTGAGGTACAGACCTATTACGTACCGCATTCAGATCGTATAAATATGCCTGAGTGCCTGGTCGTATGCTTTTACTTTCCAACACCGGAAGGGAGGGATCAAACAAATCTATAACCGGGCCTTTTATGGATAGAGGCTCTTGATTTTCAGCTTCCGTTAGTACCGCTGCTACAATATAAGGCCCCCGATTCAATACGAAATTGTTTTTAGTAATTAGCTTCCCTGCCTGTGCAAATTGCTCATAAGCCTCTCTTACCTTCTCCAGGTAAACATGATCCGCATTGCCCATCATTACCAGTTCTTTAGGATCTTGTCTAACCACAAGAACCTTTCCTCTCCCGTATACAAATGTTCTTTGAGCAGGATCTCCTTCTATCCCCATCAAGGTGAACAGATGCGCAGAAGGCGCTTTAAAGCGATAATTACCGCTATTCCACCATTCATTTACACGCTGAAAAGGATCATTATCCCGGCCATAATATATCAGTACCCCACCCTGCTTTACCCATGCAGCCAACTCTTCATGATAATGCTCAGACAGCGGCTTCATATTCGCGTAGCTCATCACCAAAACCTTAATCTCTTTTAAGCTATTTGGATTAGCCAGATTTTCCATATGT
Source organism: Pedobacter sp. HMWF019 (assembly GCF_003061025.1). Taxonomy (GTDB): domain Bacteria; phylum Bacteroidota; class Bacteroidia; order Sphingobacteriales; family Sphingobacteriaceae; genus Pedobacter. Next base: position 10,026 of record NZ_QAIL01000453.1, on the reverse strand, counting down.
ACCGTTTCAACAGGGATTCCACGTTCCAATAGAGGCAAAGCCATTCCATAAAAATTAGAGAGTTGAGGATCATCATAGCCCTCATGTACAGGAAAGCGCTGGAACATCATCGAGTTGGACAGCAAAATCCCTATGCCATGACTTCCGTTTAATTTGTTTCCCGATAATGGCATCGCATTAAGAGAATTCACCATCACCTGCATTTGCGTAGCATAATCCGGGGAAATAGGTTGCTTCTCTGCGCTACCCTCCACCTTAAACTTACCTTCATAAATACGGCTTGGCCATGGCATCACCTCATAATTATTCACCATGGGATACAAAAGCTGTGCTGTAAAAGTAGCCTGATAATTGACCTTATAATCTTCCCAGGAGCGCTGCCTGTCCTCTATTGGATCTGTCAGAAAAAAGATTTTTCTTCCCGTAGGTGCAGTCATCGAAACCATGGAACCATATTCCAGGAAGGCATTTTCAAATACCCTTTCTTTTTTAGTTCCGTTAAAGTATAAAGGCTCCCTTGAAGTACCAGTCCAGACCTGTGCAATATAGCCATCCATCCCTTCCAGATTGGCCAGGCTCGCTTCCGGACTAACAATTTCCCAAGCAGAATAATTCAGTAATGAATGCGTTGGCACATAACATTTAACTCTTCTCCCTTTGCTTTCACTATAAGACTTCACATAACTAAAAACCTCTTTCAGTGCATTAAAATACAATTGATATTTCAATTTTGAAGACAAATAGGTCGCTTCGGGTGATTCATGCGGTGCTTTCCAGGGAAAACCATAGAACTTTACCCATTCCTTTTTAAACACATCACTATAACCAGCTCTCGCCCAAAACTCCGGTTCTTCAAGATAAACAGCTGTTACACCTGCATCAATAGCCCTCCTGACATGAGACTTCATATAATTCAGATAAGATGTTGTCGGGACGATATAAGGCACATCTTTCCCATGCCAAATGGTTTCCCCGTTTCTCATCATCTGTCCCTCATCCATATGACTTTTCCCATCTAGTTCTCCTGTAAAATAATCCTGGTACTGACCCCAGGCAATACCTGTCATAAATTGCACCTCATACCCTTTATCCCGGTACCCCTTTACTCTTTCTTCAAAGTTCCCACCGGCATCATTAATGCCATATACAATAGCCACATCAGAACGGACATCATAAATTGCTTTCCAGGGGGCAGCAATTTGGAATGTCGTCTTTTCTTTAGATAAAATCTGTGCCTTAGCATCCTCCCTATTCATCATGGTTAGTGCCGCAAAACAGATAAGGGAAAATAATATATATTTCATCGCCGGATTACTTAACTATTGGATCAAACAATTGCATAAAAGCCACTCCGCTGCTGGCTTCATAAGATTGTACAAGGCTAGTGGGGCAAGCCACTTTATAATCCCTGAACATAATTCCTCTTCCTTGGTCACGATTGCTCCAGGCCAGATTGATATTGCTGTAAATCCATTCTTTATATTGGTTTTGTCCGGCATCCTTAATCAACAGTTGTATATATTGGGCAAAGATCGCTTTTAAGACCCCCTGCTCATTCCAATCCCCTTCTGCAGGCAAGATCCCTTTGCCATCGCACATTTTATTTTTGGTATAATCGGCAGCCAGCTTTGCATCAGCAAGATAAGCATCTTCTCCCGTAGCTTTATATAATAATGTTGCAGCACCAATACAAGTTCCCTGGTTATAGGTATAATCTTCATATCCTGCCGGATTCTGACCTACCTTATGATCCGCAACTCTTCCAGTTGAAGCATCAAACAAATTGTCATGAGACCACTTGTAGATGTTTTTTGCTTTGTCAAGATAGCCGGTGTTTTTAGTGATGTTATACAGCGTTACCCCGGCAATCACAGTTGGATAGTTAATACAGGCATTCTTCCCTTCCACTTTCCAACTCCAACGCATCCCTCCATCAACCGGATCGTGAGAATTCTCCCAAACATATTTAAAGCCAGCAACTGCAGCGTCCAGATACTTCTGTTCTTTAGTGATTTCATAACTCCGCGAAAGAGAAATAATCCACCACATCATATCATCATAGATAAAATCGTTCACCTCCTTAACCAATTTCCAATCAAAATTGGAATAGGCATTTGCCGCGCCCTGGTACATGTCATTGATCTGTTTCAAATACACAGGATTGTTAGTTCTTTTATAAGCATCCATCGTAATGTCCCAAAACACTGCCTGTGGCCAGCCAACAGCAACATCTTTACGATCGCTATTATTGTAGAACAGCTTCTGGTCAGCATTATAAAAAACACGGGTAAAATCATCAAATGCCCTATTGGCATCCAAAACAGAAAAAGTAGCTTCAGCTGTCAAAGAGGGAGAAGGCCTTCCTATCTCATTTTGACCTTTACTACAGGCAGAAAGTCCCACTATCAACAGCAGCAGACAGGCTTTTAGTTTGATATTTTTCATAATTTATAGGTTCTAAACATACATCAGGCAGTGCAAAATGCACTGCCTGACAATTAAACAATATCGAATTACCAGCCCGGATTCTGGACCAGCAATTTATCGACATTCACATCTTTAGATGGAATTGGCCATAAGTAATGTTTTTTCTGGAATACCCTATTTTCAAAAGGAACTACATTTAAAAAATCGGGAAGATCAGCTGTAATATTTAGACCATATATAGGTCCATTATCTGTTTGTTCTGCAATTTTCCATCTTCTGGTATCAAAATAACGTGCGTTCTCAAAAGCAAGTTCCACACGGCGTTCTTTCCTGATGGCGAGTCTCATTTCAGCCTGACCTGCAGGTGCAGCCAATCCCGATGAGCCATACTGTGGTATTCCTGCTCTTTCCCTAATCAGATTCAGATACTTTAAGACATCAGCATTTCCCGGTTCGGCTTCATTCAAAGCTTCTGCATAATCCAGATAAATATTGGCTAAACGGTACAATATATCCGTACGGTTACTAATGTCCCATTTACCAAGGCCCATAGCTTTACGGACAATATAACCTGTCGTAGAATGGTCACCGCCACCCGTTGCATTTCCCGAATTGCCGTGATTATAAAGTTCGGTTGTGATATTGCCATTATTTGTATTTAACCATGTACTTCCGTTATAGGTGATATTCACATAGAAACGCGGCTCACGATTTACCCACTGATTGTATATATTGGCAGTAACCGGAGAACCTGGGGCCTTAAAATTGGAGTATCCAGTTTTAACATATCCAGAACCCTGATCATCAATACTCTTGCCATTTGACATAAAAAATGCATCCACCTGATTCTGCGTTGCTCCCAAACCGCCCGATCCCCTGGAATCAGAATTCTGCCCGCTGTGATAAGGCGTCAGCTCATATTGTCTGGGCCCGATAGAACTTTGAGGACGGGCAAATATGACCTCACTGTTCCAATCGGTCAGAAATATATCCCTGCAAGATAGATAAGGATCAAAATTACCCGAGGCATCATTCTTTTTAAACAGACTATAAGTACCTGGAACAAACTGATCCATAAAAGCTCTATAGGCATCTGCTGCCCTTTTCCATTTACTAACATCCGTATTCTGTGCAACAAGCTGCTTCCCATCTGAATTCTTTAGCGCAGCAAGTTCGCCATTGCCATTGTACAGCGGACTTGCTCCAAGCAGTAAAGTTTGTGCTTTAAAAGCCAAAGCGATTCCCTTGGTGATTCTTCCATAATTATCATCATTACTTGGAACAACCGGTAAATCTGCTGCAGCTTTGTCAAGTTCAGAAGTCACATAGTTAACGCATTCATCAAACGAACTTCTTGGCAACTGAACTTGTTCTGCTGGTGCATCCGGCGCGATCACGTCTTCCCCCAAAAGGATGACCGGACCATAAAGTCGCATAATATAGAAATAAAACATCGCCCTAAGTGCCCTTGCCTCTGCTTTATATTGCACCCTTAATTGTGGGGTAATGTCTTTTTCTACCTTATCAATATTTGCCATAAAGAATCCAGCTGAACGGATTCCTCTATAATAATTATTCCAGAAATCACCAACAAAACCTGTATTGGCATCCCAACTTCCTATGTTCATCGCATTCGACTGAACAAAGCCCCACACATAATCTGCTTCGTCAGAGCCCCCCGTCCATAGACCGGAATTCCGACCTCCTCCAGGATTACGCTGACCAAACTCATCGGGGATATTGTTATAAACATTCGCTAAAAATTTCTCGGCTGTTGCGCGGTTAGAAAAGGTTTCCTCCAATGTCAGCCTGTCATTCGGTACCTGATCCAAAAAACCTTTTTTACAGGATGTTGCAAAAGTTAAACAGGCAACTAAGGATATATAGATATACTTTTTCATAATTATTTCTTCAAAAAGGTTAGAATTTAACATTTAAGCCCAGAGAGACATTCGCCGTCATCGGGTATTTTGTTCCATTGGCTCTGCTTTTATTTACCGGATTGGTATTCAGCTCCGGATCCCAAAGTTTGAACTTGCTGAATGTTAACAGATTTGTACCAATCAAATACACAGCAACATTACCAACCTTTAATTTTGTAGCGACACTTTTGGGTAAATTATAACTTAGCTGCGCACTCTTTAATCTTAAAAAACTTACGTCTTTTACCCACCATGAACTCTCAAGAGCATTATTGGTATTCTGTGCTTCTCCGTAACTCAATCTAGGGTAAAATACATTCTGACTTGGATTCTCCGGTGTCCATCTGTCGGTGATGTTACTAAACACATTACTGTCTCCGCCGTTAAACGGAATAATCCCATTTCCACCCAGCATCACATCCGCATTTTGCAATGACTGAAAAAGTGTGCTTAAAGCAAATCCTTTATAAGAAGCTGTAAAACCAAAACCAAGGATCAAATTAGGGACATCACCACGCCCAATCTTGGTCTTGTCATAATCATTGATCACTCCATCTCCGTTGAGATCTTTATACTTGATGTCTCCAGGTTTTATACTGCCTTTCGAACCCGGTACAGCGCTTGCATCAATTTCTGCCTGAGAATCGAATAATTTTTCGGCCACATAACCATAACGAGCCATCACATTATCTCCAATGTGACTCATCCAGGGATAAGGCTGTGGAGGACGATCGTCATTTAATAATTTATCTCTGTTATAAGTGACATTTCCCCTCAGACCAAGATCAACTTGTCCGATTTTCACATTATATTCGAGGGTGGCATCAATCCCGCGGTTGTCCACTACACCAAGATTTCCATAAGGAGAATTGGTTAAACCTATGAAACCAGGAATAGATTCCCTTTGAAGAAATATCCCAGTCCGTTTTTCTTTAAATAAATCTACGATAAGATACAGGTTGTCGTTCAAGGTTCTGATCTCCATTCCTAAATCCTGTTTCTTAGATTCCGCCCAGGTAATGTCTACCGCATAATCAGTTACATTAATACCTTTTACAGAATTAAAACTCTTTCCGAACTGATAACCGTTATCATTTTCGGAGACCAATGTCAAATAAGCAAACCTTCTCCCATTAATCTGACCAATCCCAGTTACACCATCCGAATACCGGAATTTAAGGAAAGAAATTGCACTTTTCAGTGGCTCCCAGAATTTTTCATTGGATGGAATCCATCCGATACCAAAAGCAGGAAATGATCCATAACGTTTATTAGGAGCAAACAGTTCCGAACCATTGTACCCGAAATTAAATTCAGCAAAATAACGATCATCATAAGAATAGGTCGCTCTTGCCGCTAGTCCAAGCATGCGTTTTGGTATAGAAGCCGTAAAATCTCCAGCAAATGGTTCGGTTCCGTCACTTGCATAACCTAAAAGCAAGCCTCCTACTCGATGTTTACCAAACGCCCGGTCGTAATTCACTGCAGCCTCAGAGTATGTCTTTCTGTTTCCATTACGAGAGGGGTCAAAGCTCAAATAGTTACCACCGCTGGTATAAGTTTCTTTTAAATTTAGTGTACCATCTGGTTTATAAGGTGAATTTGTTCCAGGCACATTCTCTATAAAATAGGTACTTTCTCTCTTTGATCGTTTTATAAAATTTTCATTATAAGAATCAAAAGAGAACATTCCTGTAGCCATTAATCCTGGAGTGATCATACTCAGGTCCTGTGTAAGCCTCAGGTTAGAATACAATTGATTTTTGAATTCTGTTCTATACCCCCTTCTGGTTAAGTCAGCATATGGATTTCTTTGTCCTCCGTTAGAAGCTATCCCAGGAATAAAATTGCCTGGATACATCACCGGATAAACTACCGGAGAAATGTCCATAGCTGTTCCAAAAATATCCTGGGTATTCTCACCCGGATAATTTCCGGTTGAGGCATAGCCCTGTAAGCCCAGGTCCAGTTTAGTTGTTTTGGTCAATTGAAGGTTCAGATTGCTGGTAAAATTATACCTGTTGTAATCCAAAGCGGAATTATATTGCTGCAAATCGTTGGTTTTAAGAAATCCAGATTCGTTATAATAAGCAAGCGACACATAATACTGAGCCCTGTCTACACCACCACTTGCATTTAAATTGGCCCTTCTGTTATGGCTGTATTTATTCAAAATCTGGTCCATCCAATTTACATTTGGATAGAGCAGGGGATCTATTCCAGATGCGGTCTTATTAATATAATCCTGCGTATATTGAACAATTCCCCCCCTGCCAACACTTGCCTCGTTCGCCATATTCATATAGGTAAGACCATCAGCCATTTCCGGTCTCTTAGTGAATGTACTGATCCCTTCATTATAATCAAACAAAATGGTGTTTTTCCCCACTTTACCAGTTTTGGTCTTTACCAGAACCACTCCGTTAGCACCTCTTACACCGTAAACTGCTGTACCCGAAGCATCCTTCAAAACGGTAAAAGATTCGATATCTTCAGGGTCAATATTGTCAATAGAACGTTCTACACCGTCTACTAAAATCAAAGGATTACTGGTATTCCCCCCAAATGTTGCAATACCCCTAATCCAGATGTCTGCGGTACTTCTCCCGGGCTCACCACTTCTCTGTACACCCACCACGCCTGCAATTCTTCCGGCTAGAGACTGTGTAATGCTTGCAACGGGCTGCTTCAGCTCTTTAGGAGATAATGTTGATTGTGCGCCAATCAGGGATACTTTTCTCTGCGTTCCGAAACCAACAACCGCGACCTCTTCCAGAGCGTTGCTATTTGGCACCAGCTGAATCGACAATGTTTTCTGTCCATTTACACTCACTTCTTTAGCATCGTAGCCCACGTAGGTAATCACAAGTATTGACGATTCGGAAGGAATACTTATACTGAAACTCCCGTTTATATCTGTAGCTGCAGAAATCAGAGTTCCTTTTACTTTTACACCTGCGCCAGGAATAGGCAAACCATTCTCATCTTTTACGATACCACGAATTACAATTTGCTCAGCCTTCAACGAAAGAGTTGCAGTTTTGGTTAACAAAATCGTTTTATCAACAATGTTATAATTAATGTTCAGTCTTTTAAAACAAGCAGTCAGTGCCTCTTCCAGAGAGGCATTAATCACACTTACAGACACGATCTCTTTTGCCGGGTCAAAATCATTACTTAAGAAAACATAACCGGTTTGGTTTTTAATATCGCGCAACACCGTTGAGAGCGGTTTATTCCGTTGATTCAGGTTGACTTTCTGTGCCACCACCGCAGCGCTGGCCTGAACAAGGGCTATCATGAGGATGAAAGTGGTTAATTTCATTATCAATAGCAGTTTATGGCATATCTTAAAAGACATACCTCGGTTAAAAGCATTTATTTTCATACTTTTGAGTTGATTTGGGTTAAACAGAAATTAGTACAGATTAATTTTCCGATGTATCATCGGAGGGTTAGCTCAAATCTTTAGCCGGTCAATGGGTCCAAGCATTGTCCGGTTTCTTATTTAAGTCCCTTCACAGCCTAAGTGTGCCTTCGTAGATGTTTGTTCATGTCAGTCTGGTTTATTTGGTTAAATTTATATTTGCTCGTCCGGATTTTACAACCCTAAAACCTGGATAATTTGTGCTTTAATTTCCAGTAATAATTATTTTCTTTCTGGCAGTTCCTTTATTTGGCGCCTCCACTCTAAAATTGATATTGGCCAAACTCAAAATCTTAAATGCCTTTGATGCATTCATGTTCCGGTAAATCTCTCCGTTAAACTTATTCCCCGGAATATTACCTACATATTCTACGTCGACATCATACCATCTGGACAACTGGCTCATTACGATACTTATACTGGCATTGTCAAATTTAAAAAGTCCATTTTTCCATGCTACTGCATTTGCTGTATCTACTTTAAAGACCTTGATATTGTCACTCACTCTTGACTGCTCGCCAGGGACAATAGTTTTTTCAAATACCCCAGCACGACTTACTTTAACACTTCCTTCCAACAGAGTGGTTTCTACACCATCACTTTCTTCATAACTGTTAATGTTAAAATGAGTACCCAATACTTCAACCTCCTGCTTATCGCTGGTCACAGTAAAAGGCAATCTAACTTCACCTACCCTTAGCTTTGAAACTTCGAAATATGCCTCTCCTTTTAACTCCACTCGACGTTCTCTTAAACTGGCAAAAGAAACAGGATACTTTAAGGAAGAAGCAGCATTGAGCCATACATGGGTACCATCGGGCAAGACGACCTGGTATTCTCCCCCAGCTGGGGTAGAAATCGTATTGTAACGCACCTTATGATCCTCTACAGCCGGGCTTCCTGTTTCATAGACCAATTGTCCATCTGCAGTTTTCCTGATGCTTACACCAGCCTGTTCTGCAAGTTTTCCATTGGCCGCATCCGTTAAAGAAACTTTTCTTCCATCGGCGAGAACCAGTGTTGCCTTATTTCCGCCAGGAGCAAGCTCTCCGTTATATTGGGTATAGGTCACTTTCTCGGTATGCTTTCGTACGATATATACACCTGTAAACACGATACATACAGCAGCAGCCACAGAAATCCAGGAAGTCCACATAGATACAATTCTGCGTGAACTTTTCTTATCTGCCAAAACAACGTTCTCATCTGCCGAAAAAATATGTTGAAGTATATCTTGTTTCCGATCCGCTTCCAACCCATTCACAAAATTTCCTTGCAAGAGATACTCCTCCATCAATTCCTGTACAGTATCCTGATGTGCCGGATCGTTCACTAATACAAAAAATGCATTCTTTTCTTCTGGTGAGGAAGTTCCTTTTACATATTGATCAAATAGTTGTCTTAAGCTCTTTTCTGTCTTCATAAATGCACAGATGCCGCAGCATCCATTTCTTCACTGACGCATGAAAACCCAAGGCAGGGTAATGGAAATAAAAATATTTTTTATTTCTTCTATTTCTTGAAGAGAAACAAGACCAGCAGCCACAATTCAAGCCCTGTAAAATGTTCCCTGATGGTCTTCAAAGCTAGTTTCATATGCTTGTGAACTGTCCCGGAAGAAATATTTAATTTTTCAGCCACCTCTTCATATTTTAAACCCTGCTCGTGGCATAATTCGTACACCAGTTTACGCTGCGGTGGCAGTTTATCTACAACAGATTTTAATATTCTTGCAGATTCATTGTATAAAACCCGATGTTCAGCATTTGCCCCTCCAGGTATACCTTCTTCTGTCAATTCCATTTCTCTTACCGCTTGCGCTGCAATTTTTCTTAAAGCAGAATAACTGTGGTTCCGCGTGGCCCGGTTTAAATAAGCTCCAAAATTTTCGATATCCAGAATTCCTTTCCGGTTTACCCAGATTTTAATAAAAATGTTCTGGACAATCTCTTCGGCCTGGATTTTAGAGCGGGTCAATTTCATAGAATAATCATAAACCATCGCCTGATAATGCTCAAACAATTCAGTGAAAGCTTTCTGATCTCCAACAGCAATCCTGCCAAGGAGTTCTCTTTCCGACGAATTAAAAGGAGATTTATCGTTATACATTTAGACCCGGTTAGATTAAAGTTAGTATTAACCGCATCAATATTATGTATTTATTTTAATAATTCAGAGCCCACCCTATACAAGAACTACAGAAATACACACAAAACTAAGGTAAAACAGAAAAGTCTTTTGGTATAAACC
>NZ_QAIL01000452.1 GCF_003061025.1 Pedobacter sp. HMWF019 | reverse complement strand
CTGCTTATCTTGATAGAGATAATTTTTAAAGGATTTTATTAGATTAAAATGTTGTGAAGAAAAATTTGATAGGCTAATTATATTTGAAGCTAATTTTAATGGTGAAAAATCCGATCGTATGAAATATTTGATGGGTATTTGTGATGATAAAGTTCTTGTTATACAATGTGCTTTGGGGGGTAATGGTTGGGGCATTCAAAAAAGTTATACTATTAATACCGATACCACCAATGATTTAATGGAGATTTTTAATAATTCATTGATTACAAAGCCGATTGAAACAAATAATATAGAGATTGTCGCGTTGACACAAATTGATGACAAGGGGCAAATTGACGCAAAAATTTTCCCTCACTTAAATCAAGCACAATACAATTTGACATATAAAATGTTAAAATTTCGGTATCTTCAATAGATTCAAAATGGGATCATCATTATTTTTCAGTTGAAATGGATGCTAATGATAGATCTTATAATTACTTTAATGGGCCAAAAGATTGGAATAACCATTTTCCGCGTAAGCCCTCTTATGACCCTAATCTCATTATGCCTTATATAGTGCCACCAGATATTTATGCACCACTTTTTCGCTAAAAAATGAAGAACTATTTAATTATACTTTTATTCTTAATTTCATCATGTACATGGGATCCTGGAGATTCTATACTTCAAGTAGTTAATCATACAGGCCATGATGTCTCAATCGAATGGGAAAAGGACTCAATTCCTTCCTATCCAGCTTTTAATAAAACAGAATATTACCTTGAGAATCCAACTTATAATAATGATACCTTGAGTGCTGGAGAATCTGGACGATTTGGCTGGAAGAGGTTTATTACCCAGAGTAAGAATAAAAAAGTGAATTTATTTGTTTATAAAATGGACTCTCTCAGAAAGTATAACAGTATCGACTATTTGAATGAGAAGAGGATTTACAAAAGATATTCTTATACAAAAGAAGAACTTGAAAAATGTAATTGGATAGTGATAATTTCACATTAAATACTTTTGCTCGCTTAAAGGCATTGGGAAAAATGTTAAAGAAAGCAATAATTACTACAGAAAATGAATTAGTTCTTAATCGCATTGACCTCCCCCCAATTTTAGGACACGCTAAATTCGAAAATCAGGGCGTTAACTGGTTTTTTTCCACATCTCCTGAGGCGTTAAACCTCCTAAGGAACTATGTGGTCTAAAGGTATTATATTCTGC
>NZ_QAIL01000451.1 GCF_003061025.1 Pedobacter sp. HMWF019 | reverse complement strand
GTACCAAGTGGTAAAAAACGAATATTGTTTATCCATGGTACTGATATTGTCAATTACGTAGATTATGAACCTATTTCTTTTCCCTTATTTATCTATGTTTGTGGTCCTAGCAAGCAGTATGAGTTTTTCACTAAAGATGATCCCTTTATAGTATTTAAATCTTGTAATAAGAGTATTTGCATCTATGCTTTTGCTCCATATAGATGTAGAGAAGATTTTAAACATTTATATAATCGTTAGGTAGTAATGTCATCGATGAGGTGCAATTTTTTTGCTACGTCTACGGAAGGAGAAACTTCATCTGATTAAAACTGTAATTATTATGGATAACCTTCGTGGTTTCGGTACCAAACCTAACTACCGTCGATGGAGATAAAACATCTACGATGACCAGTGAACCTACTACTGTCAGCAGAGCAGATGCCAAAGGAGACCTTTCAGCTTCGAATAGTGTTAGTAAATCATTAGAAAATTTTAGAAATGAACATGGGATGCAATTTAATTCATATGTGAATAAGGAAGGTGCCTCAGCGCTTTCCTTAAGTGTTGGAGGTGCGGCAGCTCCATTCGGGGCATTGGTAAGCTTATCAACACTAGCTACAAGAATTGGCGGATGGGCACCTAGTCTTGTTAGGGCATTAGGTTTTGGCGGTGCACCCACCAGTATTGGGCCTGGATTGGCCAACAAAGTTTTTACTACAAGTGGAGTCTTAAATGGGCCAAAGACCATTAAGTGTGTAGTAATTCTGAGCCCCTCCCTTGACGTCACATATGTACTGCCCCCAAATAATTAGATATTAATTGGGGGCATTTTATGCAAAAAAAGAACAAGTAGAATTATGAGTTTAGGCTTCTGTGCGTTAAATCTGTTCTACAAAAGGGTAATTAACAAGTGAGGTTGCAAAGGAAAACGGAATTGGCAGAATTAATCTGCGGTTATTGTTAGGTTTTTATGAGAGATATGGTTAAAGAGTGTTTTTTACTTTTTTGAAATAAATGTTTGTGAATGAGAAATATAGGTAAAAAAAGTTCTAATTAAGTACTTTTTTGTATTTTAAAT
>NZ_QAIL01000450.1 GCF_003061025.1 Pedobacter sp. HMWF019 | reverse complement strand
GTCTGCCATAGGCATTATATAAACTAAAATTCAATTCAGAAGAAAACTTTTTGGTCTGCTTTAGCAAGCGAGTTGCCCCCAGGTCCAAACGGTGGTAGTTGGGCATACGATCTCCGTTACGATCCGAATAGTAGAAATAATTCTGATCCAGAACCTTATATTTCCCAATGGGAAAGGTAACCGCACTTCCTGTGGAAAACACCCAGTTAGCGGAAAGTGACCACTTTGGATTCAATTGGTACATCATGACCACTGAAATATCATGGGTTCTATCCTGGCGGGCGTTATACCAGTTATTGTTGTTTATTCCATCAATCTTTCTTTCAGACTTCGACAGCGTATAGGCCAACCAGCCAGTTAACCGACCGGTTTTCTTTTTTAAAGAAAATTCTATCCCATAAGCTCTTCCGATACCAAAAAGAAGTTGTGTTTCAATTGGTCTGTTTGTAAAAATCTCAGCACCATTCTTATAATCCACCTGGTTTTTCAAATTCTTGTAATAAGTCTCCGCTGTAAAATCAAAAACATTATCTAATATATTTTTATAATAGCCCAATGAAAACTGATCGCTTGTTTCCGGTTTAATAATGTTGGTGCTGGCCACCCAACGATCTGTTGGAGATGCCGAAGTAGAATTAGAGATCAGGTGCAGGTTCTGAACATTTCTTACATAGGAAGCTTTCACAGAAGAGGATTCATTCAATTGTAAGGATGCAGAAGCTCTTGGTTCCAGATTCAGATAAGTTTTCACCACTTCACCGCTTTTATAACTGGTCGTCCCCGTCACAAGACCATCACTGCCGATCTGATAGTAATCTCCTTTTCCCAAAATACTAAATGCTGAAGCCCGTAAACCATAGGTTAAGCTTAATACATCGCTCGCCTTCCAGGTATTACTCACATAAGCTGCACTTTCTATAGAATAACGGTTCTGAAGATCCTGGGAAACGTATCCATTATCTCCCGATGCACGTACTTCTCCAGGTTTAATGGTGTGATATATCGCATTAACACCCATACTAATGGTATTTTTCTCATTCGCATACCATTGCAGATCTTCTTTAACATTAAAGTCCCTGATCTGTGAAAAGAGAGACAAGGTGCTGCCTTTACCATCAGATTTTATGGTATAATCGTAATTACTATAGATTAGAGAGGTATTCGAGAACAATTTACTATTAAAGATGTGGTTCCACCTCAGTGTTGCCGTACTGTTTCCCCATCTTATCCCATTAACCCCTTTTGACTCCAGTACATCTTTGCCAAGGTATCCGGAAACAAAGAGCCTGTCTTTTTCACCCAGGAAATAATTGGCTTTCATATTCACATCATAAAAGTAAAGCGAGGAATTTTTAAGATTGGTATCGCTGGACAATTTCAGAAACATATCCAAATATGTTCTTCTGGCAGAAATAAGAAAAGAAGATTTATCCTTTTGAATCGGACCTTCCACATTCACTCTTGCCGATATCATACCAACACCCCCACTTACTCCGAACTTTTGATTGTTTCCATCATTCATTTTGATATCAAGCACCGAAGATAATCTGCCACCGTACTGCGCAGGCATACCACTTTTATATAAGGTAACATTCTTTATGGCATCAGAATTAAATGTCGAAAAGAAACCCACCAAATGTGTCGCATTGTATACCGGAGCTTCATCCAGAAGGATCATGTTCTGATCTGCTGATCCGCCACGTACAAAAAAGCCACCACCCCCATCGCTGGATGGTTTTACCCCCGGAAGTAACTGAATAGCCTTAATTACATCGCGTTCACCAAGCAAAACAGGAATATTATTTGTCTCGGCAATACTTAATCGCTCCATTCCCATTTGTGGGTTGTCCAAATTCCTTTTAGATCCGGAGGTGGTAATTTCAACGGTAGATAGCTCGTTCACATCCTCTCCCATGTCTATATTAAAAATACGGTTGGCTGTCAGGTCAATCTGCGCACTGTATTTTTTAAATCCAACAGCTCTTACTTCTACATAATAGCTGCCCGACGGCAAAGACAAAGAATAGAATCCGTACTCATTACTCAAGGTCGATTTTTGGGAGCCCGCCACTTTTATGGTTGCAGCAATCAGTGTTTCTCCCGTTTTTTGAGCTTTAATAGATCCACTTAAGGTAAAGGTCCCAGAACTTGAACCCCGAGTAGCCGCTGGACCGGCTTCTGCCTTTTTTGATTTCGAATCGTCAGCCCTTATAAAAATTTCCTTATCCAGTAGTGTAAAAGAATAAGGCTTTCCAGAAAAAATATCGTTTAAAACCTCTTTTATCGTTTTGCTCTGAACCTTCAGGTTTACTTTCAGATCGCTCTGCGCAATCTGTTCATTATAGGTAAATTTAACACCACTTACCTTGGAAATTTTATCCAGCGCAGCCTTTAGGTTTTCGTTAACAAGTTGGATACTGATGCGCTTTTCGAGCGGGCTTTGGCCATAGGACTTGATCTGAATAACGAGACCAATCAATAGAATTAAGCAAAAGAACCATTTAGGTCCAGATTTATTCATAACTTTATAATTAATGTTGATTAATAGCTGTCATCAGTTCTTCAGGCTTTGACAGTTTAGAAATTGATGATGCCCGTTTATGTCCTGTACATAACCGGGCAATTTTATTTTGAAATTACATACACTCCTCCTTTTTTCTTCCACTCCGCATCCATAACCAGACATAATTTATCCAATGTATGGTCTAGTGGGTCCGTCATCTTTAAATGCCCGTAAAAAGCACTTTCCTCTAAATTTCCTTCTGTTTTTATCTGAATTCCGTATTGCATTTGCAGATCAGAGATCACCACTGCCAGGGTTTCTCCGTTATAATCAAACAAGCCCAATCGCTTACTGAGAAAAGACGCTGCTGCAGGAAAATCTCTCTTGGTCATCCTGAAACCTTTTTTATCCACCAAAATCTGTTGATTAGCAATAATAGTATTTTGGATTACCCTATTGTTATTTTGCAAAGCCACTGCAACTTTACCGGTAACCAGGGTCACTTCTACATCATGCTTCAATTTGTAAGCCTTTACGTTAAAACTGGTTCCCAGTACGGTTGTACTTACGGCGCCGCTTTGTATAACAAAAGGATGTCTGGCATCATGTTTAACCTCAAAAAAAGCTTCTCCTTCCAATTTAACTGTTCTTTTCACACCGCTAAACCGATCGGGATAATTAAATTTCGAACCCGGACCTAACCATACTTTTGTCCCGTCAGGAAGCAGCAACTGCCTACGCTCCCCGGCTGCGCTTAACAATTGCTGTTCATGAACAGGGTTTATCCAGTTGCTTACTTCTGCCCTGTATAAATAACCCATACCTACAATAAGAAAAATTGCAGCAGCAGCTTTCCATAGTATAAATCCCCGCTTCCTTTCAGGTTTGAGCGTATGAACTGGTGTAGTATCGAAGTCATCTTTTAGAAATCCAGGGTCAAGACCATGCTCCCCTTGTAGTTCCACCTTATCCCAGGTAGATGCGAGCAGTGAAAGGACTTCACTGTCTTCTTTTTGTTGACTTAACAACTCGAAAAATCTTTTCAGCTCCTCTTCTGTACACAGATTGGCAATGTACAGATGATATAAATACTTAAACTGCTCTTTTTCTTCCATGGTGTTACAATAAACAGGTAACCTTTCGGTGCATCCTTATCTATAATACAACACCCGGCTGCCCTAGGACTAGTTAGAATTAAAATAATTTGAACAAGCGATAAAAAAACACACAATACTTCCGTGCTTATTGACCGCTATTCTTATAAATTTTGTGGCTTCAACCATATGGTTTTTCACTGTGTTTTTCGAAATATTGAGCTTGGCTGCAATTTCATCGTGGGAGAGTTCTTCATTGCGGCTCATTTTATAGATGATTCTCTTTTGTGCGGGCAACCGGTCAATCGCATCTTGATAAACCTGCATCAATTCCTTTTCGTAAATACCCTCTTCTGTATGATTCCTGATCTGATCGATATAGATAAAAATCTGCTCCTGAAGAGATTTTTCTCTGGCCACCTTTTTTAAATGATTCAAGACATGATTAAGCGTTACCTTTTTGATGTAAGCATCAAAATTCATATCCAAATTGATCTGTGCTCTCTTTTGCCAGATCCGGATAAAAACCTCCTGGGTGATCTCTTCTGCAACATCTTCAGATTTAGCGATCTTAACTGCATAACGATTTACCTTCTGCCTATAGAGATTGTAAATCTCCCTGAACGCTTGCTGATTTCCATCCCGGAGCAGGCCAAGCAATCGATATTCAGAATTATGCAAATGATCTGTATTCATGTCTTTTTGAAAACAAGTCTTAGACACCTGCCTTCCAGGATTATTACATAAAAGGTAAAATTATCATTACAAAAACACTAAAATCAGACGATTTTATCTTGCTGCTCGGGCTTAGGCCCTCTTTTATAGATCACCAGTCCGTTCAAAAAATTTCTTAAGATCTGATCTCCACATGGTTTAAAATTAGGATGATCATCACTTCTGAAAAAGGATCCCAATTCACTTTTTGTAATTTTAAAATTAACCAGTTCCATGATTTTAATGATATCATCATTAGTGAGCTGGAGCGCAACGCGCAATTTCTTAAAAATATCGTTATTACTCATACTACAGCGCTACTTCTATTTTAACTTTTTTATTCTTAATTCTTTCCTGAGCCAATGCAGAAAGCACCCTTCCTACCATACTGCGTTTTACGGCAACATAGGAGCTCTGATCTTTTACCTCAATCAGTCCAACATCTTCCTTTTGCAATCCACCTTTTTTAAGCAGTAAACCTACTATATCAATTTTATTTACTTTGTCTTTTTTCCCCGCAGCAATATATAAGGTTTGCCATTGGCTGTCAGAAGGAAGCTCGTAATCACCATCCAGTTCTTCCGTTTCCAGGTCTTCACTTAAAAAGGGATACTTCTCTTCATCAGTTAACATAAGATAGGCCGTTCCTTTAGCATTCATTCTCGCGGTACGTCCATTACGATGTACAAAAGCATCTGCAGTATAGGGAAGCTGGTAATGAATAATACACTCCACCTCCGGAATATCTAATCCCCTGGAAGCAAGATCCGTTGTGATTAAAATTTTGATACTGCCATTTCTGAACTTCAGTAAAGCTCTTTCGCGCTCATCCTGTTCCATCCCTCCATGGAAAATATCATGAGCAAGATCTTTGTCAATCAGCAGATCACTGATTCGGTCTACTGTCTCTCTGTGGTTACAAAAGATCAGGGTAGTTTTATCCCCAACTTTACAAATCAAATCAAACAAGGTATTCAACTTGTCCTCTGCCTGTGCATATACCTTCATCAACTTCAGATCCGGAGCAGACTTCTGATCTTTCAAATAATTGATCTCTATTGGATTTTTGACCCCGGTAAACTCAGGAATCTCTTCCATCGCCGTTGCAGAAGTCAGGAACCTTTGATTCAGCGACAATAATTTCCCAATGATATAAGACATATCTTCCTGAAAACCAAACTCCAGTGCTTTATCAAATTCATCCAGAACCAGGGTGGCAATACCTGACTCATCAAAATTCTCGTGTCTTAGATGGTAAGCAATCCTTCCAGGAGTACCGATAAGTAAAGCAGGCGGCTCTTCAAAATTATTACGCTCCGTTTTTACAGGGTGCCCACCATAACAGCAGTTCACTTTAAAACCAGTACCCATCTGCCTAAAAACCTGTTCAATCTGTAAAGAAAGTTCTCTTGAGGGTACCAAAATCAATGCCTGTACGCCTTTTTTTGAAGTATTCAGTTTAAGAAACAAGGGCAATAAAAAAGCTAGTGTTTTTCCTGAACCAGTAGGCGCCAGCAACAAGACATCATTCCCTTTTTCTGCAGCACCAAGTGTTGCTTCCTGCATTTTGTTCAATGCAGAAATCTTCAGATTCCCCAATATCTTATCTACCATCATGCAGCAAAGATAAGGTTATTAACCCAGTTGAGTTTCAGAAAAAATAAGGACTAAAATCTAAAATATTTTTTTCTGAGTCTCTTTACAGAGCGGTTCACTGTATTTTCAAGGTTCATCAGCATGAGTCCTCTCCTGTTCATCCACGTAGAGACCTTTTTATTAACCTTTCTAACAG
>NZ_QAIL01000449.1 GCF_003061025.1 Pedobacter sp. HMWF019 | reverse complement strand
TATTTACCCATTCGCTTAATGCTTTCTTTTCTAAATACTGGTCAATATTTCCAATCTTTTGGTTTAATGAGAAAAATTCATATTTAATATGAAAGAAATGGAAAATAACTGTAAATAATGTCGCCGAAAATATTAGAAAAATGATTGGTTTTGTGATTTTACTTCTGTCCTCAAATATAAAGCTTCTTACTAATTTACCTGGTCTGATAAAAAGTTGTTTCACAGTAAATAGAAATCCACTTTCAAGATGTAAAAGATGAGTTATTTCGTGAATTATATATGATGAATCAATTCGTTTTAGTTTGTTGCCTTTTTCTAGATTGTCAACTTCTTGCATATTATTCGTCTATCTGCGTTTTGTTTGTTTATAATTTATGCTAACATTTCGGGGCTTGGCGTCAGTGGCGGAAATTGAAGCGAAAAGTTTCAATTTAACGACACGGTAAGCTAAAGCCAATTAATTGAATAAATTTAAGAAAAAAAGTCAATTGTATTGGCTTTTTGCGATGACCTCCTCTCTGATATTCAGACTGTCAAAATTAGATTTTCGATGTTTTGAACTGCAGGTTAACAAATTCTTTGGGAGTCAGGTCATTAAGGCTGCTATGCGGTGTGTAGTGATGATACTCCCATCTAACATTCTCAATTTTTTCTCTGGCATCACCACCGTATAAAAAAAGTTTCGGCAGACGAGGGATAGATGTTGGCAGGTACTTGCTCCTAATATTTGGCATATGAACGATTTTGACGGGAGCTGATCACCATTTTTCTTGACGAATCTCCGTTTACCTGATAAGTTTCAACACATGGTTTTAGTTGGGCAGAAGTAACTACAATGCTCTTTTTCAGTGCAGGTAGTTCTGGCAAATCATAATTTTGTTCGTTATCTAATATTTGACTAACCGGCTCCATCAGTGCATTAGGAGATATGTCATTTCCTATATTTTGAAGTACAATCACCGTAAGACGGCGTTTTGTATAACGGAGTTGGTAGCAGGTATGTTCACTGGCAACAGCTTGGTGATATCTGCAGTGGTATGAATCTCACCAGTATCAATCTGGTTAGAAGTCCATCCTACAAAATCTCTGATCCCGGAAGTATGATGCAGTAAATCAATTATTTTAACCCCATGGTATGGAAGTCCTGGCAAATATTGCTGGATACTATCACTGTATTTCAATCTCCCCTGCTCGGAGTTGCATGATAGCCATCGCTATAAATTGCTTGATCGGGGAGGCCACTTCAAAACGGGTTTACAGATTTAGTGCAGTTTTCTTATCAAGATCAGCATAACCATATGCGCTTTTGAAAATCGGACACCCAGAATCTGCAATAAGCACACAACCATTAAATTGATGCTTCGCATATAGGGTATCAAACAATTGTTGTAGCTGTTCAGACCTACTTTGCCCATTCGTAAAAAAGCCAAGCAGCATCAGTAGGGTGATCAAAAGATTCTTTTTCAAGTTCACTAAGGGTTAACAATATTTGAAAGTAATATAAAAATTGTATTAACCACGTTTTATTGGGCTAATAATCAGCGTAGATAAAGCTTGGTAGCCGATTCCGGTTTGCAGAATCGGTTTGTATTTGTATTTTTGCGCCGGAGAGTTGGCAGAGTGGTCGATTGCGGCAGTCTTGAAAACTGTTGAGTGTAATAGCTCCGGGGGTTCGAATCCCTCACTCTCCGCAAATGTATAATCAAAATACAAAAAAAACGCTTTAAACATAAGTTTAAAGCGTTTTTTTGTTTAAAGCCAATAGTAAAATCACACAATTTTTCGCAGTATAAGGTGCCTCTTTTAAACCCGTACCACCGGGACACCCTGATCCTTGTAAGTTATTGACAATCATCGTGTGCAATATTTAAACATCTTGACAAGGACACCGGGGACTCTAGACGCATTCCTGTAACGTTAAACCTGTACTTCTTTATCTTTTTTGTTTTTCTCCGTAAACACACAAAACAGGTTCTGCATTTCTACTACCTGACCGTAAAAAAAACATACTTATATAGATGTAACAAAACCGCCCCCGTTTACATCTCAATAGAATAAGCATGAAAAGAAAACTGTCCGCTATTATATTATTGCTACTATTACTATTCACTTTTAAGAGTTATTCCCAATTACAAACATTAAGTGGGAGAAAACTGAATGTCGAAGACTTGGATAAGTATATTAGGAAACAAATGGATTCGCTTGCCATGCCGGGCTTATCATTTGCGCTTATTAATAAGGGTAAGGTAGTTTATCACAGATCCTATGGTGTAACCAATGTAGAGACCAAATTAAAAGTTGATGATCAATCGATCTTTGAGGCAGCATCTATGTCTAAAACTGTGTTTGCTTATTTTGTACTTAGAATGGTTGATAAAAAATTATTAGAACTGGATACGCCATTATATCGTTATATGGCATATAAAGACATTGAAAAAGATGAACGTTATAAATTAATTACCGCTCGGATGGTATTGTCGCATACTACAGGATTCCCTAATTGGCGTTATTTTGATAAGCGTGATGAAAGCCTTTATAAATACGGTGAATTATATCTCAAATTTACCCCGGGTACACAATTTGCCTATTCTGGTGAGGGTTACCGTTACTTATCGCTGGTTGTCGCTCATTTAAATGGCTTATCTATCCAGACATTAGATCCTCTTTTTCAAAAGGAAGTGGCTAAGCCATTGCATATGAAACATACATGGTTTAGCGGTAACGACTATATAAGTATTCATAAAGTTCAGGGACATGTAAATGGCAAGATGACAAAGAAAGCGTGGCCTACGTCTTTTCCAGAGCAAGATTCTACATGGCTTGACGCAGCAGGAGGATTGCATACGGAAGCATTAGATTTTTCCGCATTTCTAATAGGTTTAATGAAAGGTAAGGGCTTGTCTAAGTCCATTCTAAATGAAATGTTTAAGCAACAGGTTGTTTTAGACAAAACTACACCCCATTACGTTGTTAACGGCGATACTGGTTGGGGCTTGGGAATAGCGATAAAACCCGTTACGTACGGAACCATCTATGAGCATGGGGGCAACAATGGAGATTTCCAATCAGGGTTTAAAATTAACAAAGCTAACCAAAACGGGTATGTTTTTTTTACAAATTGCGAACAGGGAGTTGCATTCAATAATAGAATTGCTGAACTATTAATTAAATAAAAAATTACTTAGTGAAGTTATGAGAAATCTTATAATATCTACTTTTATAACAGTGATAATGTTGACCCATTTCGCTGATCTGATGGCACAGAATAACCCGGGATCAGTATGGACTTACAATAATAATCCTCAAAAATCGGGATGGAACACAGGTAAACTGAAGAATTTGAAACAATTTATAATCGATAGCACACAAGTCACCGGTTTAATGGTCATCCACAATGGTCAAGTTGTATTTGAGTATGGCGATGTGCAGGAAAATAGTTATATCGCATCCTGTAGAAAAAGCATACTTGCTATGTTATACGGTAAACCAGTACTTAAGGGTCAGATCAACCTTAATAGCACGTTAAGGAGTTTGAATATCGATGATCTGGGCGGATTACTCGATATCGAAAAACAAGCTACTGTAAGAGATGTTTTGTCTGCAAGATCGGGGGTATTCCACAAAGCGAGTAATCCCGGAGATTATCTGGAATTTGCGCCTAAAAGAGGATCAGTTAAACCGGGTGACTTTTGGCTATATAGCAACTGGGACTTCAATGTGGCGGGAACTATTTTCGAGAAACAAACTGGAAGAAGTATTTATGAATCATTGGATCAGGAACTGGCAATTCCTTTAAAAATGCAGGACTGGAAAAAAGAAATTCAACGTAAATATGGGGATTCCACTTCATCGATCCATCCTGCTTATCATATGTGGTTCTCAACCCGTGATATGGCGAGGCTGGGATTATTAATGCTTAACAAAGGTAAATGGGATGATAAGTATATCATTGATTCAAACTGGGTAAATGAAATGGTAAAACCTCGTACCCAGTTTACTGAAGTAAATGAACATATTCCCGCATATAAAGGCTCAGATTATTATTTTGGCTATGGTTACTATTGGTGGCTATGGCAAAACGTTACAGATAAGCGCTTTGAAGGCGGATATTCAGCTTTGGGAGCAATAGGACAGACTATTTCTGTATTTCCAAAAACCAAAACTGTTGTTGTTTACAAGACAAAAGATACATATGATAGAGAGACACCATACGCTGCCAGATACCGTCTGATAAGACTTGCAGTTCAATGTCTGGATACTGACTGATTTAGACCTCTTAAAATTCCTTTAATAATCCCTGTCTTTAGCGTTTAATAAATTGATATCTTTTCCTTAGCTGATCTACAAAATCTTTGCAGTAACCATCATAATGTTTCTTTAGTACCAATAATTGAAAATGGCTTTTCTGGAAAAAACTGACAAGTTCATTATCCATAACAGAGTTTAAAAGCGCATACTTTATCTCATTGTAAAACATTCGAATCCCTCACTCTCCGCCCAGAAAAACAAAAGCCTGAAATCATAAGATTTCAGGCTTTAATTTTAAAATATTCTTAGATTCTATTAGCCCATGCTATAGAAAAATTCGTCTGCAACGATCTTTCCATCTTTAACTTCATAAACGCAAATCTCACTCATCGCCATTCTTCCATGTGCTTTATATGTCGCATCAATGTTCATGACGATAGAAAAATGATGATCCGCAACGATGGGATCAGAACACGAAGCACTATGTATCTCTTCAACACTTTCTTCCCATTGCAGGGTTTTCTTTTTGACCGCGTCCTTGCCTTCTGTCAACTCCATTGGTGAACCTTTTGGTTCTTTACTTACTATATTATCGGCGTAGAGCTCGTCAATGGCCTGTTCGTTTTTACCTTCACGGCAAAGCTGTACTAATTTATCAGCTACTTCCTGGGTGTTCATATGATTATATTTAAGTTACAACCTAAGTTACTTAAAATAAACACCTTAATTGTTTAATATGTTTTATATTTAGGTTAACTTAATCAGCAATTCATCCCCTAGCCACTCTTCCCATCACATCGGCTTCTTTTTCCAATCCTGCATCATCATTAGCACCCACACCATCCTTCATTTGCTTCGTAGCCTTCACCCTATCCTCTTTCTGCTGCACGACATGCCACCCTTCATTTGGTAAATGTTTTTCTTGTCCTTCGGTCTGTAGCTGTTCAGGCTCAGTTTCTTCTTTTTTCAATTTTCTCTGCATGTATACTCATTTGGCGAGATGATTGTCAGCCAATCAAACCCTAAACTACAAAATATAGCTGGGCACTGAAAAAAAACATTTTAGCAACAAAAAATAGATAATAAAGCGCTATTTTTCAGTATGAAAATAAGCTATGAAGAAAATAGGATTTTTATCGTTTGGGCATTGGACTAACCATCAAGCCTATAAGACCCGTACAGCGGGCGACACATTACTTCAATCTATTGATTTGGCGGTCGCAGCCGAAGAAATTGGTTTAGATGGTGCCTATTTTCGTGTGCATCATTTTGCAGCACGGTTAGCATCACCATTTCCTTTGCTTTCGGCCATTGGCGCCAAAACAAATAAAATAGAGATTGGAACGGGTGTAATTGATATGCGTTATGAAAATCCACTGTATATGGTGGAAGATGCCGGCGCTGCAGATCTAATTTCTGAAGGGCGATTACAACTGGGAATCAGCAGAGGTTCGCCGGAACAGGTAATCGATGGCTGGCGCTATTTCGGCTATAAATTAGAGGAGGGAGAAACGGATGCAGATATGGGACGCCATAAGGCATTGGAATTCCTGGATAAGCTAAAAGGTGTTGGATTTGCCCAGCCTAATCCTTCTCCAATGTTTCCGAATCCGCCGGGCCTGCTGCGCTTGGAGCCACATTCAGAAGGATTGAGAGAACGTATTTGGTGGGGAGCTGCTTCTAATGCTACTGCTGTTTGGGCGGCTGAAAACGGAATGCACCTTCAAAGCTCTACCTTAAAGTATGATGAAAGTGGCAAACCTTTTCATATACAACAAGCTGAACAGATCAGATTGTACAAAGATGCCTGGAAAAAAGCGGGACACAATCGCGAACCGAGGGTTTCCGTGAGCCGGTCTATTTTCGCATTGGTAAACGATCAGGATCGCTATTTCTTTGGGCAGGAAACCGACCGGGTCGATAAAATCGGAATGATTGAATCAGAGAAACGTGCCATATTTGGAAGAAGCTATGCTGCAGAGCCAGATCAACTTATAAAAGAGCTAGCGGAGGACGAAGCTATCCAAGAGGCAGATACTATCCTTTTGACAATTCCCAATACATTAGGCGTTGATTACAATATGCATGTACTTTCTTCTATTTTAGAACACGTAGCACCCGGATTAGGATGGCGTTAAATTATATTAGTATTTCCAAAATATCACCATTTACGTAAAATCCAAGTGACAGACGAAATTTATAAAAAATCAATTGAAACCGGAGAATTACAATTAGTTGGTTTCTCAGATACTTTATCTCATTTCGGGATTGTATTTTTTTGCCTTTTTATGCCCTTAACTATGTTTTCTTTGCATTTTGATTGACTTTTTTCAAGGAAGGCGAACCTCTTTCAGAGAGGGGGAATTTTGGATCATACTTGCTCCTTCAATTGTCGCCCTTTTATTTTATTGGATTCAAAAACGAAGATTAAAATTTCGAATAGCTCAAACTAACTTGAAGCGCGATCAACTGCTAAAAATAATCAATGAGGTTGCAAAAGAACTAAAATGGAAGAAAGTTTCATCTAATACAAAAGTATATAAGGCTACAACAGACCCCGGCTTTTTTTCAGGAAGTTGGGGAGAACAAATAACCATCTTATTTTATGAAGATAATGTTTTCGTAAATAGCATATGTGATCTTGACAAGAGATCATCAGTAGTTTCCTGGGGGAGAAACAAGGAGAATGAGAAAACTCTGATCGACAGGATCAACGAAGCAAATTATAAATTGGGGTTTACAAGTTATTTGTCGGAAATGTAGGGCAAAAACTGCTATTTGCGATTCATTAAGTATCGACAATTTTGTATTTGAAAAATCCTACCTCTTAATTGTTTTAAGGTTAAAAAATCTAGATCAGATAGTTTAATACCCCTAAGCTTTAAGACTTTCAGCAATAAAAGTTTTGATATTGCCCCTACTTACGTCTATTTCGCATTTTTTCTGCGAAACACTGCGGTCCTATGGCCCCGCCTCCGTATTCCAAAGCTAGTTTAGGTCCTACGTAAATGTAAGTACAACTTTCATCGTAGTACTTCTTCAAGCTATATGACATTGGGGCATCAAAGACGTTAAAGAAATACATCCCCATCCCACTTCTTTTGAATCCGATTTTAGTTGGCTCGCCAGTTTGGATTTGAATACAATCGGCCTTGTCCAGTTTTTCTTTTAGTTCGGCCAGAGTTTCTCTACTCCACCCCATAGGTTTTATTAAACTATCCATTTTTGCAGTCTCGGTTGATAAATTCCATTCAAGAAACATGGGTTCTGTAACATCTCCTGCAGTAGAGTCTAGTTTCTTAATACCGAAACGAGCCAATTTATGATCACCAGAAAATTCAATTTCTACAAAAAGGTTCTTAGGCACGATCTTGTTAAAGTAGTGTTTTAATTCATAGATTTCAGTCTTCTTCTCCTGAAAACTAGCTTTCAGGTCGTCGGGTGAATATGTTTTATCAAAACCTCCGAAGGCCGAAATAAGACATACAAACCATAGGATAGTAATTAGGATAAAAACGCCAAGAGCAATTAATATCCATTTAATTATTTTATTCATCACAAGAGTGTTATTAATCAGAAGCCTAAACTACAAAAATAATTGACCTCTAAAACCCAGTAAAACAAAAAGCGCTGAACCTTTCAGCGCTCCCGTATTTAGTTTCACTTTTGTTTAGGTTGACTACCAAGTACCAATTCCAGTTCTCCCCCCTTAACAAAATCCTGAAATTTGAGCGACAAGCTGTTCAATGGCTTGCCATTGAACGTTCCACGCTGGATATATGGATGCTTTGGATCCTGTTCACTAACTTTAATCAGGAACTCGTTTTTTCTTATCTCCTTTGGAAGTTTAATCCTTACCGTTTCAAATAATGGTGCCCCAATTAGAAAAGAAGGATCAGGTCCCGTTAACCCTTTTACATCAAACAAGCCCATTGCAGACAATACGTACCATGCGCCCAACTGCCCTTGATCCTCATCCTGCCCATATCCATACCCGTGTATTCCATCGGCCCCGTAAAATTCATTACAAATTGCCCTAACCCATTTTTGGCTCAGATCTGGTCTGCCTGCATAATGAAATAACCAGGAAACATGTAAATTTGGCTGATTTCCCTGATTATACAGGCTCTCAACTCCTGCAAAGGCATCAATCTGCGTGCCCCCACCAAATAAATTTTTCTGCGAAACAGTAAAGATGCTATCCAGTCTGCTGTTGAATGTCTCCTTTCCTATCAGACTGACCAATTGCTCTGGTGCTTGAGGCACATAAAATGTATATTGCCAGGCATTGCCTTCCTGAAAGCCTCTCCAAGGCTCCAAAGGATTAAACTTATCTAAGAATCTACCCTCACTATCTTTCGGTCTCATAAATTTTGTACTGGGATCATACAGTAATTTCCAACCTTCTGAGAGTTTAGTAAACTGTTTATAATCTTGCATTTTATGAAGCGACTTGGCGAACTGCGCTGCTGCAAAGGCAGAAAAAGAATACTCCAGGGTATGCGAAGCACCAAAAAGAGAACCTTGGGTATTTAACTCAGGATTATCACTCTGGTCCTTGATATAGGGCGAATAACCTTTCTCCACAAAAACGCCAACATCTAACTTCCCAGCTCCGGGAATACGGCCTTTACTTTCCAGTTCATTTTTACGCACGGCTTCATAGGCCAAAGGAACATCATAATTTCGAATGCCTACATTATAAGCTGCTGCAATGGCCAGTCCCGTAAAATTAGTTCCAACACCAGATACGTATTTACTAGTAGCAATACCATCACCAAGCCAACCAGCATCTTTATACACCAACAATTGACTTTGTACCCAGTCGTTATAGTATTCTGGATAGGCAATGGACCATAGCTGAGTTAAATTCCAGAAGGCACCCCAAATGGCATCTGTATTGTAATGATGATATCTCGGAGTACCGTTTTCCTTTAACGGGATCTGTCCTACACCCCCATCATTTCTTGGATATGTACCATTCACATCGCTTGCCAGGCCCCTGCCTAAAAGTGCGTGAAAGAGTCCGGTATAAAACTTAATGCGATCTTGTTCGAGTCCACCTTTTACTTCAATCCTACTCAATGACTTATTCCAGTTTTCAATGGCATTAGTTTTTGCTTTTGCAAAAGTTAATGTTGAAGCTTCCTTCGCCAAATTGAGTTTTGCATTGTCTACAGAAGTATAAGAAAGACCTGTTTTAATTCCAATTTGCTCGCCCTTCTTCGTGTTGAACTGTAAATATATTCCAGCACCCTTCCCCTGGATGCTTTTAAGCCCCTTAAACTGCGTACTATCCCTAAAAGCGCCATAAGAGACCGGCACTTTATCAAGCACTGCATAAAAGTACATGGTCACATTTGCTGTTTCCTGGTATTTCTGAACATATACAGGTTTGGTAACCACGTAGCCCCATACATGACCGTGCTCATAAGTCACTTTTGCATCTATGACTGGGCCGCTCTCGCCCATCTTATGACCAATATCAAAGATAACATTGGCTGCGTCTGTTTCTGGAAAAGTATATTGATGAAAACCCACCCTTTCTGTTGCCGTGAGTTCTGCTGTTATATGATAATCTTTTAAAAGCACCCGATAATATCCCGCAGTGGCATATTCGTCAGACTTATCAAATGAAGACCTGTATCCCGAATTTTTCTCCTCCTTTTTACCAGGAAATGTTTTCAGCTTTCCTACTGTTGGTGCAAAGACTACCCCGCCAATTTGAAATTCATGAAAATTGGCAAAACCTTCTATGGAAGTATGACGATCGTCATAGCCAACAGCTTCCCATCCTGATGGATTTCCTTCACTCCCATTTGTGCTGGGGGCTAATTTGGCCATGCCAAAAGGGACTGCAGCAGGGGTATAAAAAAAGTATCGACTATGTGCAGAGCCAATATTAGGCCTCACATATTGGACTGGCCCATTTTCTTTCTGAGCATAAAGGAAGATGGTTTGAGTACTAATTAATAAGAGGAGAACAATCCTTTTCATCTTGGTTTACAGTTTTGGTTATTCAAATGTACATACATATTTATTAAAAATATTTAAATTTTACTATACTTGTACATACATACATTTCGATAACCAACATC
>NZ_QAIL01000048.1 GCF_003061025.1 Pedobacter sp. HMWF019 | reverse complement strand
TTCTTAATCACAACAGAATCCATAGGATTCTTAATATTATACAACACCCCGTTCAATCTCCCCTCAACAAGAGGAACCAGACTCCCTTTAATGGTTTCATAATTGGTAATCTGCACCTGAAAAGGCTTTTTCTTTATATTAGCCGCATATATTTTCTGATCCGTCTCCGCCGGCCCGGTTTTCTTTCTCATCGCGATATAAGTACCAGTTACATTGTAATAATCATCTTTACCCGTAATGAAAAAAGTCTTCTTAGAAATATTATAGATCTGAAACTTTAAATCAGAAGCGTACCCTTCCTTAAACGCCTCTTTAGGCACCACAACATTTACCTTATACAAATTGATATTGCTGCCCTTTGGCATCCCAATACCAGTCCATTGTCCATTAAAAAGAACTCTGTTTTTTTCCAGAGAGCTGTGCACAGTTACCGGTTTATCATTAATAAATGCGTAAAAATGCTGCGAAAAAACCTGAGCCTGCTGGTCAACCTCCGGATCTATTTTCTTGTTCTTTTCACAAGAAATTCCAATGATAGCGAAGATAACCAGAAATACAATCGTAGAAGTCCATTTCATTGATGATCAGCTTGGTTGTTTCAAACTTACAGAATAATTCGGATTTGACCAAGCAATAAACAACTCTTAAAGCAATCTTTTAATTTAATAATAAAGAAATATTTCATCCTAAAACACACCAGCCAATTCTAGTCAAAATAATATTCAAAAAATAAATACATTTCATGGTATTACAATATATTAAAGACTAAATATCGGATATACCCTTATCCTGTCTTGCTCAATAAGCTTTTCAATTCGGTACGCATTGCGTTCCAAATTAAAAAAGCATTTTCAAAAGCACTCATATTATTAGATTCGATGAATTCTGCACCCTCCCCGGTCTGCACCCAAGAAAATATGATTTACTGATCAAACCTTAGAATCTGCAAGGTTCAGAGCGATCAGAAAACATATTTTCCCAACCAAACTAATTTTCAAGCTTTAACACTCCTGTTGCGAAAATCTCAAACAATAACTAACTTATCACCGTGAAAACCATCAAAACCACAATCCTAATCTGGCTGACCTGCCTAAGTTCAGTATCCTTTGCACAAAAGGAAACAAACAACCCCTCCAATCGCCCTAATATCATCTTCATTATGGCCGATGACCATACCGCACAATCCTGGGGCATCTACGGCGGCATATTAAAAAACTACGCAAAAACAGAAAATATCCGGCGCATGGCCAAAAACGGAGCCGTGCTAGACAACGCATTCTGCACCAATTCCCTCTGTACACCAAGCAGAGCCAGCATCATGACCGGACAATACAGCAATGTGAACGGCGTATATACCCTGGAAGACGCACTAGACCCCGAACGACCGAACATTGCCAAAGAATTGCAAAAATCAGGATATCAAACCGCCCTTATCGGTAAATGGCACCTCAAAAAACAACCAACAGGTTTTGACTATTTCAAAGTCATGGACAACCAGGGCATCTACTTTAACCCAACATTTAAAACAAAAGAAGACTGGA
Organism: Pedobacter sp. HMWF019; assembly: GCF_003061025.1. GTDB lineage: Bacteria > Bacteroidota > Bacteroidia > Sphingobacteriales > Sphingobacteriaceae > Pedobacter. The sequence goes on along the minus strand of NZ_QAIL01000048.1, from coordinate 1,920 downwards.
AAGACGACGGACAGACCACAGGAAAGGTAGATAAAGGCTACAATACAGACCTGGTGACCGACTTCTCTATAGACTGGATCAAAAAAAGAGACCAGAAAAAACCTTTTTTTCTAATGACCCATTTCAAGGCAACCCACGAACCCTGGGAATACCCAGACCGATACAAAGACCTGTATAAAAATGTAGAAATCCCCTACCCCGGATCCATTCTCGACTTTGGTCCCGAAGCCAACGGCCGTACCTTTAAAGGTCAACAACTCGAAGATCTGGAAAACCGTTGGGAACTCTATCAAAAACACCCCGACACCTACTGGACAAGCTATCCCGGCATGCCCTTTTCCATCAATGGCTTAGACAGTATCCAGGCCAGAAAAAAGATCTACCAGAAATTTGTAAAAGACTACCTGCGCTGCGCCGCAGCAATTGACGACAATATTGGCCGGATCCTGGATCACCTGGAACAAACAGGACTGGCTAAAAATACTGTAGTCATTTACACCTCCGATCAAGGCTATTTCTTAGGAGAGCATGGCTTCTTTGACAAGCGCACGATGTATGAAGAATCTTTAAGAATGCCCTTCGTCATCTGCTATCCAAAAGAAATTAAAGGCGGCAGCCGTTTCAATCAGTTCGTATTAAATATAGATTTCCCAGCCCTTTTTGCCGACTATGCCGGCATTCCAAAACCCTCCTTTATCCAGGGCAAGAGTTTCAGACCAATTTTAGAAGGCAAAACCATCAAAAACTGGCGCAAATATGCCTACTACCGGTACTGGGAGCACTTACAGATCTTGCCCGCACACTTCGGCATCAGAAGTGACCGCTATAAACTCATCTTTTACTATGGAAGTCTACTCGATATGACAGGAGGAAACAAGCAACCCACCACTCCAGCCTGGGAATTCTATGACCTTAAAAATGATCCAAAAGAGCTCCATAATGCTTACCACGATGAGAAATATCAGCAACTGATTTCACAAATGAAAGTAGAATTGCTGAAACAGAAACAACTCGCCGGCGATAACGATGCCAACAGACCAGCTATGAAAGAGATCATGAGTAAATACTGGAATAAATAAAAAAGCGCCGCAATTAAGCAGCGCTTTCAGATACACATTATTATATCAACAATGCTATATGCATCAACTAGGCGATCACGGCTACCAATCCCAAATGCTCACTCACAGACACCAATTCTTTCTGTTTTGAAGAATTGAAACAGATGTAACAATGCACATCATCATCTGCGAAACTCACCGGCACCTGCAATGTATAGGTGCCGCTAGATCTCGGCACCACATTCACCACTTTAACAAATTTGGCTTTAACCGGATTATACACCAAAATAGTAGCCATATCTGTCGCGTCCAGCAACTTGTCATCCGGATCTGCGTGCAACCAGGAAAACTTCAATTTGGCTGCAGGAAGCGATTCCACCTCCATTCCATCTGGCAAAGCCAGTTTCCCATTGCTGAACCTGATCTTGGAATAATCTAAGGTAAAATTGGGCGAAACACCCATAATCGCAGCCTGGATGTTGTAAGATACCGCCACATTCATTGGCGTGGCAATTTTACTCATCGACTTGTAACCCGTAAACACCAGATCGCTGATCCAGCTCAGAAAACTGGTCGTTAAACCAAATTTAAGCTGCTGATCTTTTTGCGCCTGGGTAGGCGCTTTACCACTACTTCTAGGCAAACCCCTGATCACATCAAGCGTTCTCCAATACGCCCCTACAACACTGTAGGATAAGCACCCGACGCCCCTTCCCATATTGCTATAGTGGGTTTTCGAGAACTCTCCTCCGAACCGTACGTACACATTCCTACGTATACGGCTCTCCACTAACATATTCAGTCTATCCCCCATGGTGTATTTTGGTATGGCATTTTAGACATACTGCTATTGTTTTCCGCT
>NZ_QAIL01000448.1 GCF_003061025.1 Pedobacter sp. HMWF019 | reverse complement strand
CCCAGATTGTGTACGATGTAATAGTTTCCGTTTTTCTCTACTTGTATAGTTTCAACGTATTTATTTTCCATGGTCAAAGGTACGGATAATATTGCGGTACAATTGTCAGAGAAATATTATGAATAAATTAATTGCGTAATTTATTACGATTGTCTATCTCGCTTCTTTTGGATTGGTTCCGTAATTTTTTTTGAAAAACTTATTAAAATGACTCAGATCATTAAACCCAAATTCAATACTGATCTCCTTTAGTGGGTATTCCGTGTATTTAAGTTTATTCTCTATCAATTTCAGTTTGTAATTGTCAATATAAGTTTTAATCGGTACCCCCATTTGTTTTTTAAACAATCCAGTTAGATAATTAGGTGAAAAATTAAACACCTCTGCAAGCTCCTTAAGCTGTAAGCTACGGGGATTACGGATCTGCTTATGGATATAGTTTACAATAGACATTACTGTGTTCTCCTGACTGGAAATCTTTGGAGATAATTTCTTTACTGCTGTTTTTTTGATGAGTGAAAATACTGCCCGGACAAGATAAAAGATGGTTTCGTTTCCAGAATTCTGGCTGGTTTCCCATTCCCGGATAATTAAACGGATCAATTGTTCTATTTTAAAAAGCTCTTCTGCAGAATTGACCAAACAAGACTGTAGGGTAGAACTCATTGCCAGTAACTGTTCCATTAATTTGCTCCATTCTTGTAATCCCTGATCAGCAAAGGGACCATCTAAATAGATATTTGTAAATTTTAATATACTAAATTCTGTTCTGTCCTGGATCTCGAAAATGTGATAGTCTTCAGGAGAGAGCAGGAATAAACAAGGTCCCTGATACCACTGAGGTACTTCATTCAGATAATGAAAACCATTGCCGGAATGAATAAAGGCCAGTTCGAAATGATTGTGATTGTGCACAGGAAAAGGCCATTGAGTTGTGGTAAAATGCCTGATATAAAGTGCATCGTGCTGTATAAATCTTTCCAATTGGTGTTATTTACAAATTTATTGTTTAAATGTACAATTTATGTGCTGGTTGAAGGCCTAGGTTTGCATCAAAATTTTTAAATTCCTATGCCTACAGCATCAAAAGTAAAATTACATCCTGCAATTATTCCGCTTATGGCTATTGCTGCAGGTATTATCGTTGCTAATATTTATTATAACCAGCCTATTCTGAAAGAAATAGGGGCTTCTGTTGGGGCAAGTGAAATGGAGATCGGTAAGGTAGCGATGCTTTCACAGATCGGTTATGGACTAGGGATGTTCTTTGTATTGCCCTTAGGTGATAAAGTCAACCGGAAAAATCTGATCGTCCTCATGGCGGGTCTGCTGACTTTGATTTTAATTGGATTTGCCTTGGCAAAGACACTGCTGGAGGTCTATATACTGAGCTTACTCATAGGTATATGTTCTGTCCCCGCACAGATCATTTTGCCCATGGCCGCAACGCTTGATCCGGTGAACAGGGGTAAAACAGTTGGAAAGGTTTTTAGCGGGATACTCGTTGGTATCCTGGGAGCCAGAGTTATTAGCGGTTTAATTGCGGAATGGCTTGGCTGGAGGTATGTCTACGGCATATCGGCAGGTATGGTTTTAGTGATCACCATATTGATCAAACTCTATTTACCTAATGTACCACCCAAATTCAAAGGAAATTACTTTGATCTTTTAAAATCAACTTTATCTCTGATAAGAGAACACAGGGTATTAAGACAAGCCTGCCTGCTGGGATCTTTTACCTTCGGTGTATTTTGTTCCTTTTGGACAACGTTAACCTTTCATCTGAGTACAGTTCCTTTGAATTATCAAACTGGTACAATAGGATTATTTGGCCTGATTGCCATTGGGGGCGCACTTGTTGCTCCATATTTTGGAAAGCTTGCCGATAAAGGAAATACCTTCAGGTCTTTGTGGATTTCTGTTTCTTTAATGATTGGGAGTATATTGCTCATTAAAGTTTTTCCTTTTTCGGTGATTGCCTTAATGATTAGTATTTTCTTTTTGGATATTGGTGTTCAAGCTACACAGATCACCAATTTTGCCCGTATCTACAGCTTGCATGAACATGCGCATAGTCGCTTGAATACCATTTATGTAACCATGTATTTTATTGGAGGAGCTGTCGGTACCTATTGCGGTTTGCTGTCCTGGAAATTAGGAGGTTGGAATCTTTCAACCTATCAAATGCTGATTTGGAGTGGGATTGCCTTGCTCATAGTAATTGTATCCGAAACTGTAACCCGAAGGAGGACTGTGAAATGATTAAAATAGCCATTTTCAGCGATGTACATGGAAATCTGCCCGCTCTAGAAGCGGTACTTGAGGATATAGAAAGGAAAGGTGCAGATCAGATCTATTGTTTGGGGGATCTGGTTGATTTTGCCCCTTGGAGTAATGAAGTGATCGATCTGATCAGAAAACACAAAATCCCTTGTCTGATGGGGAATCACGATGAAAGAGTTGCTTTTGATTTGGATATCCTGCCCCTGGCTAAACATAGTGAAGAAGAAACAGCAGCAAGAACTCTGGCAATTGATCATACCAAGAAAATACTGACCCAGACAAATAAAGATTATTTGGCCAGCTTACCCCGTCAGATAAAATTGAACTTTGGAAAAACACATGAACCAAATCTTTTGCTCGTTCATGGTAGTGTAAGGGATAATGAAGAATATATCTATGACGATCACGATACCGCGGACTTAAAGCAGATGCTACAGATTGAACAAGCGAACGTTCTGGTAATGGGACATACGCATTTGCCTTACATTCGGAAAATTCTTGCTGATGAAAATGCTTCGCCAAATTTGGTACTGGTAAACTGTGGTTCGGTTGGCAGATCAAAAGAAACTGGAGGTTTGGCTAGTTATTGTATGCTGACTATTGATGAGGAAGAGATCGGTGCGGAGATTATTAGACTTCAATATCAGAAAGAGAAAACCATTACAGCTATACGTAAAAGTAAGATTCCAGATTTTTATGCAAATTTCCTAAATCGGTAATTAGATTTTTATAGATACCTGTATAGCAAATTTTTAAAGGGCCCGCAGATTTTCGGGCCCTAACTCTTTAGAAATTAACAACCTGGTAGCCAATGCCATTTGGAAATTCCGGAGCGTCCACTTCAGCATAATACGTTCCGTCAAAATAATAATACTCAATGCCGTTAACTACCTGTATTTCATAGCCATCAGGCAGCGCATCTACAATAGCGCCAACTGGTGGATCAATAACGACATATTGGTTTGATGCAGGATCCAGATTATAGAAAGTACCGAAATAATAATAATAACTCAGCCCTCCAAAAGGAATTGTTCTATAGCCAACCGGGAGGACTTTAAGGCGCATACCTCTTGGAGGCCTGGATACAACATAAGAATTGTTTTTACGTGTATAGTAGACACCTTTACTGAAATAGTAGGGATTTTTACCTGCTTGTAGCCGAATTGGAGCCACAGGTTTTGATGGAGCTGCTGCATTCCATTTTGGCATATTCTTGTAGTGGACGTTGGCTTCACGTAAAACAGTTTGGTGAGCAGGTCTGTTGTCCGGCCTGCTGCCTGGACCATTACTTTGACGTTGTTGTCCTCTGTTTTGGGCGGATGCTGTACTCAGCATCGCCAGGGCGGCGATTATTAAACTGAGCAGTGATTTATTCCAGTTTTTCATATCGAAGATGATTTATTTTAATACACACCCTAACCA
>NZ_QAIL01000447.1 GCF_003061025.1 Pedobacter sp. HMWF019 | reverse complement strand
ATATGATACCAATTTCTGAAATAAACAAAAAAGAGACAGTAATAATACTGTCTCTTTTTTGTAAACTTAAAAAAAGTTATTTAATTCTCCTTATTTCCTTTGAATTAACCTTTTCGGAGATTAAACTCTTAGTGCTTTTAATTTGTGCATTAAACTGGTTAACCTTTACCGAACGCGCAAATAATTCTGCCTTGATGACGTCCTTCGAGGCCAGCTTATACTCCTTCTTTTTAACCTTTACAAGGGCAATTCCAAGCATCGAATCGATATAAGAAGGGTTATTATTCATCTGCCTGGCCAACATCCCCTGCTGGGTGTAGAACCACAAAGATTGTGTCAGTTTATTCGCAGCGAAGTAGATTTTACCCAACTGATTATAAGAATCCATCTGCCCCTTTCTATTTCCAATCCTACTGTAATTTTTTAATGCAACATTCAGAACAACCTGTTCCGCCTCCGTATAATGTTCCATGATGAGGTGAATATTACTCAGTCTCAGCAAAGCTGATCCATAAGCAACAAACTCCCTGGCATTGTTGTATTCAAATGCGGCTTTACCAAATAAAGTCAGGGCTTCATTGAACTCCCCTTTTTTTTCATTTTTCTCCGCCTCAGCAAAATAATTATCTCCGTCTTCTTCATCAGATTTGGATACTGCAATGTTAATTGCACCTCCGCCTGGAACCTGATCTGGTGCCAGCAGCGTACTGGTTTGGGCTATCGCACCGGAAGCTGTAAGCAAAAAGAATAAGGACAGGACATATCTATACATTTTGCAAAGATATCATTTTTTAGTTAAACACCTGTAAATTAACATCAAATGACGCCCAAACCATATAAGAATGAGAATCCTGATGGTAAATTTCGCCCGCGGAAGTAATACCAATGATCCCTGCAAAACCATCAAACTCTTTTAATTCCAGAAAAGACTTCTTTGCAGCAGATTCTAAAGAGAATCCATCGGTTACCCGGGTTACAATTTTAGAGGCCAGCGAGGCACTTACAATATCTTCACCAACGCCTGTACAAGAGATTCCGGCATGTTGATTGGCAAAATTACCCGCGACTGTTGCAGAATCACTGACCCGGCATGGAATTTCGAAACCTTTACCGCCAGTGGAAGTTGCTGCTGCGAGATTTCCATATCGATCCAATGCCACACAGCCAACCGTTCCTTTTCCACCCCGACCACCCCGCTTTGCTTCATATTCGGCTCTGCGTTGCGCTGTAACGGGATCAAAATACTCGAATCCATTTTCCCTTGCAAAATCAAGAGCGCCTTCACCACTCAATACCCGGTCATCCTCATTCAACAATTTTGAAGAGACTTGCACCGGATGTTCTACGTCTTCTATATTGATCACACCACTAAAACGTTGTGTCTTTCCATCCATAATAGAAGCACTCAATCTGACTTTGCCATCACTTTGGATCTGAGATCCGAGACCCGCGTTAAAAAGAGGGTCACTTTCTAACAGACTCACCGCAAAAACCACTGTTTCCAGCGCCGTATGTTCCTGTAAAAATGTATAGGACCTTGTCACAATAGAAGACAAGGCCTCCTGCTTTGCTTTTTTTGTCTCCTGATTTGTAGCGGATTCACTAAAAAATCCGCCATGTATGATAATCTTCATTACTGAGCTGCAACGGTTTTAGGATGATGGATGGTCAGCGAATGCGTTGTGAGGTCATAAACATCACCATCACACATCACATGTACCACCATATTATTAATAGATACCGGTTGTCCCATTTCTACATCTGTCAGATTGGTGTCTGTCATATGTCTTCCATCAACCAGGATCACCATACCAGAACCAATAGCTTCCATTGTATGTCCTTCAGAAATGTAAAGCCCTGTATCCTCTCCGAGCCCAATGCCGAGGATACCCGGGTTACTTGCAGCAGCATATAACAGCCTGCCAATTCTTCCCCTCTGTACAAAATGTGTATCAACAATTACCCCATCAATAAAACCGAGCCCCCCTGTGATCTTTACTTCCCCTTTTAAAAGAGCATCTTTACTACTGCCCTGATAAATCATATTCTTTGAGCTTGCAGCCGCTCCGGCAGATGTTCCGGCAATGACTACTGCTTCGTTCTGGTATTTATCCAACAGAATATCATGAAAGCTTGTTCCTCCAAAGATGGAAGACAAACGCAACTGATCACCCCCTGTGAAGATAACCACATCCGCAGCCTTAACGCGCGCGCAGTTTCCTGCATCATTGGCCTGTTCCCGGTTGCTGATATTTAAGACCCCAACATTGTGAACATCCAGTTGAACAAAGGCTTTTATATATTCTTCTCCAACTTTTTCGGGGATCAAAGAAGCCGTAGTTATGATTTCAAATCTCGATTCTGTGTTTTTTAAAGACTCTGTCGTAATCCGCTTTAATATCCCTCTCTCAAAAAAATTCATATTCTGAGGCAGGCCGAATTCTGTTTCTGTAAAACTGCCCGTATTTATTGCGCCACCAATAATTATTAATTTCCCTTTTGGAGCCATTTTTTCCTTTTAAGTCCCTATTGTTCCAAATATATACCCATTCGGGAAATAATTAAGTTTTTTTTATCAAAAAGCTAGGTTTATTTCCTTTTCAACCACTAAAAGAAATTCGAATATTTTATTAATTTTATAGACGATAAAGGCTACTCCTTTTAAAGCCTTATCCATCCCACAACACAAAAGAATGTAGAATAGATAAATCTTTTAATCAAGTCTACTGAATAGAAAAAATAAAACTTACGAAATGATGAAACCGTCATCAGCAATACATTCAAATACAAGAATCAATTGCTCCTGATCGCTTCATCACCATTAAACTGAAAATTATAAATAGAGTATATGAAACCATCAGGAGCAAACACTCAAAAAACAAAACTCAATTGCTCCCGATCACTTCATCACCGTTAAACAAAAAACTACAAATAAATGAAAATACTAGGCATTCAAGTGCTGAGAGGACCAAATATCTGGTCAGTTAACAGAAAGAAACTCATTCAAATGCGCCTTGACCTGGAAGATCTGGAACAAAGGCCAACCAATCTTATTGAAGGATTCGAGGAACGTATTGTAAAATTCATCCCCAGCCTATTCAGCCATCGCTGCTCTAAAGGACATGAGGGAGGATTTTTCGAGCGTGTTAAAGAAGGAACCTGGATGGGACACGTGATAGAACATATCGCGTTGGAAATCCAAACACTGGCTGGAATGGATACAGGTTATGGCAGAACAAGACAAACGAAGACAGAAGGCATTTATAATGTAGTTTTTAGCTACCTGGAAGAAAAAGCAGGTATTTATGCTGCAGAAGCATCTGTACAGATTGCCGAAGCACTCATCAACAACCATGAATGCGATCTGGAAGCCCATATCCAAAAATTAAGGGAGCTTAGAGAACTGGAAAGACTAGGGCCCAGTACAGGATCTATTGTTGATGAAGCAATTTCCAGAGACATTCCCTGGATCAGATTGAATAAAAGCTCTCTTGTACAACTGGGTTATGGAAAGAACCAGGTCCGCTTCAGAGCAACCATGACAGAGAAAACCAATAGCATTGCTGTTGATATCGCCTGTAATAAGGATGAAACCAAAAGACTTCTACAGGATTCTGCAATTCCAGTTGCAAAAGGGGTAACCATTTCTGATCCGGAGGACTTGGAGGACGCCATTAAGAAAGTAGGCTTCCCCCTTGTTTTCAAACCCCTGGACGGCAATCACGGTAAGGGTGCAACCATCAATGTAAAAACGGAAGCTGCCGCAAAGGAGGCTTTCGAATATGCCAAGAACTACTCCCGCAAGATCATCATTGAGCGTTTTATTACGGGTTATGATTTCAGGATTCTGGTCATTGATCACCAAATGGTCGCTGCCGCCCTGCGTGTCCCGGCCCATGTAACCGGCAATGGACAATTGACCGTACAGCAATTGATCGATAAGGAAAATGAAGATCCAAGAAGAGGTTATGGTCATGAAAATGTGCTGACCGAAATTATAGTAGACCGGGACACCCTCGATCTGCTCGCAAAAAAAGAATACACACTCGACACCATCGTTCCAAATGGAGAAATCGTCTATCTTAAATCTACAGCGAACTTAAGTACCGGCGGTACATCCATAGACGTTACCGACCTGGTACACCCACAGAATATATTTATCAGTGAACGCATATCAAGAATTATTGGATTAGACATTTGCGGCATTGATGTGATGGCTCAGAACCTCACACAACCCTTAACAGAAAACGGAGGTGTGATCCTGGAAGTAAATGCTGCACCTGGTTTCAGAATGCACCTTGCTCCAAGCGAGGGTCTTCCAAGAAATGTTGCTGCCCCGGTTATCGACATGCTCTACCCGCCTGGGAAATCCGCAAGAATCCCAATTATTGCCGTAACAGGTACGAATGGAAAAACCACCACAACCAGGCTAATTGCCCACATGGTCAAAAGCAATGGTACCAGGGTAGGTTATACGACATCCGACGGGATCTATGTCCAAAACACCATGCTGATGAAAGGAGATACCACCGGACCTATAAGTTCTGAATTTATTCTCCGCGACCCTACTGTAGAATTTGCCGTACTGGAAACAGCGAGAGGAGGTATACTCCGTGCAGGACTGGGTTTTAATAAGTGCGACATTGGCGTGGTTACCAATATCCAGGAGGATCATTTAGGAATTTCTGATATCCATAACCTGGATGATCTAACCCGTGTAAAAGCCGTGGTGATTGGTGCCGTGAAAAGAGATGGCTGGGCGGTATTAAATGCAGACAATAAATATTGTATCAAAATCGCCAACGATGCAGACTGTAAAATCGCTTACTTCAGTATGGACGAAAAAAATCCGGCCATCGTTGAGCATTGCAAAAAAGGCGGAACAGCTGCAATTTATGAAAACGGCTATATCACCATTAAAAAAGGGGACTGGAAAATACGTGTAGATAAGGTAACACACGTTCCCATCACCTTTGGAGGGAGTGTTGATTTCATGATCCAGAATGTTCTGGCCGCTACACTGGCTGCTTTTCTTTGCGGTTATAAAATAGAAGACATCCGAATGTCTCTGGAAACATTTATACCTTCTGCTGCTCAAACGCCAGGCCGCATGAACATCTTTAAATTCAAAGAGTTCCAGATCCTGGTTGATTTTGCCCACAATCCGGATGGTTTTAATGGCATCAAAGATTACCTAAAAACGATTGAGGCAACGGAACATGTAGGTGTTATTTCAGGAACCGGAGACCGCAGAGATGAGGACATTAAAGAAACCGCAAGAATCGCGGCTCAAATGTTCGACAAAATTATCATTTGCCAGGAAAAATACCTGAGAGGTAGAAATCAACAGGAACTGATCGACTTACTACTGTCCGGCATACAGGAGATTAAACCAGACATGGAAGTAACGATCAACAACGATGGAGAAGATTGTCTCAGATACATTATCGCTACAGCCAAATCCGGATCGTTTATTACGATTCTGAGCGACACGATTGATAATGCCATACATAAGGTAACAGAATACCTGGATAAAGAATTCGGGGTTTAAACAAAAAAGGCACAGCAATCAACAGCTGTGCCTTTAATTTCATTACGACCTTATTTAATCCTTGATCTTTCCAAGAGGAAAATACCCCAAATGAATATCATCAGCAGGAAGACCCGGAGCCTTTGTGATCCTAAGACTATAAGCTTCAATAATCCCTTTCGGCAAAATATCCATGATTTCAAAGATATCATCTACATCCACGCCATACTTATCGTCAATATGGGAGGTTGCACCAGAAAATCCGGTATGCCGATAAAAAGCACTTTCCTTTGCCTGCCGTGTGGCATCAGCCAGATTTGGAGCTACAACAACCATTTTGTAATGCGGCTCATCAAATTCTCCTTGCTTATACCCACCTAAATTGATAAAGAACAATTTCTGCTGCTGCTCTTCAGTTATACTCTTTTCAATAACTTCTACAAGGTAACCATTCACCTCTGTCACTTCCCTCCAGGCATCTACATGAATCTTTTCCTTTGCCTCCGGCCAGAAATCCAGAATACCCGGAATTGTCTCCTTAAGCGTCCTGCCTACCGTAAAGAAAATGTCATGTTGTTCGGTATGCCTCCCCGCAGGTTTGCAGCCCAACATGATCATAAATAATTTATAAGGTTGCATCATTGGAATTTTAAGATTTCGCGTAGATATCATTGATGATTTTTGCCAGACGGACCCCGCCTTTCAACAATTGCTCATTAATGGTATCTACATAATCAAAATTATAACGGTAGCTCAATTTCTCCTCCGGTTTTATATGATCGTAAATTTTATTGCAGATCATATAAGATTCATAAACGCAATCCTGTAGAGAAGTTGCAGACCAGGTTTTGAATTGCTCCTGCGTTGGATGGTTAATAGCAGCTGCATATTCTGTATAACTCAATTGCTGATAATCAACCAAACCTTCGTCCCAAACCTTATGCAGATTGGATTTCTGCCCGAACCAGGTTACACTAATTTTATTACCACCAAGGTCTTCTTTTCTTGCGGTATGCATAGGCTGATGAAGGTCGCCAACCAGGTGGATCAGAATTCTCATCGCCATTCTTTTCTGATCTGCATTGCTCTGCGGATTTTTTAAAATGGATACCATTTCCGGAATCTTATTAAACACATTAGGCCCTTTTTCCGTGTTCAGAAACTGATAGACACCCTGCTGATCCAGACCACCTGGCAAGTTCACGTAGTGCCATGCACTCAGGTAGTTGAAAGTCGTGTCAGATTTTATAAAATCAGGCCAGTTGGCTGCCATAGCCATGGACTCAGATCCCAGTACTTTTTGCACGCCTTTCCGCGCCTTAGCTGTCAGGTAATAATCTGCGACCTGGCCCACTACACGATGGCCCGTCATTCCCCAGGCAGAAGCTTTTACCGGAAAATACGCCATTGCGGCAATCATCAAACCCGCTTTTATTTTACTTTTAATCGAATATCTCTTCATTTCTTATAATTCTTTTTGCTCACAAATAATGCGTTCTTTAAGATTCAGATTCAGGTCTCTCTGATCACTGATGCTCTCCAGCTGTACGCTTTCCGGTTTTGCAGATTTAATCAGAAAACTCTTGGAAAATCTTCCTGTCTGATAGCAACCGGAAACTTTTTGCTTATAATTGGCCTTAGTAAAGGTCCCTTCCAAAAACAGACTATCTGCCCGCACTGCATATACTCCTTTGGCATATTCTTTCCAGACACCGCCATTAAAGCAGGAGTCTGAATAATAAT
>NZ_QAIL01000446.1 GCF_003061025.1 Pedobacter sp. HMWF019 | reverse complement strand
ACCCTGCAACCTGAATATTATGTGCCCTTCATTAAATATTTTGAAGGATATAAATACCATGAGATTGCTGATATGCTGGAAATTCCTATCGGAACGGTCAAAACAAGGATACACGTGGCAAGGCAAATTCTTAAAAAATATTTAAAAACATACTCTAAAGATATTTTAGGCGCTGATATTGTTTAATACTGGCGTTGAAACCCGAGAAAGGTGTCCCACATTAGGTGACACCTTTTTTTGTTTAATTTTTATTCCGGGCCTGATTGTCTATTCTAAAACTCTACTTTTGTATAGATGAGATCATTTATTTTGGCAGCGACTTATATCTATCATGGAGTTACCGGTTTATACTAAACAGCAACTGGCTTTACGGAACGGACAAGATAAGCCTCAGATTTGGGTTGCTTTTAAGGGGGTGATTTACGATGTGGGCGAAAGCCGTTTGTGGCGTAATGGCAAACATTACGAACATTGGGCAGGCCAGGATTTAACAGAAGAATTGTTGGATGCCCCACATACGGAAGCAGTTTTTGAAAAATTTACTCCAGTTGGTCGTTTAAATGTCTAGAAAAACCTGTAACGGTATTTCCAGACATTAGATATTAATTCTTCAGGAAGAGTTAAATGGTAAAAGAACTTAAATCCACAAATTCTCTGATTCTTGCTGCGATTTCTTCTTCCTTCAGATTTAGGATTCTTTCTGTTCCGAACTTTTCTACACAGAAGGAAGCCAGCGCTGAGCCGTAAATGATTGCATTCTTCATGTTATTGAAGTTAACTGTACCTACTTTTGCCATATAGCCAATAAAGCCGCCAGCAAAGGTATCTCCAGCTCCTGTTGGATCAAAAACTTCGGCAAGTGGAAGAGCAGGGGCAGAAAAGATCTGGTCTTCATGGAACAGTAAGGCGCCATGCTCTCCCTTTTTAATGATCAGGTATTTTGGTCCCATGGTTAAGATTTTTCTGGCTGCTTTAACCAATGAATATTCTCCAGATAACTGACGGGCTTCTGCATCATTTATGGTAAGTACATCGACCAGTTTAATCGTTTCGAGCAGGTCATCCATTGCAATGTCCATCCAGAAGTTCATGGTGTCCATTACAATAAGCTTAGGCCTGTTTTTTAGACGTTTAATTACCGTTTGTTGTACCTGAGGTGTTAAATTGCCTAACATCAGATATTCGCAATCCTGGTAGCTTTCTGGAATTACAGGATCAAAGTCGGCAAGTACATTAAGTTCTGTAACCAGCGTGTCTCTGCTGTTCATGTCATTGTGGTATCTTCCAGACCAGAAGAATGACTTGCCACCTTCTTTAATCTGCAAGCCTTCTGTATCGATTCCGTGTTTGTTGAAGTTTTCGATATCTTCTTTATGGAAGTCGTCTCCAACTACAGCAACTATTTTCACTTTATTATAAAAGTAAGAAGCGGCCAGTCCGGCATAAGTTGCGGCTCCGCCTACTATTTTGTCTGTTTTTCCAAAGGGGGTCTCAATGGCATCGAATGCTACAGTTCCTATGATTATCAGGCTCATATATGAAATCTTTATTTTTTTTTAATTTTTTTCACTGCAAATATTGCATAAATAAATTAAAACCCCTAATATTGCATTCCCAAAACGAACAAGGCTTTATGTTCTTTAATAGTTCAAAAAAGGCGTTTTGGGATTAAGCCAGCATCCCGAGTAGCTCAGCTGGTTAGAGCATCTGACTGTTAATCAG
>NZ_QAIL01000445.1 GCF_003061025.1 Pedobacter sp. HMWF019 | reverse complement strand
CGGTTAATGGTGCGTCCAGCAGCAGTACTGTTTTGCCTATATTGGAGAACTTCCTTTTTGAAATTAAAGAAGGCAACTTAACCATTTCAGCTACGGATCTGCAAACCAGTATGACGACCTCCTTACCGGTAGAGTCAAAAGAAGGCGGTAAAGTAGCAGTGCCGGCCAGAATTTTACTGGATACTTTGAAAACCCTTCCAGATCAGCCTATTTCTTTTAATATTGATGATAATTCTTTCTCTATTGAGATCAGTGCAGGTGATGGTAAATATAAATTAAGCGGAGAAAACGGAGATGATTTCCCTAAAATTCCGATTGTAGAGAATGCTTCTTCTGTAAATTTGCCGGCATCTGTATTAACTGAGGCTATTACCAAAACCATTTTTGCGGTAAGTAACGATGAGTTGCGTCCGGCAATGACTGGTGTGTTTTGTCAGTTGTCTGATCAGCACATCACTTTTGTAGCAACTGATGCCCATAAATTGGTTAGATACAGAAGAATGGATAGCAAAGCGGATAAAACTACTTCCTTCATTTTGCCTAAAAAAGCCCTGACCTTGTTAAAAGCTGCATTGCCAAACGGAGATATTAACGTATCTGTTGATTACAATGCAACCAGTGCGTTTTTTAAATTTGAGAACATTAACCTGGTTTGCCGTCTGATTGATGAGCGTTATCCGGATTACGAAGCCGTTATTCCTGCCAACAATCCAAATAAACTGGTCATCGATCGTGCTTTGTTCTTGAATACCCTAAGAAGGGTGGTTATTTTTGCTAATAAAACCACACATCAGGTTCGTTTGAAGATCAGTGGAAGCGAATTGAACATATCTTCAGAAGATCTTGATTTTGCAAATGAAGCGCATGAACGTTTAAGCTGCCAGTACGAAGGAGAAGACCTTGAAATTGGTTTCAATGCAAAATTCTTAATTGAGATGCTGAGCAATCTTTCTGGTGAGGAAGTAACTTTGGAACTTTCTACACCAAACCGTGCAGGACTGTTGATCCCGCAAACCAATGATGAAAATGAAGATGTTCTGATGCTGGTGATGCCGGTCATGCTGAACAGCTATAACTAATATATTTATTTCAGTTATATAAAAAATGGCTTGTATTAAATAAGCCATTTTTTATATAATGCTTATGGTAAATACCCTGATATTCCTATTTTTGGATTTAATTATACTGCCTTGGAACTTTTCTCACAATTATTAGACTTTATTCTCCATATTGATAAACACCTGGAGGAGATCATCAGGGATTACCAAACCTGGACTTATCTTATCCTTTTTCTGATCATTTTTGCAGAGACAGGATTTGTTGTTACTCCATTTCTACCTGGAGACTCCCTGTTGTTTGCTATGGGTACTTTAATTGCCGGAGAAAATACAGGATTAAATATTTGGGTAATGTTGCTGATCCTTATTGCTGCTGCTATTCTTGGTAACAGTTTAAACTATAAACTGGGTAGTATTCTGGGAATAAGGGTGTTTAGCGAAAAAAACAAAATACTGAAACTCGAATATTATCACCAATCGCATGAGTTTTTTGAAAAGCATGGCGGTAAGGCGATCATTTTTAGTCGTTTCCTGCCTATTTTCAGAACAATAGCCCCATTTGTTGCCGGAGTTGCCAAAATGCCATTTGGCAGGTTCACTTTTTACAATGTTATTGGAGGTGTGGCCTGGATTGCGAGTTTATTGCTGGCAGGTTATTTCATTGGCCAGATTCCTGTTGTGAAAAAGAATTTCGATATCGTGATCATTGTGATTGCTGTGGTTACATTCCTTCCCGCAATACTGGCTGCTGTTAAATCAAAATTGAAAAAGAAGGAAAATAAAACGGTCTAGTATTCACGTCCGATAATTGATCCCTTTTCATATTTTAAGTTTTCTAAGGCTTCTTTTTGTCTTTCTTCTGACCTAGGGTCAATTCTTTTGAGTTGCTCCAGGTCTGGCTGGCCTGCATCAATCCATGCAGAATACCAGAAGGAGCCAATGAACAGGACAGCCAAGCGCATCTGACGTTCTACCATGTGGTTCATGGCCTGATGATAGGCTTTGGAATAATCTTCGGAGTATTGCCTGGTTAGCACGCCTTTTCTTTTGGAAAAACTGTATTTTCTATAGCGGGGAAAACTCAAACTTAACCTGGCTTCCAGTTTCAAAACTGAATCTACTAAGGTGTGCGTATGGCTTACCATATTCCAAGCCTGCTGCAATGGTTGGGCAATGTAAATGGCCTTACCAACACGGTAATTATAACCATCAGCATAGAGCTCCGGTAATCTGCTTTCCCAGAAAGCATGGATGCCCACCTGGTTTGTGAGCTGCCCATTGTGGTTGCTGGTGGTATGCAGTGGTACATGCGCATCGGCAATGTAATGCCCCAATTGTGCAGAACAGGCCAATATTTTAACAGAATCCTTTTGTTTGAAGGCACTGACCAGTTTCAGATAGCTTTGGTGGATATGCCAGGGGAGTATCCCATTTTCCTGGAGCATTTTCCTGCCATATTTTTTTAAAGCAAAGTCCCATTTTCTTGGAATACTGTCTATACAGTTGTCATAAGCCTCCACATCGAGATAATGTCTTGGAGCTTCTGCCGTGTCTGCATATCTTCTTTTATCCGGATCAACCGCGTGATCTGACAAATAACTAATATTGGATTTGTAAAACCGGCTGATGCCCTTAGGCAGGGTAAATACGGCCAGACGGTTGATTTGCCTATGGGCATAAAATCCCCAGGATCCGGAAATCAGGAGTACTCCTGCCAGGATTACATAAATAAAGACTTGCTTCATTTACGTAAAACTAACGATCGGGAATGGGATATTTGCTATGTCTTAAATAGATTTACCCTTCATTGCCTGTGCTACAGCGAGGTCCATTAAGCGCTCGGCAAATGGCCTGGTAAATTCGTTAAGCTCATCTGCTTTTTTAAGGATCTCATCTTTAACACCAGTCTGTAACGCAGATTTCAAGGCTTCAATATGGGTCAAAGTATCTATTCTTTCTTCTTCAGTCAGAACCTGTCCGTTCTTTTCTACAAAACGTTCTGCGGTATAAACCAGTTGTTCCCCTTCGCCTTTGGCTTCAATTAGCATACGCTGCTCTACATCACTCTTTGCATAAGTAATACTGTCAATCAGCATTTTTTCTACAGCATCATCCGTTAAACCATAAGAAGGAATAACTTCAATCTCTTGTTTAACTCCTGAGCGCAGTTCAATGGCCTGAACAGTTAAGATACCATCTGCATTTAAGATGAAATTAATATCCACTTTAGGTAATCCCGCAGGCATAGATGGAATTCCTTTTAAATCAAATTCGGCTAATTTTCTGTTTTCTTGTACCAGGTCACGTTCGCCCTGGAAAACGGATATTTTCATATTGACCTGACCATCGATAGAGGTGGTATATTGTCTGCCTGCTTTTGTAGGTACTTTCGCATTTCTGGCGATGATCACGTCCATCAATCCACCCATAGTCTCTATACCTAAAGACAGTGGGGTAACATCGAGTAAAAGGATGTCAGAGCGGTTTCCCGCAAGAATATCAGCCTGTATTGCAGCGCCAAGAGCAACTACTTCATCCGGATTGATCTGATCATGGGGTTCGCGGTTAAAAAAAGCACTGACTTGTTTTTTAACTAGTGGAGTTCTGGTAGAACCACCCACCAGTACTACTTCGTCAATATCAGCGGCACTGAGTTTTGCATCCTTAAGGGCTTGCCTGCAAGAGTCCAGCGTTTGTTCAACTTTAGAAGAAATCAAGTCTTCAAATGTGTTTTTGTCTATGCTGCACCAGATGTCACCCAGTTTTTCATTGAATAAATTCTGTGTAGACAGAGCCTTTTTTGCCTCTTCTGCCTTTAAGCGGAGCTGTTGCATCAGGCCTGCATCGTCTTTCAGTTGTTGCTGGTCCAGTTTGTTTTTTTTAACCCAGTAATGGACAATAGCCCGGTCAAAATCATCACCGCCCAGGAAGGTATTCCCATTCGTTGCCAGAACTTCGAAGATTCCATTTTGAATGGATAAAATAGAGACATCAAATGTGCCTCCGCCAAGATCATATACGGCAATGGTTTTCTGCTGAGCAGGGTCCAGGCCCAGTCCATAGGCTAAACTTGCTGCAGTTGGTTCGTTTACAATTCTTAAAACATCCAGACCGGCCAACTTGCCCGCATCACGGGTTGCCTGACGCTGGCTATCGTTAAAATAGGCCGGAACTGTAATTACAGCCCGGTTTACCGGTGTTTTTAAGGCATGCTCTGCCCGGCTCTTAAGTTCCTTCAGGATTTCTGCTGATAATTCGATTGGGGTATAGAACCTGTTTCCGGCTTTGATCTTTACCAATGCATCCCGATCATCATCAATGATCTTGTATGAAAAGGTATCCTGGTGGCTGGCTACATCCTTATAAGAACGGCCAAGCAAGCGTTTTACAGAAAAAATGGTGTTTTCTGGGTCTGTAATTAAAAATTCTTTGGCATCATTTCCAACAAGGGCATCGCCCTGGGCATTAAAATGAACCACTGAGGGTACCAGAAGACCTTTGCCCAGGTCATTGATCACTTGCGGATGTTTTTCAGGATTGATAAAAGCAACCAAACTGTTTGTTGTTCCTAAATCAATTCCAACGATGATCTCTTCTTGTTGTAAAGAACCTGTTGCCAGGTTAATGGATATTTTTGCCATAGTCTGGCAAATTTAGGAATGTTTTTAATGCTTTTCTTATTTAAACCGCTAATTTGATGTTTTGGTGATGAAAGCCTTCCATCTTATTTTAATTCTTTCTCATGAAAATTATATACCCAGAGTACAATATCCTGGTAACTGTTCAACCCTTTCTTTTGATTGTTTAATTTTAAAAAATTATCAAAGGCTGCTCCAAAATAATCGACCATCTCGCCATTATATTTTCTCCAGAATTCCCGGTCTTTTTTGTAGTTTAGAAGTACGTTGGGGTTAATGGTTTTATATAAGATCTTATAATCATCGGGAGATTTCATACGGATTTCGAACAGTACATTTCTTAATATTGAATAGTATCCAGAATAGCGAAAGTTAGGATCGGGACTGCTGGTGGAAACCAGATATCCCACCAGGTTGGCTTCATCTTCTCTGGCTACACCAATCTGGTGTGCAATTTCGTGGCAGGTAATAAAAGGCAGTTCGGTAGGAGGAATGCGCATATTCACATTGGCTTCTCCGGAGAGGGGGCTGTAATAACCTTCTATTCCAATCTTAGTAATTACCCAGCTGTTGAGTACGGGTTTTACCGAAGGCTGGGAATAATCGAAAAATGCTTGTTGCTGCGCCATCAGATCATAGGACTGTTTGGCGCCTTGGCGAAGTTCGGCAATGGTGTAAGCTGTTTTTTGATCAGCAGGTAAGCTGTCTTTCTGTCGCTGTAATTCATTAATCCGGCCAATTAAAAAATTCCCAAGCATTACCAGTTCCTTTACGTTGTATTTTTTGTGGCCGATGGCCAGAGTAGAAGATACAGATGGCCTGGAATAATTTAGGCCCCAAAGTAACTTAAAAGCAATATAGAGGATCAGTAAAAAGTTCAAGAACTGTAAGGGAACCATTACGCGGTGCTGGTGCTCAAGCCGTTTTCGGTATAGTGCTTTAATGAAGAACCAAAGTTTCCAGGCCATATAGCCAATCAGCAGCAGGTACAAAAAGTCGCCCAACGCAAATGGGAAGAGAAAACTTACCGATCTTAAGGCAACGGAAATAACCGGATAAAGACCATCGGAATACCACGTTTCAGTTAAACTACTGCTCAGGCCCCAGGCAAAAATAAAACCTGCCAGGACAAGTTCGATAAGAAATTGCCTTAAAGCAGGTTTATAGGTTTTGTTCATTATCTGTTAAAGGTTAGGCGGTGTCCTTTCTCATTCGTGGTGAATTTTCCTTTATGGTAGGCAAGGTTACCAGATACAAAGGTATGCGTAATGTCCGATTGGAAAACCTGACCTTCAAAAGGGGACCATCCGCACTTATACCAAAGGTTTGCACGGGTTACTTTGACCGGGTCATTCAGGTTTACCAATACGAGATCTGCCCAATAACCCTCTCTGATAAAGCCCCTTCGGTCAATATTGAAACAAGTGGCCACATTGTGCGCTGTCTTTTCAGCAATCTGTTCCAGGGTTATTTTTTTCTGATGATACATCTCTAATAAAGCAGAGAGTGCATGTTGTACCAAAGGGCCGCCGGACGGGGCCTGCAAATAGGGCTGCTCTTTCTCTTCGATAGTATGCGGAGCATGGTCTGTTGCAATAATGTCAATATGGCCATCCAGTACACCTTTTAAAATGGCATCTTTATCCTGCTCGGTTTTTACAGCCGGATTCCATTTAATCCAGTTTCCTTTTTCGGCATAGTCCCGGTCATCAAACCAAAGGTGATGTACACAGGCTTCGGCTGTAATTCTTTTATCCTTCAAAGCTGTCTTGCTGTCGAACAGCGCAACTTCTCTGGCTGTAGAGATGTGTAAGATGTGCAAACGGGTATTGTGCTTTTTAGCCAGCTCAACAGCCATAGAAGAGGATATATAGCAGGCCTCAGCACTCCTGATCAGGGGATGCATATCGATGGTGATTTGATCCCCGTATTTTTCTTTATATATGGCCATGTTACGGCGTATGGTCTGTTCGTCTTCGCAGTGCGTAGCAATCAGCATAGGAGCCTCTTTAAACAGGTTCTCTAAAACTTTTGCATTGTCAACCAGCATATTGCCAGTTGATGAACCCATGAAGACCTTAATACCGCATACATTTTTAGGGTCTGTTTTAAGAACCTCTTCCAGGTTATCATTAGATGCACCCATAAAGAACGAATAATTGGCCAGTGATACATCAGAGGCAATCTTGTACTTGTCTTGCAACAGTTCCTGGGTTAATGTATTTGGAACAGTGTTGGGCATTTCCATAAACGAGGTGATCCCGCCAGCTACAGCGGCCATGCTTTCAGAAAAGATATCTGCTTTATGGGTCAGACCGGGTTCTCTGAAGTGTACCTGGTCATCAATCATGCCTGGCAGCAGGTACAAGCCTTCTGCGTTAATCACCTGGTTCGCCTGCTGGTCAATGACCGGGGCAATTTTTTCTATAAATCCGTCTTTTATAAGGACATCTGCCACAAATATCCTGCCTTCATTGACTAAAGAAGCTGCTTTTATCAAAATGGTATTCATGTTGCCAAACTTAGAAAAAATAATTTTAAAGGCAGGCAGCTGCCTGCTCTATTTTATCCATCCTATAAATAATAGTATATTTGCAAAATGCCCAAAAAATTCGAAGAATTTAATCTTAACCGACAGATCTTAAATGCCGTGGAGGACGCGGGGTTTACTGTTGCCACCCCAATACAGGAAAAAGCCATTGCGCCGGTACTCTCCGGACAGGATATCTTTGGAATTGCGGAAACAGGGACCGGAAAAACTGCCGCCTATGTTTTGCCTATGCTTATGCAGTTAAAATATGCACAGGGCGACTCCGCAAGGGCTTTAATTCTTGCTCCAACCAGGGAACTTGCTATGCAGATTGCAGAACAGGTACAGCTGTTTTCCAAATATACGGACCTCCGTTCTGTAGTCATCTACGGTGGAATTGGCCCAAAAACTCAGATAGAGAAACTTAAAGGAGGTGCTGATTTGATCATTGCCACACCAGGAAGATTTTTAGACCTTTATCTGGCCGGACATATCAACACCCAATATTTGAAATTCTTAGTGCTGGATGAAGCCGATAAAATGATGGATATGGGCTTTATAGGTTCCATCCACCGGATATTAGAGGTCGTTCCCCGCAGAAGACAAAACTTGCTGTTCTCCGCCACCATGAGTGATCTGGTGCAGAAAATTGCAGGAGATTTTCTAAAACACCCAACCATTATTGAAGCTTCGGCTCAAGCAACGCCGGCTTCTACGGTAACCCAGTCTCTGTACGAGGTGCCTAATTTCAAAACCAAAATCAACCTGCTGCAGTTCCTGCTTAAAAATGATGAGGAAGTAAAAAGGCTCATCATCTTCTGCAAAACTAAAACAGTGGCCGATAATATTTTTAGCTTTATTGAGCGTAGATTCGGACCAGAAGCGGTTCGGGTGATCCATGCCAACAAAGGACAAAATACACGGATCAACTCCATTAACAGTTTCAAAGAAGGAAATATTCGTGTACTTGTTGCTACCGATGTGGCTTCCCGTGGAATTGATGTCAGTGAGGTAAGTCACGTGATTAATTTTGATGTGCCCATCATCATTGAAGATTATGTACACCGGATCGGACGTACAGGAAGAGCCTTCTCAACTGGAGAGGCACTTACTTTTTGTACAGAAGCTGAAAAATATTACATCCGGAAGATAGAAAAATTAATCAGACAACAGATTCCTGTTGTAGCTTTGCCGCCTGAAGTTTTTGTGGAAGAAACACCATATGAAGAAAGACAAGCCATCGCAAAGGAAATAGATCTTCAGAAAAGAAAGGATGATCCTGATTTTAAAGGAGCATTTCATGAAAAGAAGAAAATATTTCCACCGGCCGGAAAGAAAAACGACAGGACACCTCCATGGAAGAAAAAGAAGTTCAAAAAGTAAAGCATTCTGCCATCAGGCTTACGCCGCTGAATATCCTTGCTGCGGGAAGTCTGGTTGCTGCTTATTTTTTTCTGACGGGAGGTAGTTCAGGAGCGGGCATCGAAAAGAAAGTGAACTGGTTGTTTGCTTTGCTTTGTTTATTCGCTTGCCTGGTGGCTATTGTCTCAGATCTGATCTTCCGGAAGGCCATTCCCTCGCTGAAAAAGTTGTGGGTGATAGAGTGTACCCTGGTCTTGTTTACCCTAGTTTTGATACTTATTATAAAAACCATCATATTTTAAAATGAAGAAAGCTGAAATAAAAATCACCGTAGAACTGGATGATAATAACGTGCCCGAAAACCTGTTGTGGGAATCAACCGATTCAGAAACTAAAGAGCAGGTTGCGGTAAAATCTATGATGCTTGCCCTGTGGGACCACAATTACAAAAACTCTTTGCGGATTGATCTCTGGACTAAGGATATGCCGGTAGATGAAATGAAAAGATTTTTTTATGAAACGCTGCAAACTATGGGAGATAGCTTTCTGAAAGCGACCGGCGAGAAATTAATTGTAGAAGACCTGAGAGATTACTGCGCACATTTTGCAGATAAAATGGGTATTACGCAACAATAAAAAATGAGGATCCAGGGAATTTTAGGTGCAGTAATTATGGCTGCCGGTGGTTTATGTCCGCTAATTAGGGTGCCCATTATGGGCAACTGGAACTATTTTGATATTGATCAGACGCTTGCTACAGTATTCTATTGCCTGGTTACCATAGCCCTGATTGGTGCTTTGCTCCAGAAGGCAGGGTTGCTCCGTTTTGCCGGATGGGCTGGGATCGCACTGGTGCTCATTACACTGGTGGGAGTCTATTTTAAGTCTCACGATTATTTCAGCTTTGTGCATTTCAAGAAGATCATCAACTTTGCGGCCGGTATGGTCAAATACAAATGGGGCTGGCTTGTTATTTTTGCGGGTACCTTATGCCTGATCAGTGTCAGGAAACCAAAAATATTTAATACAGAACAGGCGCCAGTTATCTAGCGCCTGTTTCTAATTTAAGCCACCCAGGGCTTTTCTCTTTTTCTTTCTTTTATACTGTGTATGTTTTAGTGAACCTTCTCCACTGATGATGCTAATATTGCCATCGGCCTCCAGAATAGCCAGTTTAACATCTCTGTAACGGTCTACACCATGTTCCCGGCAGGCTTCCTGTAATTCTTCGTTGGTGATGTCCAGTGCACTCAATTTGTCAAAGTCTAATTTTCCATCGTGGATCAGGATCTCTGGTTTTTGCAGGACCAAGTCACGAAGACGTTTATTTTTAAACATGAATTTCTTTAAGATATAGTTGAGCAGGAAGAGTACAGCAGCAGCACAAAGACCACCCAGCAAACTCGAATCCGACCCAACCATTGCATTTTGAACCGCATTACTAATCAAAAGGATCAGTACAACATCTGTAGTGTTTAATTGCGAAAGCTCTTTTTTTCCAGTCAGACGGATGGCCACCAGCATAAAGGCATATACTGCCAGGCTCCGCAGTGCAATATCTAAATAAGGGTTCATTGCTTCATGTTTTTGTGCCCCGCCATATTTTATCATGGCAATACAATATTATTGATATTTAAATTACAAACCGTGCTAATCAATTAAAAATAAGTGATTAAAAATTATCTTTGCCCCAAGATGCATTTATTAAACCAGGTAAAATACCTTATTAAAAAAGAAATACTGTTGGAGTGGCGATCAAAATACGCCATAAATGGTGTTTTATTGTATGTGGTCTCTTCGGTATTTGTATGCTTTCTGTCTTTTATCACCATTGACAATAAAATCACCTGGAATGCCTTATTTTGGATCATTATCCTTTTTTCTTCTATTAACGGTGTTTCCAAAGGATTTTTACAGGAAACCAAAGGCCAGCAGTTGTATAGTTATATAGTGGCTAGCCCTATAGCTATTATCCTGGCCAAAACGATTTATAATATCCTGCTGATGTTGGTATTGACCACGATAGCATTGGCCGTGTATACGACCGTTTTTAGTTACGTACCAGTCGACTTTTTGATGTTCTATGTGGCTGTTGTACTGGGAAGTTTAAGCTTTTCTACTATTTTTACCATGGTTTCGGCTATCGCTAGTAAGGCTGGTAATGGTGGAATGCTCATGGCTATCCTAAGCTTTCCTGTCATCATCCCTGTACTTATTGTCCTGATCCGACTGGCAAAGAATGCCATTGACGGGCTGGACAGAAGCGTGAGCCTGGATGAGATCGGTATTTTGCTGATGATTAATGTAATGGCCATTTGTGCATCTTTATTGTTATTTCCTTACCTTTGGCGCGATTAAATATGAACGGATTTATGTACAAGAGCTGGTGGAAGATTTTAGGATCTGTAATTGTTATATATACAACAGTGGCTGGTTTGCTGTTGGGTGTACCCCATCTGCCCATTTTAAATGAGACCATCAGGAACCTCTATTTTCATGTGCCCATGTGGTTTGCCATGCTGACACTTTTTTCTATATCCGTTTTTTACAGCATTAAACATCTGCTGACCGGTGACCAGGCAGACGATTTGCGGGCTGTAGAGAGTGTTAATGTTGGTGTAGTCTTTAGTTTACTTGGACTGGTGACGGGCTCTCTTTGGGCCAAATATACCTGGGGCCAGTACTGGAGTTTTGATGTTAAACAGAATTTTACTGCTGTGGCCATTCTTTTGTATTTTGCCTATCTGATTTTACGCAATGCGATTGACGAGGAGCAAAAAAGGGCTAAGATCTCGGCCATTTATAATATTTTCGCCTTTCCAATGATGATTGTATTGATCCTGGTTTTACCAAGGTTATCAGATTCTTTGCATCCTGGCAATGGTGGAAATCCGGGATTTAACAAGTATGATCTGGATGAAAGAATGCGCATGGTGTTGTATCCCGCCTTTATCGGCTGGTCTATCATCGGTTACTGGATTTATACGATCCGTTTTAGAATCCGTTCCATAGAAAACCAACAAAATTCATAACATGAAGAAGTTTATAGTGGCTTTAGCCCTTTTGTTCAGTTCTGTGCAGCTGTTTGCTCAGACAGATAGTGTAGAGATGGCTGATGTGCTGCGCAGCAATGGAAAAATATACGTTGTCGTGCTCTGTATCGTGATTATCCTGGCAGGATTGTTGTTTTATCTGTTTTCGCTGGATCGCAGATTAAAAAAAATTGAAAAAAAATCTACTGGTAAAAACTAATTTTAAACTGTTTAATGCCAGTTTTTGCTGCATCTTAGCTGTGGTGTTGTGCATACACTAAGTCGTTTTTTATTTGCATTAATCACTTTTTTTAATGCAATTTTGCACCAAAGAATAAGAACTTATTTCAAATTCATAAAAAACAAATAATGGCTAATACAGCAAACGAGACCAATTTTTTTACAGATGTTTGTAAAAATTTTGACAGTGCCGCACAATTCACCTCCCATCCGGAAGGTTTACTTACCCAAATCAAAGCTTGTAACAGTGTGTATCGTTTCCAGTTTCCAATTCGCAGAGGGAACGGATTTGAAGTTATTGACGCCTGGCGTGTAGAGCACTCTCACCATATGAGCCCAACCAAAGGTGGTATCCGTTACAGCGATATGGTAAACGAAGATGAGGTAATGGCACTGGCTGCTTTAATGACCTACAAATGCGCTATCGTTAACGTACCTTTTGGAGGCGCAAAAGGAGGGATCAAAATCAACCCAAAAAACTATACAACAGGGGAATTGGAGAACATTACCCGTCGTTATACTACAGAATTAATTAAAAAGAACTTTATCGGTCCTGGTATTGATGTTCCTGCTCCTGATTATGGATCTGGTGAACGCGAAATGAGCTGGATTGCAGATACTTATATGACCATGAATCCAGGACAACTGGATGCTCTGGGTTGCGTTACAGGTAAACCTATTGCCTTACATGGCATCAGAGGCCGTAAAGAGGCAACTGGCCGCGGTGTAGCTTATGCCGTAAGAGAATGTGTAAGTGTAGCTGAAGACATGAAGAAAATCGGTCTGAAAGCAGGTTTAGGAGATAAAAAGGTAATCATCCAGGGTTTAGGTAACGTAGGTTATCATTCAGGTAAATTCCTTGCAGAATTTGGCGCAACCATCGTTGGTCTTTGCGAATTCGAAGGTGCCATCTACAACGAAAATGGAATGAACATTGACGAAGTATTTGCACACCGTAAATTAACCGGATCTATCCTTGGTTTTCCTGGTGCCAAAGAATTTAAAAATTCCATGGAAGGTTTAGAGCAACCTTGTGATATTTTGGTTCCTGCTGCTTTAGAGAACCAGATCACAGAAGAAAATATTAGAAATATCAAAGCTAAAATCATTGCTGAAGGCGCGAACGGACCAACTACTCCGGAAGCAGAAGCCATCTTCACTGAAATGGGCGGTATCATCATCCCGGATATGTATTGCAACGCTGGTGGTGTAACTGTATCTTACTTTGAATGGTTGAAAAACCTTTCTCACGTTGCTTTTGGACGTATGGAAAACCGTTATGCAGAAAATTCCAATGCCAACCTGATCAATACACTGGAAACATTAACCGGTAAAAGCATTCCTGCAGAACATCGTTCTATGCTGGTTAAAGGTGCTTCCGAGTTGGAATTGGTGAATTCAGGTTTGGAAGATACCATGATCCATTCTTATCATGAGATCAGAGAGACTTTAATGATTAAACCAGGTGTTCAGACCTTAAGAACAGCTGCTTTTGTTGGTTCAATTGATAAAATTGCTGTTTCTTACATGAATTTAGGTATCTGGCCATAATCAGGTCTTGAACCGATAGAAAAAGCCGTAGCGAAATCCCGCTGCGGCTTT
The DNA here is from genome assembly GCF_003061025.1 of Pedobacter sp. HMWF019. GTDB lineage: Bacteria > Bacteroidota > Bacteroidia > Sphingobacteriales > Sphingobacteriaceae > Pedobacter. Next base: position 6,035 of record NZ_QAIL01000445.1, on the reverse strand, counting down.
TTTTTATTACACAAGTATGAGGATCTTCCCCTGTCAGCTTTCGTATATTTAAGACACATGAGACCAGAACTCCTTTTTATGATTGCCGCCTTGCTTTTTTTGGGAGGCTGCAGCTCGGATACCCAACATTTGCAAAGCCATAATGGATTTGCTGTCCTCCCGGCACTTCAGAAAAATGAAAAGGTAGCCGATTTTGCCGGAGGTTGTTTCTGGGCAATGCAGGAATGCATGCTGGAACTCAAAGGTGTGCGTAAAGTGATTAGTGGATATGCTGGTGGGCAGACCAGAAACCCGGATTATACTGCTGTTTCTGCAAAAAATACCGGTCATGCAGAAAGTGTACAAGTATATTACGATCCCTCTGTAATTAGTTATGAGCAATTGGTACTGGCCTTTTTTTATGCCCATGACCCAACCCAGATCGACGGACAAGGGCCTGATCTTGGTACTGATTATCGGTCCATCGCCTTTTATCGTTCTCCACAAGAATATAAGATCATCAGAGCTGTGATGGATAAGGTAGAGCAAAGCAATTACTATACAGATCCATTAATTACCGAATTAAAACCTTTTGAAGTATTTTATCCTGCTGAAATGGCACATCAGGATTATTACAGGATACATTCCTGGGAGCCTTATATCCGTCGGGTTTCCAAGCCTAAAGTCTTAAAAATGAGAACTCATGTGCCTGATCTGGTCCGGCCGGAATATCTTCATTAGCGCAACACTGTTTTTTATTGTTTACTTTTTGTCAGAGAACTATCAATAAAATGTCATCAATTGGAATAGAGGGCTTTCCAAAGTGATTAGGCGGGTATATTTTTTATATTTGTGGTTATTCTTTTAACAGGTAAGTATCCATGAGAAAAAGTGCAATTATAGGCTTAATCACAATCGCAATTTGTGTGGGGTTTTTGGTAAGCTTAAATGCTGACACCAGTAATTATTCGACCTTTACGGAAGCCGCTAAAGATGCCAGAGAATTCCATGTAATGGGCTACTGGGAAAAAAACAAAGGCATGTACTATGATGCACAAAAAGATGCCAATCATTTTGCTTTTTATATGAAAGATTCCAAAGGACAGGTAAATAAAGTGGTTTATAATGGTGCCAAACCTCAGGATTTCGAAAGATCAGAAAAACTTGTCCTCATTGGGGAAATGAAAAACGATACTTTTTACGCTTCTAAAATATTGATGAAATGTCCTTCCAAATACAATGATAACCTTGTGGAAGTGAAGCAGGACGGACAAGTAAAACAATACAACTAACATATTTAATGGATATACAATTTGTTGGAGAAAACCTCCTTCCCGGCAAGATCGGGCAATTTCTTATTGTTCTGGCGTTTTCAGCCTCTTTGCTTTCAGCATTATCTTATTTCTTTGCTGTAAAAAATAAAGAACCCGAGGAGCAAAAATCATGGCAACGTATAGGAAGAATTGCTTTCGTTATCAACTGGCTGAGTGTTATAGGTATAGGTTCAACTTTGTTTTACCTGATCCTGAACCATTTTAATGAATATTATTACGTTTATTTCCATTCTTCAAAAGCTTTACCTGTTTATTACATTGTTTCTGCGTTTTGGGAAGGACAGGAGGGAAGCTTCTGGCTTTGGGCATTCTGGCAATCCCTGCTTGGTGTTATACTGATCTGGAAAGCTAAAAACTGGGAAAATGGTGTGATGACTGTGGTTGCATTTTCGCAAGCCTTTTTAACATCTATGTTGTTGGGCGTGGAGATTTTTGGTGAACGCATTGGAAGTTCACCCTTCATCCTGCTTAGAGATGCAGTCAATCTGAAAGACATGGCACCGGTTGTTTTTGCTAATCCTGAAAATTTCAAGAACTACCTTAAATTTATTACCGACGGACGTGGTTTAAATCCACTGCTTCAAAACTACTGGATGGTGATCCACCCGCCAACCCTTTTTCTGGGCTTTGCCAGTATGGTGGTTCCGTTTGCTTATGCCGTTGCCGGATTATGGCAGCGTAAATATAAAGACTGGGTTAAACCAGCCATGCCCTGGGCTTTATTTGCCTGTATGATTCTGGGAACCGGCATTATCATGGGTTCATTCTGGGCTTATGAAGCACTGAATTTCGGCGGCTTCTGGGCATGGGATCCTGTAGAAAATGCATCGATGATCCCATGGCTTATGCTTATCGGTGGGGTACACGTGATGATTGCTTACAAGAATACCGGACATGCTTTCTTTACTGCAATAGTTCTGGTACTGCTGAGCTTTATCCTCGTTCTGTATGCATCCTTCTTAACCAGAAGCGGTATTTTGGGTGAAACCTCAGTACACTCTTTTACTGACTTGGGCATGTTTGGACATCTGATCTTGTATAATGTGGTATTCCTGGCCATTCCGACCTACCTGCTGATTTCCAGATGGAAAGAATTGCCGATCACCAATAAAGATGAAGAAACCTATTCCAGGGAGTTCTGGATGTTTATCGGTGCCCTTGTGGTTACAGTAGCCTGTATTCAGGTCATTTTCTCCACCTCAGTTCCTGTATTCAATAAGGCTTTTGGAACCAATTTTGCACCTCCAATAGACGCTATTAAATATTACAACCAGTGGCAGGCACCTTTTGCCATTCTGGTTACCATTATATCTGGTTTTTCACAGTTCTTAAAATACAAGAGAACAGACACCCGTAAATTTTACAGCAGTCTGATCGCATCCATCATCATTTCCCTGGTGGTTACGGCCTTGTTTGTTTGGGTTACAGATATTTATAACAATCTGATGTATATTTTGCTGAGCTTTAGTTGCGTGTTTGCCATTTTGTCTAATGCCCGTGTGGTTGCACAGGGTTTTGGAGGCAAGGGTAAATTGGTTGGCGCTGCAGTGGCCCATGTGGGATTTGCCTTGTTGTTGTTAGGGGCTTTAGTCGCTGCTGCAACCAGTAAACCGATTTCCATCAACGATACGAATTTCATCCCTGTAAAGGACTTTGAAAAAGTAGAGAAACCGGGTCAGAACATTGTTTTGTATAGAAATGAGCCTAAAAAGATGGGCCGGTATACGGTTACTTATGTAAGTGATACAACCGTTGCGCCTAATACTTTTTATAAGCTGAACTTTAAAGTAATGGACGAAAAGACCGGAGCCATTAAAGAAGATTTCGACTTGAACCCACATGTTCAGGTGAATGAAAAGATGGGATTGATTGCCTCTCCTGATACCAAGCACTACCTGACTTTTGATATCTACACCCATATTACCAGTGCTCCGGATAAACAAGCAGCGCATGCAGGTCATGACGGACATTCAGAGGAAGAAAACTATAAAGCACCAAGGGTACTAAACGTAAGTACTGGTGATACGATCCATACCAGCAGCGGTGTAATTACGGTTCAGAATCTGAACTTTAAACCTGTAGCTAAAGATCTTAAACTGGATGCTAAAGATGTAGCTGTTGGTTTGCCATTGGAAATTAACCTGAACGGAAAAATCTATAAAACAGAGCCTTTGTTCCTGGTAAAAGGTAATAATACTTTCGATTTTGCAAGAAATATAGATGAACTTGGCCTTCGTGTCAGGTTTACGAAAATCATCCCGGATCAGAAAAAAGTAGAGCTTCAGGTGTATGAAAAACCGCAACAAGCTAAAGACTGGGTGGTATTTAAATCGATAGAATTCCCATACATTAATTTATATTGGGTAGGAACTATTGTGATGGTTGTCGGATTCTTTATTTCTATTTTAAGGAGGAAAAAAGAACTAAAACCGTTAAGATGAGGATAGTCTGCCTGGGATCTGGAAATGTAGCCACACACATGGCCCTGGCCTTTAAATCGACAGGTGCTGAGTTCCTGCAAATCTGGAGTAAAACTTTAAATCATGCGGAGGTGCTCGCTGTGCAAACAGGGGCAAGAGCAACAGACAACCTTAAAGAAATAGACAGGAATGCAGATATATATATTATTGCTGTTAAGGACGATGCTATTGCTGAGATAGCAGGCACACTAAACGGTGTCGCGGGCCTCATTGTCCATACCTCAGGGGCAACTTCTATAGATGTATTTAAGTCCGCTGAAATCAAGCATTTTGGGGTGCTTTATCCGCTGCAAACTTTTTCTAAAAGTAAAGCAGTAGATTTTAGCAAAATACCTTTATGTATCGAAGCCGGAACAGCTGAAAGCCAGGTTCTGCTCAAGGGAATTGCAAAAGCCATCAGCCCCCTGATATACGAAGTAAGCAGTGCAGACCGGAAACTGCTGCACCTGGCGGCTGTATTTGCCTGTAATTTTACCAATCATCTTTACCACCTGGGCCAGGAAATCCTGGAGCAGAGCCAACTCAGTTTTGATTTGCTGAGGCCTTTGATCCTGGAAACAGCGGAAAAAGTACAGACAGCTTTGCCTTATGATGTACAGACGGGACCAGCTGTTCGTGACGACAAACAAACCCTGGAAAAACACCTTGAATTACTACAAGACATGCCTGAACTGGCAGAAATTTATAAAACACTAAGCAAAAGCATTAAAAAAACATATCTATAACCGAATTGCCGTTTTTGCTTCTTATTTTTGACACACATTATGAGTATTTTTAAATTAAGAATAAATTTTGAAGAACAAGGTAAAGATCCAATTGAACTTCCTATTACCGGTGGAGAATCGGTACTGGATGCTTGCCTTGACCATGGAATAGAATTGCAGCACAACTGCGGTGGCGTATGCGGTTGCAGTACCTGCCATGTGTATGTGACCAAGGGAATGGACAATATCCAGGAAATCTCTGATAAAGAAGAAGATTTCATCGACAGGGCTGTTCGTCCAAGGATCACTTCAAGGCTGGGCTGCCAATGTGTAGTCATTGATGGAGATATTGAGGTGACCATACCAGACCAATCAGAATTTTTAGGCCATTAATCAAATAGAAACAACCATTTATGCAAGATAAATTTGCGCTTCCTATTTACTGGAACGACCACGAAGATATAGCCCAGGAGCTGTATGAAAAGTTTGGTGATGATTTTAATGAGGCTAAGATCTACCGCATCCGCTTTACAGAATTAATAGACTGGGTACTGGAGCTGCCTAATTTTAAAGGAACCAGAGAAGAAAGTAATGAAGGCCATCTGGAGCAAATCCAGTCTGCCTGGGTTTATGAATGGAGAGATAACCAGGGTTAAACAATGTTTCTGCAAAAACTCAAAGAGATCAGCACTTTCATCTTCGATGTAGATGGCGTGTTAACCAACGGCGATATCTTAGCAACTGATAGCGGAGAGTTTTTGCGCACATTTAATATTAAAGACGGTTATGCCCTGCAGTTGGCCGTAAAAAAAGGCTATCAGGTTTGTATCATTTCTGGTGGCAGCGGTGCAGCCATGCAAAAACGCTTTGATGGCCTTGGAATTAAACATGTTCATCTGGGTGTATCCGATAAAGTTAAAGTCTACGAGGATTTTCTTCATCAGCATCAGATCACAGATGATGAAGTGCTTTATATGGGCGATGATATCCCTGATTATAAAGTTATGAAAAGGGTTGGCCTGCCGACTTGTCCGGCAGATGCTGTTGAAGAGATCAAATCGATATCTATGTACATTTCTCCACAAAAGGGCGGACGCACAGCCGTTCGGGATGTGATTGAAAAAGTACTTCGGGTGCAAGAGAAGTGGTTTGATGAAAACCCTTCTGCCGCCGATTCCGGCAAATAAAATCAATCAAAATCTTTCTTTTTTTTTCTGCAACAAATTAATTACAATTTGTGATTAAACCCTGTGTACCCTTTTTCCTCTAAACCATTACAAAACACATACATTGGGAATCCCGGTAAGGAGATTTCAGCAGCATTAAAACTAAAAAAAAAGAAAAATTATGAAAAAGTTATTGATGATCTTTTGTTTGTTATTTAGTGTAATCACTTTTGCAAACGCACAAGGCGGCCGTAAAATGGCGGATCCGGCTGAAAGAGCTAAAAAATCTACAGATAGACTTGCCGAAAAATTAAGTCTGAATGACGATCAGAAAGCAAAAGTACTGGCCATTTACACCGATCAGGCTACACA
>NZ_QAIL01000444.1:6212-20972 GCF_003061025.1 Pedobacter sp. HMWF019 | reverse complement strand
GTTGGTTGCAGGTGCTGTACACGCTCAAAGTCCAATAAGAATCGGTATTAAAGCCGGGCTTAATCTTCCTAACATCATCAAAGATAATGGGAACAATAATTTCAGCACCAAAATAAACCCAGGCTTTAATGCAGGTTTAACGCTGGATGTTAACCTGATAGAGGGCCTGGCGATTACACCGGAACTCTTGTATTCTCAAAAGGGCTATAAACTCACCTCTGATGTTGGAGAATTTACACAGACCACGAATTTTATTGACATTCCTGTTTTGGCAACGATTAAGCTTGGGGCAAGCCCGTTACATCTGGTGGTAGGTCCAGAAGTTTCTTTCCTGCTATCGACCAAAAACAAATTTCAAAATGGTTTTGGTTCGGCAGAAGAGAAAATTGTTGAAGATGATGCAGACCGCTTCAAGAAAAGCCTGTTTGGAGGTGTTATTGGTTTCCGTTATGACATCAACAGCAATGTCGACATTCATGGCCGTTATGCATTGGATTTCCAAAAGAACAATCAAAATGGCAGTACCCAAACCCCTGAATATAAAAACCAGGTGTTTTCTGTTGGCTTTGGTTATAAATTCTAAATCCTTCCTTTTGGTGTAAAAGCACTTAGTTGGTTCAGTATGACTGCGCCATGAGTGCGCCATGAGTGCGCGTTGAGTGCGCGTTGAGTGCGCCTTTTTATTAATAAAAGGCGCACTCAACGCGCACTCATTTTGTAGTTACACCGCAGTCATACTGAACCACTACGGATTTATCTAACACACAGTACTCATCTCTCTGAGGGTTTCTTTTACATATAAGCTTGCCAGCTTGTCTACAACATAGTCGATCTCTTCTTCAGTATTGTAACGGCTAAAAGAAAAGCGAATGGTTGTGCGGTCAAAATCGCCGCCTAATGCACCAAGAACATGAGAACCTGCATTAGAATGGCTGCTACAGGCACTTCCGCCAGAAGCACAAATGTTATTTTGGTCCAGATAAACCAAAGGAGACTGTCCTCCTGCAGGAGTTGGAAGGGATACACTCAGTACGGTAGCCAGACTCAGTTGATCTAAAGCGGAGTTACCGTTAAATTTGATTCCCGGGATTTTGCTGATCAGATTATAAATCATTTTTTCTTTAAGATGACGAATGTGCGGTTGATAAACTGATGAATTCCTGTAAGCCAGCTCCAGGGCTTTGGCCAGACCGACAATACCGGTCACATTTTCAGTGCCGCTACGCTGTCCTTTTTCCTGAGACCCACCATTGATCAAGGGCTGCAGTGGCGCTAGAGAACGTTTATACAAGAAGCCGATTCCCTTGGGACCATGAAATTTATGAGCAGAACCAACTAAAAAATCTGTATTTAATTTTGAGGTGTTGTACCTGTACTGCCCCATGGTCTGAACAGTATCTGTGTGAAATATTGCGCCGTAGCTTTTACAGACGTCACCAATTTCATGAATATCATTCAGATTTCCAATTTCATTGTTTCCATGCATTACAGATACAAAAGCCTTATCATGAGTAGACAGGAGCTGGTCCAGGTGTGAAAGTGATAAATTTCCTTTTTCATCATGCTTTAAATAGACCAGCCTGATCTCCCCATTGCGCTGCAAATTTCTCAATGTATTCAGAACCGCATGATGCTCAAAAGGTGTAGTGATGGCCAGCCGGATTCCTTTGGAGCGGATAGCTGAAACGATTGCGGTATTGTCGGCTTCAGTTCCGCCAGAGGTAAAAACAATTTGTTCGGGGCTCGCTTCCAGCAGGTCAGCAATAATACCTCTGGATTGTTCAATAGCTGTTCTTGCGGCTTTGCCATGCTGATGGGCGGAAGATGGGTTTCCAAAATTCTCGAAAAGATAGGGTTCCATTGCTTGAAAAACTTCTCGGCTTAATGGTGTTGTGGCGGCATTGTCTAAGTAAATCTTCATCTTTTTAATTTAAAATTTGATAAAAGCTACTTATTCAGAAATTCAGATGGAATCATCAATCTTATCTTTCCGCAACATGCGGAAGGAGTTAGCACCTTATACGATAACAGGTTGCTAAGACGTCACAGGGCCTTTCCCTCAGTCTTTCTGGATAAGTAAATACGTTTAAGAACGAATTCTTAAAGCAAAGGTAATAATAGTCTACCAATTAAGTATACTTTTTATAAAATATTTTTTTTATTCCTTTTGTTCGTATCCACTTTAAGGATTTCTTAACATTAAGGGAATATTGCCGATGTAGATTTGTTAAAAATTTTAACATCGAAACAACGGCTACCCTTTCTATACCTGATCTGGTGACTTCCTTAAAACAAGGAGACCGGCTTGCGATGGAAAACATTTACCGCAATTACTGGGAGGCTGTTTTAGAGAGTGCCTACAAAAGAGTGCGTGATGAAGAGGTTGCACAAGACATTACGCAGGAAATATTCATCTCTCTTTGGGAAAACCGGGAACGTCTGGTTATTGAAGGAAGCCTTGGGGCTTATCTGCAAGGCGCTGTAAAGTATAAAGTGATCAATTATTTTAAATCGGCGATTGTTAAAGAAAAACATCAGGACGATCTGACCATGCTGGTTGGAGAACAAAGCGCTGCGTCGGCGGAAAGCCAGCTGATGCTAAAAGACCTCCATAAAGAAATTGATGAAGCTATATTGGAACTGCCCGATAAGATGCGGCTTATATTTTCGATGAGCAGGAAACAGGAAAAAACCATACAGGAGATTTCCATGGAGCTGAACCTGTCTGCCCAAACGGTTAAAAATCAAATTTCTGCAGCACTGAAAGTCGTAAAGAAAAGATTGTCTTATTTGCTAATCTTAAGCATTCTGGTCCTGTTAACACAAACTTAACCCAAGCTTAACGGTATTGGATAGTACCATTCTTTTTTTGAACTGACATGTATATAGATGACAAAAGAAGAAAGAGCCAGCATACTGCTCCAAAAATATACGGACCATACCGCAACTCCAACTGAGCGCAACCAGGTGGAAAAATGGTACGCGGAATATGATAAACAATCTGTGCAGTTAAATCCCTCTGCCAAAGAAAAGATCCACGCCCGGATATCCACCCGGATTCAGGAGGAAATGGCCAAAGAAACAAGAACGATTCACAAAAAGCTTCCTATGCTGCAGTTTGTACTCCGCGCTGCAGCGGTGCTGGTTGTTGTTTGCGGAAGCGGATTGGCCTTTTGGCATTTTTCGCGACAGCAGGTCCTCCCTGAAAAACTGGTGACCGTTGCTACTCTATCTGGTGAAAAAAAAGACCTTGTTCTGCCCGATGGTTCCCAAATTACACTGAATCCCTCCTCGCGGATTGTTTATCCTGCAAAGTTTAAAAACAACAGCCGTTTGGTTAAACTGACAGAAGGGGAGGCTTTCTTTAAAATTGCGCACGAGGAAAAACGGCCCTTTACTGTTCAAACTTCAGAAGGCATCTATACCAAGGTTCTGGGAACCTCCTTTCGGATCAAATCCTATCATTTGAGCCCGAAAATTGAAGTTTCAGTTGTAACAGGAAAAGTTGCTGTGGGAAATTCGAACCAGGTATTCGGTACCCTGGTTAAAGGCCAGCAGATCGCCTATGATAAAAAGAGACAGCTTGCTGCAATCAGTTACACGCCTCAGCCCGTATATATTGACCTTGTTTTTGAAGGGACACCTTTAAAAAAGGTATTCGAAAAACTTGCTTATGCTTACAGTATTCAGATTGACCTGGACAACCAGGCGCTGGGCAACCGAAGATGTACCGCCTCCTTTAATACCAGGCAAAAACCAGAAGAGATCCTGGATATCCTATGCAGCCTTCACCACCTAAAATTTAACCAATCAGACGATCATAAAACCTTTAATGTGTATAAAAAATGAGTGTATAGAAGAAAATGTATAAACCGGTACTGATCAGATCAGCACCGGTAATTTTTGGAGCCGGGCTTCTAACGCCAATTGAACCGCCCAGCTTATTTTAAAACACGATTTAATGTTATAAAACAAATAAAAATATGAAAAAATCCTCAAAGAAGAGGTTACCAGCTCTTTATAAAGCCATGAAATACTCCTTATTAACTTTTTCTGTCCTGTGTACCTTCTGCGGGGCGCTTTTGGCCTCTCCTTCCATGGCACAAAAAATGGAAAAAAGTACGGTGAGCCTGAAAGCAGCCAAAGACCGGTCTGCTATTTCCCTGATCAAAGAGATTGAAAGTGCAACCGGCCTTCATTTTGTGTACAATCCAGACTTGCTTGCAGGGCACAAAGCAGAAAGCGACTTTTCAAAAAATGAGAAAGTAGCTTCTGTTCTAAAAAAACTAGGCCTGATCTATACTGAAAAAGGCGATTATATTTTACTTAGAAGCCTTCCGGAGCCGCCTAAAAAAGCAGATCGGATCCTTAAAGGTGTGGTAAAAGATTCTACAGGAATAACCATGCCGGGGGTATCGGTAAAAGTACAGGGAACTTCAAAAGCCACCACAACCGATGCGAACGGAAAGTTCTCTATTTCTGCGCCAGAGGATGCAGTCTTGGTTTTTTCTATGGTCGGTTACAAAACCAAACAGGTAAAATTTGCAGGAAGCGACGATATAACGGTTATTTTGCAGGAAGACAAGTCCCTGCTGAGTGAAGTGATTGTTGTGGGTTATGGAACGCAGAAAAAAGCCACGCTAAGCGGTGCTGTCAGTACCGTTTCTCTGGATCAGCTGAATTCCCGCTCGGTAAACAGCATTGGGGAGGTTCTGGCAGGGAAAGCGCCTGGTGTTATTGTAACCAATGAAGGTGGAGACCCAACATCGGGCCCAAGGATAAACATCAGGGGTTCTGGTGGAATTAATGGAGAAAACCCTTTATATGTGGTGGATGGTTCTATTGTTACTGGCCCCCCTATAACAAGAGCAGACGGAACTATTGGATATGGCGCGCCGGTTATCAATCCAAACGACATTGAATCCATTTCTGTATTGAAAGATGGGGCTGCTGCCATCTATGGAGCAAGAGCATCCGGTGGGGTTATCCTGATCACCACTAAAAGAGGCAAAAGTGGTAAAATGCAAATTACATTTGATGGAAAATATGGAACGCAGAGCGCCTGGAAAAAATTGCAGCCGCTAAACGCTGCTCAACGTGCTATGGTAGCTGCTACTGCAGCTAAAAACGGTGGAACTGCCATTCTTCCCGCTTTTGATCCTGCAAAATATCCTGATGGACAGATCACCAGAACCAATTGGATGGATGAGGTTTTCAAAACAGGAAATACACAAGATTATAACCTGGGTATTTCTGGTGGAACAGAAAAATCAAATATCTTCCTGAGCTTCAATTACAGGAAAGCGGAAGGCATTGTATTAAATACCAATGCAAAGCGCTATAATTTCCGGATCAATTCTGATCATCAGCTGACCTCCTGGTTAAAAGTGGGCGAGAATTTATCTTTCAGCAGCACCAACGGACAGGGCGCAAATACCAGCAGCGACTATACAGGCGCTTTGCTTTCTGCTATTTATTACCCAACAAACGGTACACCTTATAATCCAGACGGATCTTTTGCGGGTTTACCTGGTGGACAGTATGCCGGAGACTACGGAGATATCGTGAATCCGGTTGCTGATTTGATGCGTTTGGATGTAAACAAGCCGGAAAACACATTGATCGTGAATCCTTATGCGGTAATTAACCTGGCAAAAGGCCTGACCTTCAGATCTAATTTAAGTGTAACCAAGGGTTTTTACAACTCTACTATTTTTACACCCAAACGTCCGGAAGTAGGAAAACCTGTACTCATCAATTCGCTGGAAGAAAAACAAAGAACCCTGAACGACATTCTTGCAGAGCAAGTGTTATCTTACAAAACAGATATCAATTTGCACCATTTGGATTTTACAGGTGGTTATTCTTTCCAGAAGAAGAGCTCTAAGGGCTTTTCTGTGATTGGACATGGATTTGATGATGAGTCTCCTTCCAGACGGTATTTGGTTAACGCAACGGTATTTGAACCTGCAATAAGTGATGTGGTTAAAGAAGCGATATCTTCTCTTTTCCTAAGAGCAAATTATACCTATTCAGATAAATATCTCCTTTCCTTAATCGGCCGTCATGATGGCTCTTCTTTACTCCCTAAATCAGATAACAAGTATCAGTATTATTATTCAGGCTCCGCAGGATGGGTATTAACCAAGGAAAATTTCTTAGCAGAAAGCACCTGGTTAAACGAACTCAAAATCAGGGGAAGTTATGGTTTACTGGGTAACCTGGCCAGCTTATCACCACAAGATGTTAGCCCCTTATTACAAAGTACCATCGCTTATTTCGGCCAGGTACCTGCTGCACAAAATGGTTATGTATCTACCGTTCTGGCCAACCCTAACATGAAATGGGCAAAATCTAAACAAACCAATATAGGTCTGGATCTGGGTGTTTTAAAAAACAGCCTGACACTGACTGCAGACTATTTTATCAAAAACACCTCGGATATGATCCTGACCAGACCCTTGCCTGGAACCTCAGGTTTGAACAGTCAGACCATCAATGCCGGTGTGGTACAGGATAAGGGTATTGAGCTGGGATTGACGTACAACAGCCAGAAAAACAGGGAATTTACCTATTCCATCAATGCGACTTTAACCAAACTAAAAAATAAAGTGATCGAACTTGCTCCGGGGCTCAACAGCATCACGCCCTCTACAAATTTCAGGAACGAAGTTGCGCCTTTATATATCGCAGACGGACAGCCTTTATACAGCTATTATGTGTTGAAAACTCAGGGTATTTTCCAGACACAGGCAGAAGTAGACAACTATAAAAACTCTAAAGGGGTTAAAATTCAACCCAACGCTAAACCGGGTGATTTTAAATTTGCCGACCTGGACGACAGTGGTTCAATTGATGGTAAAGACCGTTATTTTGCAGGCAGTGCCTATCCAAACTTTACTTATGGTTTGAGCTTCAATGCCAACTATAAAAACTTTGACCTGAATATTTTTGCACAGGGTGTCTATGGCAATAAATTGTTTAATGCAGTGAAACGCACTACGTATAGCGCCAGCGGCCCTTCTTATAACAAACTGGTTGGAATTCTGGATGCCTGGTCTCCTGAAAATCCAAATGGAAAAGTACCGATTATTTCTACTTCTGATGCCAATGGTAACTTCAATGCTTCTGATTTCTATGTAGAAAGTGGTTCTTACCTGCGCTTAAGGAACCTCACCCTGGGCTATACCCTACCTAAATCAGTAAGCAACAAATTAAGAACAGGAGCTGTGCGTATTTACGCCACCTCAAACAACCTGTTTACCATCACCAAATACTCAGGATTTGATCCGGAAATCGGGATGGACAACAACGGATTGGATGTAGGACGTTATCCGCAAGCCAGAAGCTTCCTGCTTGGATTAAGTGTGAATTTATAATTTTTAAAAAGAAGAGAAATGAGACAAAGTATAAAATATATGACAATAGGCGCCCTGGCGCTCCTGAGTTCCTGCTCAAAACAACTGGACATTACACCTGAAGGTGCGCCTTCTGCGGGAAACTTCTGGAAGACTAAAGAAGATGCGATTAAGGCGGAAGCGGGTATGTATGAAAAATACAATGACGAGGATTATTATGGAAGAGGTATGTTCTGGTTTATCAATGCCAGCGATGATATGGTTACCGGAAGGAACAAACCTGAAGCAGACAATATTAAAAATTTCAACCGGAACTATATTGGTGGTGGTTACACAGAATCACAATGGTCTATGCGCTATGCGACCATCAAACGGGCGAATGACATCATCAAAAATGTCCCGGCCATTCAGATGGATGAGCAATTGAAAAAGCAGATCATTGGTGATGCTTATTTCAATGCTGGCCTGGTTTATTTTCAGCTGGCCTCAAATTATGGCAATGAAAAGGCTGGTATACCTATCGTCAGCCCGGAAACGGATCCTGCAACAGCTACACCAAGAGCCGCTAATGTAAATGAAAACTACGATTATATTATCCAGCTCCTGTTGAAGGCAGCAGACAACCTGCCTTATTTTACGGATATGCAACCTGCTGATTATGGAAAGGCACACAAAACAGCGGCCTGGTCTTATTTATCTAAAGTTTACCTGTTTAAAAAAGATTATGCCAATGCGGTTAAATACTCGGATATGGTGATCAACTCCGGGAAACACGATTTGGTAAATACAGGTTTTGCAGATGTGTTTAAGGCGGCCAACAACTGGTCTAAAGAATACATCTGGTCTGTGGTTTGTACACCAAATGGCGGCGGGACTGGCTGGGGCAGTAAATTACCTGGTGTGATGCTGACCAATAAAGGCTGGACGTTGTATAACGGCTGGGGATATTACCTGCCAACTAAGGAGTTGTATGATTCTTATGAAACCGGCGACCAACGCAGAGAGGCGACTATTTTAAAGCCCGGCGATCAGTTTCTGTATTTTGGTGCAATGCGCAGTTTTACCAAAGATGGCGGTGCAACTTCTGACTACCAGTTCAAGAAATATATGGAGCCTTTCAGCTATGCGAATCCGATTCCTTTACATGTTAATCCCAATGGAGATAATGGCACAACTGATCTTAATGTTCCATTAATGCGCTTTGCAGAGGTGTTGTTGATTAAAGCAGAGGCAGCCATTCAACTGGGCGGTGCGGGCGCAGGAGATAAAGAACTGAACCGCATCAGGGTACGGGCAGGTTTGACACCAAAAACGGGAATGACCCTTGCCGATCTGAAAAGAGAACGCCGTAATGAACTGGCTGGAGAATGGGCAGACCGTCACCGCGACTTGGTGAGATGGGGTGATGCACAGGCGGCTTACGCTAAACCTTTGCACGATTCGCAGGGAAATGTGATCTGGGCAGCCAGAAATTTCAACCCACAGGTAAATGATGTATGGGCTGTTCCACAGAAAGAAATAGACAACAGTAATGGGGTCATCAAACAAAATGCAGGATGGTAATTAAACACTTTATATGCCCGGCGGTTCTTGCCGCCGGGTTATTTTTCAGCTTCGGTACTGTTGCTCAAACCTCACTTGGTTACAACCAGGGCCATAGCCATAACGACTATCATCAGAATATTCCTTTATTGACGGCGTATTATGCTGGCATGGGTTCTATTGAGGCCGATGTATTTTTAAAAAAAGGACAGCTGTTTGTCGCGCATGATTCTACAGAGATCAGCGCAGAAGCTACTTTAAAAAACTTCTACCTGGAACCGCTTTACCGCTTTTACATTAAAAATGGAAATCAGCCCTATAAAGATCCTGCCCTAAAGCTCCAGCTGGTCATCGATATCAAAGAAGATTACCAGCATGTTATTCCGCAGCTGATCAAAGATTTGAGTGCTTATCAGAACATATTCAACAGTACAATCAATCCAAAGGCCATCCGGATTGTACTCAGCGGAGATATTCCTGCACCATCAGAATTTAGCCGCTATCCGGACTATATTTCTTTTGACGGCCGGCCAAACAAAGCTTATACCGCAGACCAACTGAAACGCATCGCGATGATCAGTGATGAATTGAAGAGCTATACGGTTTGGAATGGAAAGGGTACGCCAACTCCACCCGATGAGGCGAAACTCAAAGCGGTAATTGATCAGGCGCATCAAATGGACAAGCCCTTCCGCTTCTGGGCTACCCAGGACAGTCCAAATACCTGGATTGTGCTCGAAAAACTAGGGGTAGACTGGATCAATACGGATCATCCGGAAAAGTTAAAAGAGTTCTACCTCCATAAGGACAAGCTGACCTATACCAATCCTGTGGCTTATCCGGTCTATACGCCGGATTACAAATCTGACGGATCAAAAAAGCCGGTAAAGAATGTTATTTTACTCATTGGTGATGGTATGGGACTGGCCCAGATCCATGCTGGTTCTATTGCCAATCATGGCGATCTGAACATGACCCGGATCCGCAATAGTGGCTTTTCGCAAACTGCTGCGGCAAACAGTGGCAATACAGATTCAGCTGCCGGCGGCTCGGCTTTCGCTATGGGCGAAAAGACCAACAACCGTTATATAGGTATGGGTACCGACAATAAAAAAAGGGCCAATCTGGTCGATACCCTTGCGAACTATGGAATCAAGAGTGGTATCATCAGTGTAGGAGATATTACAGATGCTACACCTGCTGTTTTCTATGCTCACCAGCTGGATCGTTCCATGAGTCAGGAAATTGCACATGATCTTCTGGACAGTAAAACCGAGATTCTGGTGGGCTCTAATCAAAAGAGCTTTCTTCAGAACAAAGACGCTTCGCTGATGGCTCAACTGGCAGCCAAAGGTTTTAAGTTGAATACTTCATTGGCTGATTTCACCAAAGAAAGCACAGGAAAGCAATTGGTTCTATTGCCCGATGAAGCAACCAGGCCAGTTAAAAACGGCCGGGACGACATGCTCAAACAGTCTTTGGTACAAAGTATCAAAATGCTCGCTGCCAATAAGAAAGGCTTTTTTATTATGGCAGAAGGTGCCCAGATTGACTATGGGGGCCATGCGAATGATCTTCCCTATGTGGTTACAGAACTGCATGATTTCGACAAGACGATCGAAGCTGCCTTACGTTTTGCTGATCAGGACGGAGAAACCCTGGTGGTTATTACTGCAGACCATGAAACAGGTGGACTGACCTTACTGGATGCTTCTGCAGAAAACGGAATGATCAGCG
Source organism: Pedobacter sp. HMWF019 (assembly GCF_003061025.1). Classification (GTDB taxonomy): domain Bacteria; phylum Bacteroidota; class Bacteroidia; order Sphingobacteriales; family Sphingobacteriaceae; genus Pedobacter. The sequence continues at coordinate 10,335 of NZ_QAIL01000444.1, read as the reverse complement.
GAGAGTTTAGTACCAATGACCACACCAATATCAGTGTACCTGTATTTGCTTATGGACCCCGCTCGGACGAGTTTAGGGGAACTTATCCAAACAATGAGATCTTCCATAAGATCCTGAAGGTTCTAGAGCTGAATAAACGCAAATAAAAAAGAGGCTGTCCTGGTAATTTATGCCGGACAGCTTTCTTTTTACTTGTATTTTTGGTTCAGGGCCTGGCTTATCGCTTTCTCCAGCAGAGGTTCCATGATCTTATAGCCTGCCAATGTTGGGTGCACCCCATCTCGAGTCAGGCTGGATTTTAATCCGTTCCTTTCATCTTTCATAACGCTATGGTAATCCAGATATACATTATGCTGTTGTGCGGCGTACTTTTTTAAGCGCTCATTCAATTCTATGATTTTCCCGGCAGGTTCCAGTCCCTTTTTCCAGGGATAGTCAAAAACAGGAAGGATCGATGAAATAACGACATGGATATGGTTTGCCTTGGCCAGTTCCATCATAGAAACCAGGTTCCCGAAAATTTCATCCAGGGTAGCCGGACCGGTATTTCCGGCAATATCATTCGTTCCACCTAAAATAACAACAACGGCAGGCTTGAGGTTAATTACGTCCTGCCTGAACCTCAAGACCATCTGTGGCGTGGTCTGACCGCTGATCCCCCGGTTAATAAAATTCTTATGCTGTTCAAAAAAACCAGGATCAATATCTCCCCAGATCTGGGTGATCGAATTGCCCATAAAAACAACCCTTTTTTCCTTAGGATGTTCCTGGTCTGCTCTTTGATTCGCTTCCTGATAGAATTTAAGTGCCGGCCAGTCTTGAGCAGAGGCTCGGTTACCAAAAATTCCCAGTAAGAGAAGAGTGGAAACGATTTTAACATGTTTTATTGTTTTTTTATTCATGGTTCTTAGAATGATGCGGAGAAAAATAACAATTCTTCCCCGCATAAATGGATAATATTTAAAATCCAGGGTTTTGTTTGGCCAGTGGATTGGAATTCAGCTCCTGCAAAGGAAGCGGGTAGAGCAAATAATTGGTGTTTACTGTTTTTCTTTGTTGGAAAATGATATCAAGCGCTGAAATTTTATGAGCTGCCGAGGGATCAGCTGCGGTTTGGTTGCTGTACCTGACCAGATCAAACCAACGGTCTCCCTGAAAGGCAAGTTCCAGCCTTCTTTGTCGGTCTACTTCATCTCTGAATGCATTTTTTGTAGGCAGATCTGTGAGTAACAAGTTAAGAAGGCCTGCACGGTGACGAATGGCATTTAGTTTTTCCAGGGCATCAGATGTAGGGCCGCTTTGCTCGTTGGAGGCTTCGGCATAGACCAGGTAAATGTCGTCGAGAGTCAATACGGGATAGTTGTCCTTACTGGCGAAGAAATTGGTGCTTCTCCATTTATAGACAAACCAGCCATTGTCATTGCCTGAACCTGCTCCGCCGTAGACTACACTCGCATAACTAATGCCCCCTTCTACCGGACCTATCCGTTTCCAGCGGATGTCGTTCAGGGTATCGGCATACTTAATCAGTTCATTGGTCGGGATATCGTATTTTGGAAAAGAATAGGACGCTGGTGGTGAAGGCAGAACCAGATCTGGTAAAGTAAAGCTTCCATCATCTGCACCGGCAAACTGTACTTCAAAAATCGATTCCTGGTTGTTTTTAAACGGAAAAAGATCTGGAAATGGTGTTGTTAAACCCGTGCCATAATTGCTGTTGCTGATGACTTTAGCAGCCGCCATAGCAGACATGGACCATTTTCTTTCATACAGGTAAACCCTGGCCTGCAGCGCCTTGGCGGAACCTTTGGTGGCTCTTGTACGGTCTATACTGAGGCCGCCATAAGTTAGGGGCAACAGGTTTTCGGCCTGCCCCAGATCGCTTTCTATCTGGGCATAAACCTGATCTGCTGTTGAACGGGCCATGGCCGACTGGCTTTCGGCTTCTGTTGGCAACAGGTGTAGTGGAACGCCTCCAAAGCATTTGACCAGGTTAAAATAGTGCAACGCTCTTAAGAAGTAGGCCTCACCCAGGATTTGATCCCTGCGCTGAGGGCTTAGCCGGGTGCTGATTCCCGGCACATACTTAAGGACTGAGTTGGCGCGGTTAATGGCTTTAAAGGCTTGCTGATACAGTCTTCCAGGTTGGCTGGTGGTTGCTGTCCACTGGATCTTATCCAGGGCAAATACGTCGGCATTATCCGAGGTGGCATTATCGGAGGGCATTTCGCCCATCACGTTCAACACAGAGCCATAGTAGCTGTCGTCCTGCAGGGCATCGTAACAGCCCGTGATGGCTGATTCGGCATCATCTCCGTTTTTAAAGAAATTCGTATCTGTAATACTGGTGAGTGGCGTTTTGTCAAGCACCTTCTTGCAGGAAACCGTTCCGGTGATTAAAAGGGCTGCCAGAAGAATTTTGTTGATATATGTTTTCATCTCGTTTCGCTTTATATAATCAATTAGAACTGAACACTTAAGCCTGCCGTATAGGTTCTGGCAGGTGGATATACGCCGTAATCCCTTCCAAAGCCGGTATTGGATAGAGGATCTGCGTTGACTTCAGGATCGTAGCCTTTGTACTTGGTAAAGGTGAGCAGGTTCTGACCTGTCATAAAGATCCTCAAAGAGCTCATCCGCATTTTTTTCAGGAAGGCCGATGGGAAGGTATAACCAAAGGTCAGGTTCTTGAGGCGTACATAGGTGCCACTTTCCAGGTATTGGGTAGAGAAACTGGCATTACCATTCGGATCACCATACACTTCTCTTGGGATATTAGTGTCTTGCCCGGCATGTGTCCAGCTGTTGAGTACAACGACCGATTGGTTAAAAGGATTGATCATATTTTCCAACAGTGTCCGGTTCTGATTAAAAATCTTGTTTCCAAAGCTGCCCTGGAAAAAGAAACTGAGCTCAAAACCTTTATAGCTCAGGGTATTGGTGATTCCTGCTATAAATTTAGGATTAGGGTTTCCTATAACTTTCCGGTCTTTGGCGTCAATAACACCATCACCGTTCAGGTCTTCGAAACGAAGGTCTCCGGGTGCGGCATTGGGCTGTACAGGTGCAGCAGCTACTTCTGCCGGGGTTTGGAAGATTCCTTTAACCACATATCCGTAAAAGGCACCCAAGGGTTGTCCTTTTTCATTTATAGAATAGTCACCGATAATCTGTCGGTTCACCTGTTGGCCCGAATCGTCAATCAGCGTACCCAGATCCAGTATTTTGTTCCGGTTTAAACTGAAATTAAACTGGGTGTTCCAGTTCAAACCTTCTGCTGAGCGGAGATTAATGGTATTGATGCCCAGTTCAAATCCTTTGTTTTGCACCTGCCCGAGGTTCTGTACGATGACGAGATTCTCAGAACCAGAGCTGGGAGATAAAGGTACATTGGTGAGCAAGTCTTTGGTCCTTTTTAAATACACATCAGCAGTTAAGGTGAGCCGTTGGTTAAACAATTCCATGTCCACACCGGCATCATACTGATAGGTGGTTTCCCATTTCAACTGGTCATTACCGATCTTTTCAGGTGCAATTCCACCGGCTACACTGCCGTCTCCATTGTAATTGCTGTAATTGTAACCAGTACCAAAAGTACTGAACCGGTCGTTGACACCAACGTTCTGATTTCCATTGGCACCAAAGCTGGCCCGTATTTTTAATTCTGACAGGAAGTCGCTTTTTTGGAAAAAAGATTCGTTAGACATCCGCCAGGCTACTGAAGCTGCCGGAAAATAACCAAACCTGTGGTTGGCGGCAAAACGACTGGAACCATCGGCCCGCATACTGGCTGAGGCATAATACAGATCTTTGTAGTTATAGTTGGCTCTGAAGAAATAGCTCATCAGGCCCCATTGTTCTTCATAGCTGGACATCGTTTGTTTAATGCTGGCTGCAAAAAGATAGGGAACGGCATTGGAGGGGAATCCGTATCCAGAAGAACTAGAAGTAAACAAACTGGAATTTTGTACAGACTGGCCAGCCAGCAGGGTCAGATAGTGATCTTTATTCAAGGTTGTTTTGTAGGTTAAGGTATTTTCCCAAAGCCAGATGGTTCCTGTATTGGTTCCCGTAGCTGCACTTCCCCGGCTGGCAGAAGGTGCATTTTCAAAGCCGGGGTTTT
>NZ_QAIL01000444.1:0-6202 GCF_003061025.1 Pedobacter sp. HMWF019 | reverse complement strand
GTGCCCGGTAGTCTATCCCCGCTGAAGAACGCAGGACCAAATTGGGCAGGATGGTATATTCCCCGTAAATATTGCCAAAAAGCTGGTTAAGGGTAATTGTGTTGTGCGTCGTTTCATTGTCTCCGAATGGGTTATCTGATCTGGAAAAAGGATTCAAAGCATAGGTACCATCCGGGTTATAAATAGGAATGGTAGGGATCTGTTCCAGCGCGCCCAGTACAACACCCGAATTGTTCAGCTCCATTTCAGTCCTTGTACTGCGGTTGTTTTTGGTGTTGGCGAGGTTCAGGCTTGTTCCTATTTTAAACTGATCGCTCACCTGCTGATCGAGGTTGAGTTTTACAGAGTACCTTTCAAATCCGGAGTTACGGATAATACCATCCTGGCTAAAATAGGCCCCGGAAAGGTAATACTTAGTCTTATCGCTTCCCCCGGTTACACTCAGCTGGTAATTTGATATGGGTGCTGTATGATACAACAAATCCTGCCAATTGGTATTGGTTGTTACGGTGTCTATATTGTAGGCAGGATCCATACCTGCATTCATCAGGGCCTGATTATAGATACCGGCAAACTGTTTTCCATCGAGCAATTTGATTTTTTTGGCCAGTTGCTGGACACCGTAATACATATTAAAATTGACCTGGGGTTTACCTGATTTTCCTCTCTTAGTTGTTACAACCACCACGCCATTAGAAGCCCTGGATCCATAAATGGCGGCAGCTGCACCGTCTTTCAGGACATCTATGGACTCGATATCACTGGTGTTGATGGTACTTAAGGGATTGGGTCGCTGGTTTCCAATGCCAATCTCTTCATCATATCCGGGTTGTACCGGAACCCCATCAATAACATACAGCGGTGAAGTACTTAAACTCAGGGAGTTCTTTCCCCTGATGCTGATGTTAATCGCCGAACCTGGTTGTCCGGTAGGGTTACTAACCTCCACTCCTGGAGCTTGCCCTTGCAACGCATTTTCAAAACTGCTCACAACCTGGCGGCCAAGTGCTTTCGCTCCTACTGTTGCCACGGCTGTACTGAGCTCCCTTTTCTGCTGTGTTCCATAACCTATACGGATCTCAACTTCATTTAAATTGCTGGCATCCTGGTTCAACACCACATTTAAATAACCCAGATTACCAGTCAGTGTGAATTGCCTGGAGGTATAACCAATAAATGAAACCAATAGGACATCTCCAGCCTGTGCGTCGATGGAAAACGAGCCATCTGCACTGCTAAGTACGCCAGAAGGTTTTCCTTTTATGGTAATGCTCGCCCCCGGCAAAGGAAGACCTGTAGTATCTGTTACTTTACCTTTGACCTTAATCGGATGGACAAGGTTTTCTTTCCGGTCAGAAATAATAATCGTTTTGTTTTCTATCGTAAAATCCAGGGGCTGATCTGTAAAGCAAGTTTTTAGCGCTTGTTCCAGAGGGACCTGGTGCAACTGCACACTGACAGGTTTTGCTTTCTGCATGAGATCATAACTGTAGAAGAAGACATACCCGGTTTGTTTTTTTATAGACTGGAGTACTTTTTCCAATGCTTCGTTCTTCCCCGAATAGGTCACTTGTTGTGAATATCCGCTTGCATACACATGAACGAAGGCAAGGGTGGTTAATATAAAAATCAATTTCATGATTCGCCAGGTTTGTTCGTATCTGTTCCGGGACGTCCTGGTGCTTTTCAAAAGAAGCGGGAATGGTCGCCGGCAAGTACCATAAGTAATAAAATTCATTACATTTGATTTGTTTAGGGTTTGAAGAATGAGTTGATTGCAAAATAGATTGGTTCCTGAACACCCTGAACGCTATTGCCGGGAGCGGGCCAACGCTTCCGGTTTTTATTTTTCAGGATCAGGCGAATTGTAAAGATCAGGGCATAACCACCACCTCCTTTCCGCTCACTTTAAAATGCACATTACTTTTTTCTAAAATATTCAGCACTTTGGACAAGGGGAGGTCTTTTTGTATGGCACCTCCAAATTCTTTTGAAGGCTGTTTTCCTTCATATTTTACTTCAATGTCGTACCAACGTGACAATTGCCGCATCACTTCCTGGATGTTGGCATGATTAAATTGAAAATAGCCTTCTTTCCAGGCTACCGCTTCATCTGTATCTACACCCCTGCTGATTTTTAGCGGAACAGCTTGTCCGGCCGTAATCTTTGCCTGATCGCCAGGTCTCAGGAGCGATTTCATTTGCTGATACGCGATTTGTATACTGCCTTCCAGCAAAGTGGTTTTCATGCTCTGCTCATCTTCATAGGTATTCATGTTAAAGTGGGTACCCAATACTTCTACCATTTGCCCCCTTGCACTTACTTTAAATGGTTTTGAAGCATCTTTAGACACTTCGAAATAGGCTTCTCCTGTTAATTCGACCAATCTTGACTGCCCGGTAAAGGCTGCAGGGTACCTGAGGGAAGAAGCTGCATTTAACCACACTCTACTGCCATCAGGAAGAATGACCTGATACTGACCCCCTCTCGGCGTAGAAATGGTGTTATACGCCATCTCTGTATCTGCAGAGGCAGAAGAAAGACTGGTATTAAGCAGTTGTCCATTTTTAGTCTTAACAATAGCCACACCATTTTGTCTCGCAAGTTCTCCATCTTTTACTTCATTTAATATAATTTTCGAACCATTCGCCAGCAACAATATGGCTTTGTTACTTCCTGGCTGGATATCCTTTTGCGGCGCTGCAGATTGTACTGTTTCTTTCCTGATTTCAGATCTAGATGGAATAAAGACGTATAAAGCAACCGATACACACAGGAAAACGACAGCAGCGGCAACGAGCTTAATCCACTTTCCAATAAGGTAGCGAGGCTGTTTCTTCCTTATTTTTGAAAGCAGAACAGGCCTTAACTCCTCTGCGGTTTGTTCAGCGAGTTGCTTTTCTACATTTCCGGCCTCTACTTCCTGTTCGAAGTACTGATGCAACATGTCCTGCAATTCCTCTTTTTGATCGGGAAGATTAAAATGAGAAAGCAAATAGCGGACTTCTTCAGCGGTGCACTGTTTATCCAGGTATTTGTTCAGCAGCTTTTCCAGGTATTCCTTCTTTTCCAAAATACATTGTTTTTCTGCTAATACGCAAAATAAAAATTTATGGTCGGCTCTGTTTTCGAAATAATTACACTGAAGCACCTATAAAAAATACAACAGACTGAAAATAAGCCCAATAAATTACATACCCTTCATCAAAACCCCTGCAATGAGTGCATAAACTGCAAAATCAGGATGGCTCAACAAATATTTCTTAATGGAAGAATTGGCTTTAACAATATGATCATGTATTGTAGACGTAGAGATCTGAAGCTCCTCACTGACCTCCTGATAACTTTTGCCTTCCAGCTTACAAAGCATATATACTTTTTTGCGTTGAGGAGAGAGCTGATCTATGGCCTTTCTGACCATATTGATGTTCTCTTTGCTGATCAGCAGTTCGTCAGTTTGAAGATCCGCATCTACCGCCATAGCCAGCAGGTGTGCGCTCAGTTGTTTATTTTTCGCTTCCTTCCGGAAGTAGTCATAGACCAGATTGACCCCAATGGTATACAGGTAAGACTTAAAAGACAGATTGGGATCTATGATTTGCCGGTGCTCCCACAATTTAAGGAACAGATCCTGGAGCAATTCTTTGGCAATTTCTGTGTCGCCAGTCATCCGCAGCATTTTCAGGAACAGCGGCTTGCTGTATTGATTATATATTTCGGTAAATGCAGTTTCTTTTCCCTGCTGCAGGTGGAGCAATAGAGTCTCTTCTTGACGTTCAACAGGTTTTTGGTTAGTTTGCATGGGTGGTCCAGGGGGATACCGTTTTCCCTTTCCTATAAACTTACGATTTATTCACGGATCTAAGTACAAGAATTCGCAAAGCTTTTTAAGCTGTAAAAGGTTCTATCGTGGGATTCGGGCATAAAAAAAGAGGAACTTCATCTGAAGTTCCTCTTGCGGAGAGTGAGAGATTCGAACTCTCGATACCCTTTTGGAGTATACACACTTTCCAGGCGTGCTCCTTCGACCACTCGGACAACTCTCCTTTTCAGGATTGCAAAAGTATAAAAAATTTTGAATCCTGCGAATAATTAATCAATAACAGTGATTTTTACCATATTCGTCTTTCCTTTACGCTCCATTGGGATCGCTGCAGTATTGATCACTACATCCCCTTTCTTAATCAGCTTATGCTTTTTAAGGATGCTGTTCACGTCCAGAATGGTTTCGTCAGTACTTTCAAATTTATCATAATAGAAGCCTTGAACACCCCAAACCAGGCTCAGCGTGTTTAAAAGGTTCTCATTGCTGGTAAAAATATAAGTCAAAGCTTTTGGCCTGTGGCTCGAAATTTCAAATGCAGTATAACCGCTTACCGTCATGGAAACAATTCCTACGGCATTGGTCTGCTTAGAAAGTGCAGTCGCTGTTTCACAAATGGCATCACTCAGAAAAGTATCTGAATTTTGTTTGATGAATTTATCTGAGTGAAAAGGATAATTATTCTGTTCAATGTTCTGAACAATCTTTTGCATAGTCTCAATAACGATCAGAGGAAACTCTCCTACAGAGGTTTCTCCGCTTAACATTACCGCGTCAGCACCATCCAGTACAGAATTCGCCACATCATTCACCTCTGCACGTGTTGGTCTAGGTGTGGTAATCATGCTTTCCAGCATTTGCGTAGCAATAATTACTGGTTTAGATGCCGCACGGCATTTTTTAACGATCATTTTCTGCAGCAAAGGAACTTCTTCCATTGGCATTTCTACTCCAAGATCTCCGCGGGCAACCATAATACCGTCTGAAACCGCGATGATCTCATCTATATTTGCAATAGCCTCAGGTTTTTCAATTTTAGCAATTACCCTGGCCGATTTCCCTCTTTCTTTAATAATTTCTTTAAGTTCGATGATGTCTGCGGCATTACGTACAAATGAAAGACCGATCCATTCTACATCATTTTTAAGAACAAATTCAAGATTACTGCGGTCTTCAACCGTCAGTGAAGGAATAGAAACTTTTGTATTTGGAAGGTTTACACCTTTTCTTGAAGTCAGGATGCCACCATGAACAACTTCACAGATCACCTCATCTTCAAAATTGGTTTCTATAACACGCATTTGCAGTTTTCCATCGTCCAAAAGGATGATTTCACCAGCTTTAACATCCTTTGGAAAGGACTCATAAGTAATATAAATACGCTCTTCGTTACCGATACATTCTTTAGTTGTAATGATGGTCTTGCTTCCGTTAACCAAATGAATACCACCATCTTTCACCATTCCAATCCGGATTTTAGGCCCTTGCAGGTCGGCTAAAATGCCTACGTTGTATTTGTGTTTTTTGTTCAGGTCGCGGATGGTATCCAATACTTCCTGGTGGTCTGCCTGAGAACCGTGGGAAAAGTTAAGCCTGCATACATCTAAGCCGGCATTGAACATGCTAAATAAAACGTCTGGTTTGGCTGATGCCGGTCCTAGCGTGGCAACTATTTTTGTTCTGGAATGAAAAGGTTTCATCAATTTTACTTTTATTTATAACCAACCTTATATGCTGTGGAATGAAAAAAATCCAAGGATATATTCGGTTAATTTTGTTATTAAAAAAATATTGTAACACCAAATATAGTGTATTTAATACACCTTCAATATAAAATTTACATTATCAAATTCTCTTTTGACTTGAGCTTATAGGGGTCTATCTGCGCAGCAACCTGAATATCAGACAGTTTGTTCAGCCCGGACAAAATATAATTCAAATCGTCTTTATCTAAAAACTGATGAATAATCAGAAAATAATCGACCTTATTCATCTCCGGAATTAAAAATCCGTCACTGTGCCGGTTGCTTACGATAAAATATTCATTCTCTCCCTGTTCCACATAAAAATAATATTTTGAGAAGGATAAAGGGGGCTGGTCGACATTGAAATAGACCTCGTGTTCCTCTATCCTTTCAAAGTCAAAACCCAACTGGGTATTGATCTTGTGACAAAAGACGTAATCCTTTAAGGATGCGGTAATTGCAATCAGAATGAAGTCAAGATCCAGAGATAATTTCAGGTAGGTTTTATTCAAAACAGTTGCTTTATTTTAGGTTACGAAATTATAAAAGTAATTTTACTTTCCCGTTTGAAATAAAAACATTAAAATTGGTACTGAAATAAAAACATTTGAAATGTGTTAGAATTTATTTTTC
>NZ_QAIL01000443.1 GCF_003061025.1 Pedobacter sp. HMWF019 | reverse complement strand
CAATCTCATATTCCGGATAATTCGTTACAAATCTTCTCACCACATGTGAGCCTATGAAACCTGCACCGCCAGTAATTAAAATCTTCTTCATTTTAGAATTCTTTTGGCAACTTCAACTCCTGCGCAGCAGCAGTCATTTTGCCGGTGTATATTTTATTGAGTACGTTATTAAGACCATCTTTCAGGTCAAACTGCAAATCTTCATGCAGTTTAGTGTATTTGTTAACTGTAGATAAAGTTGTCCTTACAAAATAAGTAATCAGTTTCTCCTGAAATTTATATATGGAAGAGAATACCGATTCCTTACACAACACAGGAATACAGTTCAACAGGTAAATCCGGAGTTCTACCTCAGAGCTGACATCCTTAGTCACCTTAAAGTGGTGATTAATCCTTCCGTTCAGCTTCCTAAAGGTAACCAGGACATCTTTGGAAGAAAGCTTCAGATCTTGTGCAAAGATGGTTCCCGCCTCATCAATCTCTGCCTTCAGCTGTTCTGACCTTTGTTCCAGATCCGATTCATCTTCCAGCAATTTAAAATGCAAATGCTCCGTTAAAACTTTATCCTTTGCAATTAAACGGAGCAAAAGCTTGTCCTTTTCCTTTTCAGGAAGTTCAACAATAGCTGTTTTCAGTACTTTATGCTCCTTTAACAACATCCTTAAAAAGGGTTATCCTTTAAATATTTTTCCCAGTTCCAGGCCGACCGCATCATTTCATCGATGTCCAGCTCGGCTTTCCATCCTAAATCCCTCGCCGATTTCTCCACATTTCCCCATACTTGCTCAATATCTCCTTCTCTTCTGGCACCAATAGTATAGTTCAGTTTTTCTCCTGTAGACTTTTCAAAAGCGTGGATGATCTCCAGAACTGAAGAGCCCTTACCTGTTCCCAGATTAAATACTTCATAATTTGAACTTGCTTTTTCACTTTCCAGCCTTTGGATAGCAGCCACATGAGCTTTAGCAAGATCAACTACATGAATATAATCACGGATCGCGCTGCCATCCGGTGTACTATAATCATCTCCGTATACTGTAATCGGACCACGTTTTCCAATAGCACTCTGGGTGATAAAAGGAACCAGGTTTTGAGGAACCCCGATTGGTAATTCACCAATCAATGCAGTATGGTGTGCACCTACCGGGTTAAAATACCGCAGAGAAGTTACTTTTAATGAAGGTGTTACCGCACATGTTTCCTGCAGGATCTCTTCTGCAATCTGTTTGGTATTTCCGTAAGGAGATTCTGCTTTTTTCACCGGCGCATCTTCAGTTACCGGCAATACATCAGGCTGTCCATAAACGGTACAGGAAGATGAAAACACCAGATTAATCTTTTGGTCAAAGGCAGTGATCAGATTGATCAGGGAATAAAAATTATTTCTGTAATATTTTAAAGGCTGCTGAACCGATTCACCCACTGCTTTAAATGCTGCAAAATGAATAACCCCACTAATATCCGTGTGTTTTTTTACAAAATCATTCACTTTTGCCTCATCACAAAGGTCCAGTTCATGAAATTCAGGTTTCTTTCCTGTGATCTTTTCCAGCTGTGTTAAGATTTTTGGATTGGAATTAGAGAAATCGTCTACAATGACCACATCATATCCTGCATTATGCAATTCGACAACAGTGTGTGATCCAATAAATCCGGTTCCTCCGGTTACTAAAATTTTAGCCATTTTTATATTTCTTTTTATCGGTTATAGGTTGTAAAATCTTTATGATCTTTATTAAATAAGGCCTCCTTAGGCAAAGATTTAAAATACGCATAGGTGATCTTTAGTCCATCCGCCCTGTTTACTTTTGGTTCCCAGCCCAGGATCTCTCTCGCCTTGGTAATGTCCGGACGACGTTGTTTCGGATCATCTACTGGAAGATCCCTCAAAACCAGCTTTTGATTGGTGCCTGTCAACTTGATGATCTCTTCTCCAAATTGCTTAATCGTGATCTCATCCGGGTTACCAATATTTACCGGTAACGCATAATCGCTCATCAGCAAACGGTAAATTCCCTCGATCAAATCATCCACATAGCAGAATGACCGGGTTTGTGAACCATCACCAAAAACAGTTAAGTCTTCCCCCCGTAAAGCCTGACCTATAAAAGCCGGCAATACTCGCCCGTCATTTAGCCGCATTCTTGGCCCATAAGTATTGAAGATCCGCACAATACGCGTCTCTACTCCATGAAAAGTATGGTAAGCCATAGTCATGGCCTCCTGGAACCTTTTAGCCTCGTCATATACACCTCTTGGGCCTACCGGGTTCACATTACCCCAATATTCTTCAGGCTGAGGATTAACACTTGGATCACCGTAAACCTCTGAAGTAGAAGCAATGATCATCCTGGCACCCTTATTTCTCGCTAAACCCAGTAAATTATGTGTACCCAACGATCCTACTTTTAAAGTCTGGATAGGGATCTTCAAATAATCTATCGGGCTTGCCGGAGAGGCAAAATGCAGGATATAATCCAATTTACCTGGTACATAAACAAATTTGGAAACATCATGATGGTAAAACTCAAAGTTCTCCAGTTTAAAAAGATGTTCAATATTCTGAAGGTCACCGGTTATCAGATTGTCCATTCCAATGACATGGTAATCCTCTTTGATGAACCGGTCACAAAGATGTGATCCCAGAAATCCGGCCGCACCGGTAATTAAAACTCTTTTACGTTCCATTAGTCTACAAGCTTACGTCCAATACTGTTATAATAATAACCCAGATCTATCATTTTCTGAAGGTCATATAGATTCCGGCCATCAAAGATCACTTTGTTGGTTAAGGAAGATTCCATTCTTTCAAAGTCAGGATTTCTGAACACAGACCATTCCGTTGCAATCAGCAAAGCATCTGCACCAGCCAGGGCTTCATACTGATCTTTGGCAAATTTAATCTTATCGCCAAGGATGGCCTGTACATTTTTCATTCCCTCCGGATCAAAAGCAGTCACCGTAGCCCCATTTTTAACCAGATGATCAATGATATACAACGCTGGTGCTTCGCGGATATCATCTGTTTCAGGTTTGAAGGCTAATCCCCAAAGTGCAAAATGCTTTCCTTTCAGATCTCCCTTATAATATTTCAACACTTTATCCACAAGGACAACTTTCTGCTTCTCATTCACATCCATAACTGCTTTCAGGATCTGAAAATCATAGGCATGCTCATCAGCAGATTTGGCCAGCGCCTGCACATCTTTTGGAAAACAGCTTCCGCCATAACCAATCCCTGGGAACAAAAATCGCTTACCAATCCGGTCATCAGAACCGATCCCTTTACGCACAGCATCTACATCTGCGCCTACAATTTCGCAGAGGTTAGCAATCTCATTCATAAAAGTAATCTTGGTGGCCAGGAACGAATTCGCAGCATATTTTGTCAGTTCAGAAGAACGTTCGTCCATAAACAATACCGGATTTCCCTGACGCACATAAGGTGCATACAGCTCCGCCATTAATTTTTTCGCCTTTTCACTGCCTGTACCGATCACTACACGGTCTGGTTTCATGAAATCCTCTACAGCCACACCCTCCCGTAAAAACTCCGGGTTAGAAACCACATCGATCTCCACATCCGTATGTGCTGTAAAAACAGCTTGAACTTTATCTGCCGTACCCACTGGTACTGTAGACTTATTCACAATAACCTTATATTCAGTCACCAGTTTTGAAATATCCTTTGCTGCACCTAAAATATAGGAAAGATCGGCCGCCCCATCACCTCCCGGAGGGGTAGGAAGCGCCATAAAAATGATCTGTGCTTCTTGAACAGCGATAGCCAGATCAGTGGTGAAAGTTAACCTTTGCTGGGCGATATTTCTATGAAACAACACATCAAGACCAGGTTCATAGATTGGAATAATACCATGTTGCATCTTCTGCACTTTGGCTTCATCAATGTCAACACAAATAACATTGTTACCTGTTTCTGCAAGACATGTTCCGGTTACTAAACCTACATATCCTGTTCCAATTACGGCAATTTTCATATAATGCTGGGGTGTTTAAAATATGTAGAAAAACTAAGTTCAGAAGTACTCAACAGCAACATTCCGGAAGCTTCGTTTCTCATATATTACTCTAGTTTTAATTTTTAAAAGTATCTTCGGCTAAGATAACAAATAAACACTCAAAATGCTTTGGCTTTATAATTTTGGTATTTTTCTCTATAACCTTGTTGTTAAATCAATTGCCCCGTACAATTCTAAGGCCAAATTATTTAATCAGGGCAGAAAGCATATATTTTCCATTTTACAAGAAAAAATAACGAAAGGACAAAAACATGTATGGTTTCATTTTGCTTCTCTTGGCGAATTCGAACAGGGCCGTCCAGTCCTGGAGAAGATCAGAATACTTTATCCACATAAAAAAATTATCATCACCTTCTTCTCCCCTTCAGGATACGAGGTGCGTAAAAATTATGCCCTGGCCGATGGTATCTTTTATCTCCCGTTAGACACCGCCTCCAACGCCAGAAGATTTATAGAAATTGTTAACCCGGAGATCGCCATTTTCACTAAATATGAATTCTGGCACTATTATTTTAAAATATTAAAAGAGAAGAATATCCCGCTCTTTCTAGTGTCCGGCATTTTCAGGCCAAATCAATTG
>NZ_QAIL01000442.1 GCF_003061025.1 Pedobacter sp. HMWF019 | reverse complement strand
TCCCAATACATTTTTACCAGTCACCAGCTTATCGGTATTGTCTTTGAAAGTGAATTCCTGTTCGTATTTACCCAGGGTAGGTAAAGGGAGTAATCCAATCTTTTTAAAGCGGCCTTCAATATATTTTCTGGCTTTCTCGGCACCTTTGGTGCCTGCTTTCCGTCCTTCGTAGGCGTCTGATGAAAGTACTTCTACATCTTTAAGCAATTGCTTCCCGTTCTGCACATTGTTGTTGTAACTTTTAACGCATCTGCAACCAAACAGTAAAGCCAGGGGTAACAAAAAATAGATCTTCATAGCGGTTAAAAAAGTTAGTAATTTAGGTTTGATCGTCAATTATGACATTTCAATGATCTAATATATCATTAATTTATGACACCTCAACATGCTATTGTAAAAACTTAACCAGCTTTCGTCTGTTATTTCTCTAATGATTTAACTTGTAAGGGCATAAAAAAAATGAATTTATATGGAATATAGACGTTTAGGTAAATCCGGATTACAGCTCAGTGCATTATCACTAGGCAGCTGGTTAACCTTTGGACAACAAATCAGTGATAAAACAGCCGATGAACTCATGGGCATCGCTTACGATGCAGGCGTCAATTTCTTTGATAATGCCGAAGGCTATGCAGCAGGCAAATCGGAAGAAGTGATGGGTAAGATCCTGAAAGCACATCAATGGGAACGGGAATCTTTTGTTGTTTCCAGCAAAGTGTTTTTCGGTACAGAGAACAAAGGACCAAATCGGGTCGGTTTGTCCAGAAAACATGTTATTGAAGCCTGTCATGGCGCATTGAAAAGACTTCAGGTAGATTATCTTGACCTCTATTTTTGTCACCGGCCAGATAAAAACACCCCAATAGAAGAAACTGTCTGGGCAATGAATACCCTGCTACAACAAGGAAAGATCCTTTATTGGGGAACTTCAGAATGGAGTGCAGCAGAAATTATGGAAGCGATAGGCGTGGCCAAACAATACAATTTGATTGGCCCAACTATGGAGCAACCTCAGTATAACCTCATTGAAAGGCATAAATTGGAAAATGAATATCTATTGCTTTTTAAAGAATACGGATTGGGTACAACGATCTGGTCTCCGCTGGCTTCCGGATTATTGTCTGGTAAATATACCTCTGGTAAAACCAAGGACACCCGTCTCGATTTAAAAGGAATGGAATGGTTAAAGGAGTCTGTACTGAACGAAGAGAAATTGAAGAAAGCCACTGCACTGCAAAGCCTGGCCGATGAGCTGAATGTTCCACTGGCCAAATTGTCATTGGCCTGGTGCCTTAAAAATCCTAATGTAAGTACAGTGATTCTTGGAGCTTCTAAAACCGCCCAGCTAAAAGAAAACCTGACCACACTGGAGGTAGTTCCTTTGCTGACAGCTGAAGTGATGGAGAAGATCGAAGGGATTATGAAGACCAAACCAGTCCTGTCCCAATTTTAAATTTTAGAGAATTCAAAAAAAAAGGTCGGCAATTTTTTGTGCCGGCCTTTTATATGTCCTAATAATCCTAATAGTAAGTTAAGCGGACCACGCCAGCCAACTTTTTAGCCAGCCGGATCACCTGACGGGTATAACCATATTCATTATCATACCATGCATACAGCACCACAGACTTCTGATCTTTAGAGATGATGGTTGCAGGGCCATCGATAATCGAGGCATGGCTGTTTCCGATCAGGTCTGTACTTACCAGTTCGTTGGAGCTGGAATATTCAATCTGTTCAGACAAATCGCCAAAAAGAGACGCCTGTTTGAGCAGTTCCTTCACCTCATCCAGAGAAGTCACTTTGTTCAATGACAAATTCAAGATGGCCAGGGAAACATTGGGCGTAGGTACACGAACAGCATTGCCCGTTAACTTCCCGCCCAGATGCGGAATGACTTTAGCTACAGCTTTATCTGCGCCTGTCTCTGTAATCACCAGGTTCAAGGCAGCAGAGCGGCCCCTGCGGTATTTTTTATGATAATTGTCCAGCAGATTCTGGTCATTGGTATAAGAATGAATGGTTTCAATATGTCCTTTTTCAATGCCAAAAGCCTCATCAATAAGTTTTAAAACAGGAACAATCGCATTGGTTGTACATGAAGCATTGGAAAGGATGCTTTCTGTAGCAAAATCGATATCTGTATCATTGACACCCGTAACCACATTCGGGATATCTCCCTTGGCAGGTGCAGTCAATAAAACCTTACTGATGCCTTTGGCGCTTAAGTGTCTGCTTAAACCTTCGCGGTCCCTGTAAACACCGGTATTGTCAATGAGTAAAGCATCTTCAATATCATAAGCAGTATAGTCTATATTTTCAGGTTCCTTAGCAACAATAAAACTAACGGTCTGGCCATTAATAATTAAAGCTTTGCTGTCAAAATCTTCAGTAATGGTGCCATTGAAAGGGCCATGGATAGAATCCGTCCGGAGCAATTCAGCCCTCTTAATGAGTTCCTCGTCGCTGCAGCTGCGTGTTACAATTGCTCTTAAACGCAATTGTTCTCCTTTTCCGGCTTGCAGGATCAATTCTCTTGCAGCAATTCTTCCAATCCTTCCAAAACCATATAAAACCACATCTTTAGGTTTAAGACTGATCTTATCCTTGCCAATATGTTTGCTGAGCCTGCCAATGATGAAATCATGAACAGAAGTATAATTTCGGTTGTCTTCCAGCCACTCTGAAGCTAATCTTCCAAGATCAATACGGGAAGGAGCAAGGCTGGAATTTGAAATGGCAGTAGCCAGTTCCAGTGTTTCATAAATACTGATGTCTTTTCCACTGACTTCTTTTGCGTACTGATGGTGCGCCAGGATTTCGCTGCTGCCAACATCAAATAAGGGTTTACGGAATAAGACCAGTTCGATAGATCTGTCGAACCACAATTGACCTACTATTTTAATCAGTTCAATTGCTTTTTTTTCTTTTTCAATCCAGTTTTGAAACTCTGATTGGTACTTCTTTAGCATTTCTAGAATTTTTGGTTAGAATGCCACAAAAGTAAAAAAGATTGGGCGAGTACCCAATCTTTTTTACTTTATAATTTGTTGATCTGGTGAGGATCAGCTTATCCTAAATAAGACTTCAGAATTTTACTTCTTGAAGTATGACGCAAACGTTGCAGCGCTTTATCTTTGATCTGACGAACACGTTCTCTGGTCAGGTTAAACTTCTCACCAATTTCTTCAAGAGAAAGTGGATGATTCGTGCTTAATCCAAAGAAAAGAACAATAATCTCCCGCTCACGTTCTGTAAGTGTAGACAAAGATCTTTTGATCTCTTCCGACAAAGATTCGTTGATCAAACTACTGTCTGTATTTGGTTCATGATTCTCCAGTACATCCAGTAAGGTATTTTCCTCACCCTGAACAAAAGGCGCGTCCATAGAAACATGGCGTCCTGAATTGCTCAGCGTATCAGAAATTTTATCTACTGTGGTTTCCAGGATATCAGCTAATTCTTCCGGAGAAGGCTCGCGTTCATATTCCTGCTCCAGTTTAGAGAAAGCTTTGCTGATTTTGCTCAAAGAACCTACCTGGTTTAAAGGCAAACGTACAATACGGCTTTGTTCAGCGATCGCCTGCAAAATAGACTGACGAATCCACCATACCGCATAAGATATAAACTTGAAACCTTTTGTCTCATCAAAACGCTTGGCAGCTTTAATTAAGCCCAGATTACCCTCGTTAATTAAGTCACCTAAAGTCAGACCTTGATTCTGGTATTGTTTCGCTACCGAAACAACGAAACGTAAATTGGTCTTGGTTAAGCGCTCAAGTGCAGCCTGATCTCCTTCGCGTATCTTCCTTGCTAGTATTACTTCTTCTTCGGCGGTTATTAAATCTACTTTACCAATCTCGTGCAGGTATTTGTCCAATGACTGACTTTCGCGATTGGTAATGGATTGCGTGATTTTGAGTTGTCTCATTTATATGCTTTGGTACTCGTTATATGTTTGAACGTGCAAAAGTAAGAATTTAAAAGGTAATATTTCACATAAAATCCTGAAAACGTTACAC
>NZ_QAIL01000441.1 GCF_003061025.1 Pedobacter sp. HMWF019 | reverse complement strand
ATCCTAAGCTTAGAACACAGCTAATTTTAACTGGAAATAGTACGCTTATTGAGCATACTCATAATGATAGATATTGGGCTGATGGTGGTGATGGTACAGGTGAGAATAGGCTTGGAATATTATTGATGAAGGTAAGAGATATGGTAAAAGAACGATCTGATAATCCAGAATTTGTTTTTCCGCCCTGGATTGCATTTCCTTCAATTAACCAAAATGATTTGTTTTGGAGGATGGGTATTGGTGAAAACTATCTTACCCAATGGGCAAAATTTTATTTTGAATCAAATAGAGAAACGTATAGAAATATTTTTCCTGAAAATGAAGACTGGAAAGATGTATATAATTAAATTAGTTACTAAAAGTAGTAGCAAAAGCATATAAATATAAAAGAATTGGAGTATATGCCATTTTATTCGGATCATTCAGTAGAGGGAGTATTTAAGGATCACCAGTAATCTTAATAATAATTTAATCAGGCAAATGATAAAGCTTTTCAATCGGCAATATATCTTTTGCCTGATTAATTACTTAACTAGGGTAGAAGTATCAATTAAGGCCCGATTACAGAGGAAACAGGCAGGAGCATTGGTCGATCAGCTGAAATACACTTATATGACGGGCAACCAGTTGGGTAGCGTGGTAGACAGTACCACCACAAATACCAGTGCTGCTTTCCAGTTGCCAGGAACAACAGTTTATACGTATGACCAGAATGGAAATATTGGCTCCCGGAGCAATGCTGCCTATACCACCAACAACCTGCCTTAATTACCTATAACTATTTAAATCTGCCCTCCGCAATGACCGCAGGTGCGGCAGCAGTCAATTATACCTATGTTGCCACAGGCAATAAATTAAGTAAGCAGGTACCTTCGATTAGTTTAAATAATGAATATATTCGGGGTATCCAATACGAGGGTGGGGTATTAAAGTTTGTATCCACAGCAGATGGACGTGTTGTACGTAACAGTGCAACGAGTTACTCTTATGAATACACACTGGCAGATCACCTGGGCAATGGAAGAGTGTACTTTGATATCAATGCAGGAATAGCAAGAAAAATCCAGGACAATGGGGCAAATACGACTCTTCTTGGCTATAATGAACGGGGCTGGCTGAATGCCAGCGCGGCACCAGGTTTTGTAATGGCTTTGAACTATGCCGATGGTACTACACCTCAATTTAATGGGAATATTGCCAATCAGCAATGGAGCACCGCAGGTGGGGCAGGTAAAATGTATATTTATTCCTATGACAAGCTGAACCGGTTAACTTCCGGGATCTCTTCAGACAACAAAAATGAACAAGGGATCACCTATGACCTGATGGGCAATATCAAGACCCTGACCCGTGATGCATTAGCTCCACAGGTATATGACTATACAAGTACAGGCAACCGGCTGAACGCGGTAACAGGGGGCTTAATCCGGAGTTATACCTATGATCTGAACGGGAATGCCTTGACCGATGGAACAAATACCTTTACATATAATGTATTGAACTTGCCGGCCACCGTTACCGGACCTAACGCTTCAACCTACACTTACGATGCCACGGGTAAAAAACTGACGCGGGTAAAAGGATCGGTGATTACGCATTATATTGACGGGATCCAGTACAATGGAACGGCTATAGACTTTATGGGATATAGATAACGTTCGTGGTTTCAACGGCGACCCTGGTTCTAAGCAACAAAGAGTAAATACAACAGTGACAAGCACTGAAGAAAATAAATCTCATAAATTATATGTAACCCAGACCACAACTATGACGACAATTGTTAATACAGCAACAGGAAGTATCACGACAAAGAATACACTGACTTCAACAAATATAATTTCAAATAGTACTACAGAAAAGACTTCTTACGGAGACGTTACTATGACAACAAGTGTAACTACGGTCGATGGAGATAAAACATCTACAAAAACCAGTGAACCTACTACTGTCAGTAGAGCAGACGCCAAAGGAGATCTTTCAGCTTTGAATAGTGTTAGTAAATCGTTAGAAAATTTTAGAAATGAACATGGAATGCAATTTAATTCATATGTAAATAAGGAAGGTACCTCAGCACTTTCCCTAAGTATTGGAGGCGGGGCAGCTCTCTTCGGGGCATTTGCTAGCCTATCAACACTAGCTGCAGAAATCCGCGGATGGGCACCTAGTCTTGTTAGAGCATTAGGTTTTGGCGGTGTACCTACCAGTGTTGGACCCGGATTGGCAAATAAAGTTTTTACTATGACCGGCGTTCCAAGTGAGACCAAGACCATTTATGTTTCTTCAAATGGTCGGGTTATTTCTAATATGCTCGCTAAATGATAATTATGAATAAAAAATACACCTTTCGCATATATATAGGATTAATTTCTATTTCTATAGTTGCTTATATAAGCTTTGTTGTTTATGAGCAATTTGTTAAACACTGTCAAAATGAATATGGACTGTCCTATAATAAAACAAGAGAAAAATTAGGAATTCCTCTTATCCCAGCTGATTGGAGTATTAAAGAGCGAAGCGAAAATTTCATTGGTTGGTCGGGGAATGAGCAGAAAGTTGGCCACAAGAGAAAGGCCATTTCCTTTTCCGGATGCCGTATCGAATCAGAACTGGATGTATTTAAACTTCCCAATCAAAATGGCAAGGAAAGACTACTCGAGATAGAATACAATTATCCTCACGAGAGTACAGGCAATACAGTTATCTATACTTATCAAATAGATCATTATAGCAAGTCCATTTCTAAAACAACGGCAGATAGCATACTTAACTCGGAACATATAAAGAAAGAGTAAAATAACTATTGACCATATGTTTCCTGTATAAAGAAGGCAGATCGAGAACAGTCGCGACATGTGGCGATTTATCCAAAAGATAAGTCGCAGAATATTACTATAATCACTAATGTGTATCCCTGTTTACAGAAAATTGTGAGGATGTGATTATTGAAGGCAATTTGATAAATCAGAAATGATTTTCTTTATGATTGGACCTGAATCTAAGGGATACATTTTAAAACGAAAAAGCCTACTATCTTACGATTTGCAGGCTTTTTCTTGGTTTTGATGCCATAGTGGCGGAGAGTGGGGGAATTGGTTGCCTCTTAAACAAGCGAGCTAATGTTTTGCTATCCAAAAAATCGGACACTCCTTAAAGGAATGATCCGGAACTCGCTCCCAATGATCGACCTTTAAGTCAAGCATACCCTATAACCCGACACAAAATCTGTTTGTTACTAGCATACTCTTCGGTCTGGGACTATTTGAGTTTATTTTTTAACATTTGGACATCTTGTCTTAAATCACCTACCTGTTTTTGCAGGTCTTTATTCTCCAGGTCCTTCTCAATCAGATACAGTGTCAATTCCTCCACTTTCTTCACCAGCAGTTTATTCATCTCTCCCAGGTTCAATCCTTCTTTAGCTATTTGTTGTTCTGATGGAATCTCCGGTAAATGCTGATTTTGGTCGATGTATGCTTTTACATCCTGTAATGATGGTAACTGATAATCTTTTTTGAAGACATAATCGGGCCATGCGGAATTGAGTTTAACTGTCACGGAGGTGGCAATGGCGCTGCCGTTTACCGCAAGCTTATAACCTTTAGGGTCTGATGTGCCAATGCTTACATTACCAGCATCTCTTTGTAAAGACAAAACCCCTCCTGCTGTATCTCCACCGCTGATAAATGTTTGTAACAGTCCGTAACCAGCTGATCCCCCTGCTGTTCCTGATATACGAAGGTTTGAGTTACTACCGTTTCCTGTAACTATTCCGTAAACATCAGCGTTCGTATATACGTGGAGCGGAGCAATAGGACTTGCTGTACCAATACCTACGGATCCGCTACCGTTAGCAACGGTATTAATAACAAGCGTCGGAATTGGTCCACTTCCAATTCCAAACTTACCTGCTCCCATACTCCAGCCTCCATGGCTTAAATATATAGATGTACCATTATAAATAGTTTGGATACCAGTCTCTGAAGTATTGTTTAAAGTAATTGGATAACTTGGAGATGTGGTTCCTATGCCTACATTTCCGCCGGTATAGTAGATGTTTGCTCCATTAGTTGTCCATTGTGCATGTGCTAACGTTGAAAAGCTTAAAAATAGGAATAGTGAAAAGACTAGTTTCTTCATAATATAAAGGGTTAAAAGTTTACTTAAGAATGTATATCAAATATCAATCTATATTAGAT
>NZ_QAIL01000047.1 GCF_003061025.1 Pedobacter sp. HMWF019 | reverse complement strand
TAATATTAAACAGCAAAACATGGAGAGCGTCAAAGAAAAGACCAAGAAAAGTATATTGATTGTCGACGATGAACTCAGTATACTTAAATTACTGAGCTTTATATTATCTTCAGAATACGATCTCGTGATCAAAAAAAGTGGCATAGAAGCCATAGACTGGCTCGAAGAAGGTAACGATCCCGATCTGATCATTTCAGATCTGATGATGCCTTATTTTGATGGCGGTACCCTAATCCGTAACCTCAAAATCAGTGGCTTTTATAGAAACACGCCAGTTATATTACTTTCCGGATCTGACAATTTAGAAGAGAAGGTAAAAGAAATGCCTTTCAAAATCGATCATTTCATGGAAAAGCCCTTCAATCCAGCTGAATTAAAGAATCAAATCGCCCAACTTATACAATAATGATAATGTCTGCAATCGATAAGCCACAGATCAATGCCAAGATCGTATACTTTGGAAAACTTATTCGGAGTATTATTGCTGAGGAGTTTAATGCTCATATTGAGTATTTGGATGACCAAAAGAGCTTTAGATACTATTTTGATAATCAATCGCTGTTAAGTATTCCCGATATTATTTTAATAGAGGTAGATGACAATCCCAACTGTTTCGAACAGGTCAGATACATTAAGGAAAATCCATTTTTTCAGGGATTGATCATTGTGCTTTTAGGGGTTAAAGAAAATAAGGACTGGAGAAGGGAAGCGCTTGATTTAAAGGTCAATGACTATTACACCTATCCTTTTCCGTTGGAAGATTTTTGCGAGCGACTTAATTTTCTCGTTAAATTTAAATTGATCAAACCTAAACTGATGGAACTTGCCCAACAGACAGAACAAGTATATCAGGTTCCTGTAAGTAAAAGGATTTTTGATGTGATTGTTTCTGGCTTGGCATTATTATTTCTTTTCCCTTTATTCCTAGTGGTTGCTTTGATAATCAGACTCGAGTCTAAAGGAAAAGTGATCTATAAAAGTAAAAGAGTGGGAGCAGGTTATAAAATATTTGATTTTTACAAATTCAGGTCCATGCGGCAAGATGCAGATCAGATGTTGAGTTCTATGTCCGATTTGAACCAATATGCTTCAGAAGGGGATAGCAAAACTGGAAAGACTGCGTTTGTTAAATTTAAGAATGATCCGCGCATTACAAAATTTGGAGCATTTTTAAGAAAAACAAGTATTGATGAATTGCCACAGTTGATGAATGTATTCATAGGAGACATGTCGTTGGTAGGGAACCGACCTTTGCCTTTGTATGAAGCGGAGCAGCTGACCACTAATGAATGGTCTACACGGTTTTTGGGGCCAGCGGGCTTAACTGGATTGTGGCAGATTAGTAAAAGAGGACAAAAAGACATGTCCGAGCGTGAACGCAAGGAACTGGATAATTACTATGCAAATAATTATTCAGTTTTACTGGACTTGAAAATTATATTGAAAACTATTCCTGCTCTGATACAAAAGGAGAAGGTTTAAAATAATTTGAAAATTACTTAAATGAAGACTAACCATGAAACAAAAATTTAAAATAGCCTTGATTTTTCTGACTTTTTTTGGATATGGCTCTTATGCCCAGGAATCGATGATAGACGATATCAATTATGCAACTCTTGACAAATATATTCAGGCAGCTAAAATCAATTTTCCAAGAAAGAAGATTTTTGACACCAATGTTGAGCGTGCTAAAACAGGGGTAACTGCAGCGAACTTATCCTATTTGGATTTTTTAACTGCATCATATTATTACAGACCAGATAATAAGACTGCGATAGATCAAACGAATCCTTACAGTGTTAATGGTTTTCAATTTGGAGCAACAATTAACATAGGCGTTTTTCTTCAGAAACCTTCTATGACAAAAAAAGCAAAGGCAGAATTAAAAATTGCCAAGCTGGAAGATCAGGAATATGAAACAACACTCACAAATGAGGTTAAAAAGAGATATTATACTTATTTAAGATTATTAAAAGATCTTAAAATAAAAACTCAAAACTGTCAGGACAATTCAAGTGTTGTAGAT
>NZ_QAIL01000440.1 GCF_003061025.1 Pedobacter sp. HMWF019 | reverse complement strand
AAGCAGGATTTGGAAAAGTAGTCTTTATCATCAAAGAAGAATTCGTAGAAAATTTTAAAGCCATATTTGAACCTAAGCTCAATGGAAGAATTGAGACCGATTACGTATTTCAAAACTTCGATCTTAAACAATTTGGAATTGAAGAAGAGATCTATCGTGAAAAGCCATGGGGAACAGCTCACGCAATCCTATCCGGCAGAAAAGTAATTAAAGAACCATTTTGTGTGATCAATGCTGACGACTACTATGGCTTTGATGCCTTTAAAAAAATGGTGGACTTTTTAACTGAAGAAGCAACAGACAGCAATTATTCTATTGTTGGATATCAGATTGGAAAAACATTATCTGATTTCGGTTCTGTATCCCGTGGTGTTTGCAAGACTAACGATGCCGGATATCTTGAGGAAATTACTGAGCGCACCCAGGTTTATAAAAAAGCCGATACAATCGTATATGAAGAAAACGGAACGGAATATCCACTGGAATATGACACCCCTGTTTCTATGAACTTCTGGGGATTTACTCCTGCAGTGTTTAAACTAACGGAAGAACTTTTCAAGGTTTTCGCTTTAGAAAATAAAGATAAACCAAAAGCCGAGTTCTTTATTCCCCTGATTGGAGAAAACCTTGTAAAAACGGATACAGCCTCATTTAAAGTTATTCCTACCGACAGTCAGTGGTTTGGTGTAACCTACAAAGAAGATAAGCCTTTTGTACAAGCCAGTATAGATCAATTGATCAAAGACGGTACTTATCCTGAGAAATTGTGGAACTAAGTTCCTAAATCAAAAAAGGCCCCGGTAAAATTACCGGGGCCTTTTTTATATAGCAATGAAACGATTATTTTTTATCATCTTTTACTTCTTCAAAGTCAACGTCAGTTACATTATCGCCTCCGTTACCAGCTTGTTCGCCATGTTGCTCAGCACCACCTTCTGGTTGTGCAGCACCATCCTGACCTGCTTTATACATCTCTTCAGAAGCAGCGTTCCATGCTTCCTGAAGTGCAGTCTGAGCTGCATCAATATCAGCAAAGTTTCTTGCAGCATGTGCGTCTTTCAGTTTTTTCAAACCTTCTTCGATAGGCGCTTTTTTATCTGCAGAAATCTTATCACCAAATTCTTTCAGTTGTTTTTCTGTAGAGAAGATCAATGCATCTGCGCTGTTGATTTTGTCAGCTTCTTCTTTAGCTACTTTATCAGCTTCTGCATTTTGCTCTGCTTCTTCTTTCATTTTTTTGATCTCTTCGTCTGTTAAACCAGATGAAGCTTCAATACGGATCTTTTGCTCTTTACCTGTCGCTTTATCTTTAGCACTTACGTGTAAGATACCGTTGGCATCAATATCAAAAGCAACTTCAACCTGAGGCACGCCACGAGGTGCTGGTGGAATACCATCCAAAATGAAACGACCAATTGTACGGTTCTGAGCAGCCATAGGGCGCTCGCCTTGTAAAATATGGATCTCAACAGAAGGCTGGTTATCAGCAGCTGTAGAGAAAGTTTCTGCCTTTTTAGAAGGAATAGTTGTATTGGCTTCAATTAATTTAGTCATTACACCACCCATAGTTTCAATACCTAAGGATAATGGAGTAACATCTAATAACAATACATCTTTAACCTCACCAGTCAATACACCACCTTGGATTGCCGCTCCGATAGCTACCACCTCATCAGGGTTTACGCCTTTAGATGGCTCCTTACCAAAGAAAGCTTTAACCGCCTCCTGAATCGCAGGAATACGAGTTGATCCACCGACTAAGATGATCTCATCAATATCAGAAGTTTTTAAACCAGCATTTTTCAAGGCAGATTTACAAGGATCAATAGTACGTTTGATCAAGTCACTTGCCAATTGCTCAAATTTAGCACGGCTAAGCGTTCTAACCAAGTGTTTAGGTCCTGTTGCATCAGCTGTGATATACGGCAAATTGATTTCTGTAGAAGTTGTGCTTGATAACTCTATTTTAGCTTTTTCAGCAGCTTCTTTCAAACGTTGCAATGCCATTGGATCCTGGTGAAGGTCCATACCATATTCGTTTTTGAATTCACCAGCTAACCATTCAATGATAATGTGGTCAAAATCATCACCACCAAGGTGTGTATCACCATCGGTAGATTTTACTTCAAAAACACCATCACCCAATTCTAAAACAGAAACGTCATGTGTACCACCACCGCAGTCAAAAACCACAATTTTCATGTCTTTGTGGGCTTTATCCAGGCCATAAGCCAAGGCAGCAGCAGTAGGCTCGTTAATGATACGTTTAACTGTTAAACCAGCAATCTCACCAGCCTCCTTAGTAGCCTGACGTTGTGCATCATTAAAATAAGCAGGAACAGTAATTACCGCTTCTGTTACTTCCTGACCCAAAAAGTCTTCAGCTGTTTTTTTCATTTTCTGCAAGATCATCGCAGAGATCTCCTGAGGAGTATATTTACGGTCGTCAATTTCCACGCGAGGTGTATTATTGTCGCCTTTAACTACCTTATAAGGAACACGGCCTGCTTCTTTAGTTACTTCCGCAAAGCTGCTTCCCATAAAGCGCTTAATTGAATAAATTGTCTTTGTAGGATTGGTGATCGCCTGACGTTTAGCCGGCTCACCTACCTTACGCTCACCGTTCTCTGCAAAAGCAACAATAGATGGCGTTGTACGTTTACCTTCACTGTTGGCTATAACTACAGGTTCGTTACCTTCCATTACGGCTACGCAAGAGTTCGTTGTTCCTAAGTCTATACCAATAATTTTTCCCATTTTTATTATATCTTTTAATGTTATACTAATTCGATAACTCGTACTAAACAAGGGTTGTGCCAATTTAGATTTGGCAGAGAATTGACATATATAGCCCTTCCAAGCCTGCTAAAATGTAAATCAGAACCTTATCACCCTCTGACAGGTTGGCATAATCCTACGCATCAAGTCCAAGAAGCCGCTCCAAATGATGATAGCCAATCCCAAAATAAACCTTTGTTTCTCTGATCTTCTCCAGAACCTCTTTCCTGTTACCAGGATTATCTTTTGTTTTTACCCCAACAACCAGAACATTTTTAGGCGTATGCGCATCTGAAATAAACTGCATCACCTTTGTTTTATAACCAAAATACTCCAGTATCAAAGCTCTCATTGCATCAGTTACCATCTCTGCCTGACGTTCCAGAAAAATCCCATGCCTGGTCAAAAAATCCAATTCATTTCTCTTTTTACCTTTAACAATTTCTTTTCTGATTTGTTTGTGGCAACAAGGAGCAACTACAATAAGTTTTGATCCAGCCTTAATTCCTTTGAAAATTGCATCATCAGTTGCCGTATCGCAAGCATGTAAAGCAATGAGTAAATCAGTAGAGGAAGCATCGAAATCCTGAATTGATCCTTCTGCAAAATTCAATCCGGTAAAGCCCGATTTCACCGCTATACGATTACAAAGTTTAACCAAATCTTCCCTATACTCTACCCCAGTCACCTGCACATCCAACTTCAGAACATTCTGCAGATAATCGTACAACGCAAACGTAAGATACCCCTTTCCCGACCCCATATCTGCCACCTTCTTTAGTGATCCGGCTGGCAGCTCCTTAATCATAGGACTTAGCAATTCAATATACTGGTTAATCTGCTTGTATTTATCCTGCGCATTTTTAAATACTTCTCCCTGTTCATCTGTAATATTCAGATCATGCAGATAGTTCCTTTCAACAGCAGGTTTAATCAATCTTTTCTTTTCCTTATTATGGGCCAGATCAGGAACACCAGCTCCCTTTATCAAGGTCTCCCTGACAGCGATCTCCCCCTTTCTATTATGCTCCAGAATAAGCTCCTTCAGAGTCGTAAACAAAGTACAGATCTTAAAGTCATTGCTGATCAACTGAACGATCATTTGAATCCCCTCTTCCAACGGATAGTTCTTAAATATATCCCTTGTCTTATAACGATAAGTAAAGGAAAGCATATCATTCCTTTTAATCTTTACTCGCCTTACATATATATTTTTCAGTTCTTTTTCATTTCCCTGGTAATTACCTAAAGAAACTTTAACAAAGACACCGGAAAGAAGGCTATCCTGCAATTGTACCCTGAACTGATCTAAATGAAGCTGATTTGACATGAAATGGAGTTAGATCACAAAGATAACCTTTTGCTCAGGGATTTGTAAAACAAAAAGCCCCATCCGATCCGGACAGGGCTTTTATATTTTAGAAAAAAGATTAGACTATTCGCCTTTATCTTCTGCTTTCTCTTCAGTAGCAGCTTCTTCTTTAGCAGGTGTTTCTTCAACAACTTCTTCAGCTTTAGCTTCAGCAACTTTTTCTTCTTTAGCAGGTGCGTCAGCTTTTTTAGCTTTGCTTCTACCACGACGAGTTGTTTTCTTTTCAGCCGATTCTGCTTCTTTACCATAAACCTCGTTGTAATCAACCAACTCGATCAACGCCATTTCCGCGTTATCACCCAAACGATTGTTCAACTTGATGATCCTTGTATAACCACCCGGACGGTTAGCTACTTTAGCAGCTACATCGCGGAACAATTCAGTAACCGTATCTTTATCCTGTAAATAGCTAAATACAATACGACGAGAATGTGTAGTATCATTTTTAGATTTAGTGATAATAGGTTCAACATACATACGCAAAGCTTTTGCTTTTGCTAAAGTAGTTGAGATCCTTTTATTTTTAATAAGTGATGAAGCCATGTTAGCCAGCATCGCTCTACGATGTGAATCTGTTCTTCCTAAGTGATTTACTTTTTTACCGTGTCTCATTTTTTAATTTATTCTTGTGTACCGTCTCTTTGAAATTAATTCGAGGGAATTACACACGATTAACAATATGTTATTTGTTTTTTATTCTTCGTCTAACTTGAATTTAGACAGGTTCATTCCAAAAGATAAACTTTTAGATTTCACCAATTCCTGAATTTCAGTCAGTGATTTTTTACCAAAGTTCCTGAATTTCAACATATCAGCTACATCATAAGAAACAAGGTCAGCCAGTGTACGGATATCAGCTGCTTTTAAGCAGTTCAATGCACGAACTGAAAGATCCAGATCAACTAATTCAGTTTTAAGGATCTTACGCATATGCAGGATTTCCTCATCAACTTCTTTAGTTTCTTCTTTAGCCTGAGACTCCAGCACAAGGTTCTCATCAGAGAACAGCATGAAATGCTGGATCAGGATTTTTGCAGCTTCCTTTAATGCTTCTTCAGGATGAATAGATCCATCTGTTGAAATATCTAAGATTAACTTTTCATAATCTGTTTTCTGTTCAACACGATAGTTTTCAATCGTGTATTTTACATTTTTCATTGGAGTAAAGATCGAATCGATAGCAATTACACCAACAACAGCATCATTAATTTTATTCTCTTCTGCAGGAACATAACCACGTCCTTTATTGATGGTCAATTCCACCTCTAAAGTCACAGATTTTTCCATATTGCAGATCACCAGCTCTGGGTTTAACACCTCAAAATTACTGGAGAATTTAGTAACATCACCTGCTTTAAACTGATCTTGTCCACTTACTATGATGAAAACCTTTTCAGAATCACCCACATCACCAACTTTCTTAAAACGAACTTGTTTTAAGTTAAGAATGATTTCAGTTAAATCTTCAACCACACCTTTCATGGTAGAAAACTCATGGGAAACGCCAGAAAAACGAATACTAGTAATGGCATAACCTTCTAATGAAGACAATAAAATTCTTCTTAAGGCATTACCAATTGTTACACCGAAACCGGGCTCTAAAGGACGAAATTCAAATGTACCATCGAAATCAGTCGATTTCTGCATGATTACCTTATCGGGTTTCTGAAATGCTAAAATTGCCATTTATAATGTTTTTAGATCGTTATTAAAATTTTGTAACGCAAAAAAAATTAACTGCCCGAAGGCAGTTAATGAAGATTGTTACTTAGAGTACAACTCTACTATAAGGTTCTCTTTTATATTTTCCGGAATCTCGTCGCGGTTTGGATAAGCAAGGAACTTACCAGTAAGTTCTTTTGCATCCCAGTCTAACCAATTGAATTTATTGATTACTCTTCCAGCAACAGAGTTCGTGATTGCTTCTAAAGTTTTCGATTTCTCGCGAACCGCAATAACATCACCCGCCTTTAACTGATAAGAAGGAATATTTACCACTTCACCATTCACTGTTACGTGTTTATGGCTAACTAACTGACGTGCAGCTGAACGTGTAGTTGCAATACCCAATCTGTAAACCGTATTATCTAAACGGGCTTCTAATAATTGCAATAAGTTATCACCGGTAATACCCTGACGTGATGACGCTTTTGTAAATAAGTTACGGAACTGACGCTCTAATACACCATAAGTATATTTCACTTTTTGTTTTTCCATTAACTGTACAGCGTACTCAGATTGTTTTCCTCTTCTTTTGGAAGCACCGTGCTGTCCAGGAGGATAATTTTTTCTATCTAATACTTTATCAGGGCCGAAAATTGGCTCTCTGAATTTACGCGCGATTTTGGACTTAGGTCCTGTATATCTTG
This sequence comes from Pedobacter sp. HMWF019, assembly GCF_003061025.1. GTDB lineage: Bacteria > Bacteroidota > Bacteroidia > Sphingobacteriales > Sphingobacteriaceae > Pedobacter. The sequence goes on along the minus strand of NZ_QAIL01000440.1, from coordinate 1,057 downwards.
CCATTTCTTCTTTGTTTTAAAGTATCGTGCAACCTTTAGCTGCAGACTCTTAGCTTTAAAAATTAATAATTAAACTCTTCTCTTTTTCGGTGGACGACAACCGTTGTGAGGAAGTGGGGTAATATCTTTAATAGACATTACTTCAATACCTGCTACTTGTAAAGTTCTGATTGCAGACTCGCGGCCTGAACCTGGACCTTTAACAAATACTTCTACTTTACGCAGACCAAGATCAAACGCTACTTTACCGCAATCAGATGCAGCTTGTCCTGCAGCGTATGGAGTGTTCTTTTTAGAACCTTTAAAGCCCATTTTACCTGCTGAAGACCATGAAATCGTTTGACCATTGTTATTTGTTAACGTAACAATGATATTGTTAAAAGTAGCATTGATGTGGGCCTGACCAACAGACTCAATAACAACAATACGCTTTTTGGTTACTTTTTTACTCTTAGCCATAATTATACTTCGATACTAATATTATTTAGTAGCTTTTTTCTTGTTAGCAACTGTTTTTCTCTTGCCTTTACGTGTACGAGAATTGTTTTTAGTACGTTGACCACGCACTGGTAAACCTTTTCTGTGACGTAGGCCACGGTAACAGCCGATATCCATTAAACGTTTAATGTTCAACTGAACTTCAGAACGCAAAGCACCTTCTACTTTGATCTGCTCGTTGATAATGGTACGGATCGCTGATAATTCATCATCAGACCAGTCCTGTACTTTTTTGCTTAAATCGATACCTGCTTCCGTTAATATACGTTGAGCAGTAGATCTACCTACACCATAGATGTAAGTTAATCCAATTTCGCCTCTTTTGTTTCTTGGTAAATCAATACCTGATATCCTTGCCATATTTTATACTAATGTTGATTATTTGATTAAACGACAGATTGAGTAACCTGTACATTCAATCCAATCATACTTCAATAATTTCTTATCCCTGACGTTGCTTGTATTTAGGGTTTTTCTTGTTGATTACGTAAAGTTTACCTTTACGACGAATAACCTTACAATCAGCGCTACGTTTTTTAATTGATGACCTAACTTTCAT
>NZ_QAIL01000439.1 GCF_003061025.1 Pedobacter sp. HMWF019 | reverse complement strand
ATATTCTGCTATGTTTAGCGTCTTTATATACGAGAGCGTTAATTTAGATTAAGCGGGAGTGGTCGGAGATCATTCCCGCTTTCCTTTTATCTGGTTTCTATGTTCGCAAAAAGTACTTTATCCTTGTTCGTATGAGGTACTGTAAAGGAGCTAAAATGCCGGCTCGCCTTCATTTCTGATGCGAGTAGTATCGTTTCTTCGTTTTTTTAATAATTGATAGGTCTTGTTCGCCGAAGATTTTCTATCCAGGCTGATGAGGTAAAAAGTGAAAAACAAAAATGTACCCAGCATCAGGAAAGAGATGCACGCTATCTGCTGGTTCATTTCTAAACCGAAGGTTAAGACGGTTGCAATGGCAAATGCAAATTGTAAACCTGTAATGATGTTTTTTAGATTATTCATTGCTTTATCGCTGAGTTTTCATGTCAAGTTATGTATAATATCATTTAAATAATATTTTTTAAATAAAATGCTCGTTTTTTCCTATAAATAAATACATGTTTACGTTTTTTATTGGTTATATTTGATACGTAAACATTCTATTTAATATGGGTAAGAAAGAAATTTTACAAGACCTCGTAGAATATTTGTTTGAATTTGATCAACAGTTTCCGGGTGAAAATGGATATACGATGGCTGATTTTGTGGGTTATTTGAATGTAAGACATGGCAGTCAACTTTCAGAGAACAGAAATCTTGCGGGAACAGAAGAGCAGTGGGTTAAGGAGAACCAGGATGATCATACAGAAGTATCAAGATTGCTGGTTTTTATTTACCGCTATGCAGTGGTGTATTTCAAAAAAGCGCTTAGGGATAGTAATATAAATACGCTCGATGAATTTTCCTTTTTGATTGTGCTGATGACCTATTCTTCTTTAAGCAAGACCGAACTGATCAATAAATTAATTATGGAAAAAACTTCTGGTGTGGAGGTGATCAAACGATTGCTGAAACATGGCTTGATTGAAGAGTTTGATCATCCAAGCGACAAGAGAAGCGTATTGGTTGCAATTACCGCAAAGGGAAAGAAAGAGGTGGCGGAATTACTGCCGCAAATGGGATTGGTAGGGAGTGTGGTTGTTGGTAATCTTACTGCTGTAGAAACAAGCTCCTTGTCGTTCCTGTTGCGTAAACTGGATTATCATCATCATGATATCTTTCTTAATTATCGAAATTTAAGTCTGGAAGAACTTAGGGATAAGCTTGATTATAAGGGTCAAACCATTGAAAGAAATTAAGTGTATGAAGCATGTGAATAAAAAGATTTTAATATCGGGAGCTAGTATTGCGGGGCCAACATTGGCATTCTGGCTGGATAGATATGGTTTTGATGTAACTGTTGTAGAACGTGCAAAATCGTTAAGACTTGGAGGTCAGAACTTGGATATAAGGGGTGCTGGACGTGCGGTTGCCAGAATGATGGGGATTGAAAAAGATATCCTGGCGGCGAATACTGGAGAGATTGGACTTCAGTTCGTAGATAAAGATAATCATGTTAAAGCGGCTTTCCCCAGGGATGGTTCTGATGGATTTACGAGTGAAGCGGAGATCTTAAGGGGCGATCTGGTTAATATTCTATATGAAAAAACAAAAGATAATGTCAGGTATATTTTTAATAAATATATTACGGGAATAGATCAAAACGAATCAAATGTTAACGTGACTTATAGTGATGGTGAGACAGATGTTTTTGATCTGCTCATTGCTGCTGATGGTGTACGGTCTACCACAAGGCAGTTGCTTTTTGGTGATGAACCTGAAATTAAATTTGTTGGACTTTATAATGCATGGTATACTATACCTAAAATAGAAACTGATACAAAATGGGCGCGTTGGTATACTGCACCAGGAGCGCGGGTGATGGTGATCCGTCCGGATAATCATGGTACTACGCGGGCATCATTTAGTTTTCTTTCTGAAAACAAGGGCTATGAAAAATTGCCGGGTCAGGAACAGAAAAGAATTTTAAAAGAAAAATTGTTGGGTGCTGGTTGGGAAGCTTCCCGTTTAATGGAGGAAATCGAAAAAAATGATGATGTGTATTTTGACGGAATAAGCCAGGTGCTTGCGCCTAGATGGTTTACGGGTCGTGCGGGAATGATTGGCGATGCGGCTTACTGCCCAACTCCGCTTACTGGAATGGGTACTTCATTGGCAATGGTTGGTGCTTATCTTCTTGCAGGAGAGCTATCACAGCACCTTAATCATCAGGCCGCATTTATCGCATATGAGAAACGCATGCGCCCGTATGTGGAGGAGGTTCAAAGTCTGCCACCGGGAGTACCGTGGCTTGCACACCCGAAGAAAAAGTTTGGTGTAAAAATGGTGAATACAGTTGCTGGAATTTTGGCCAGCCCACTGGTTAAGAAAATCGGTAAACTGTTTGGTGGTAAAGAGAAGGATGTTATGAAGGATAAAATTGAATTGCCTGTTTTCGATTCATAGTATATAATTAATTTGTCGACCCACAGTGAAGGTTTAAACTATACTACTTTAGTAAGAGAAGGAACGTTTTTGGGTTAATTTGCTTATTATCAATTAATATAAAGATAATCGGAATTGTACCTTTGTTGCAATTTATTAATAACTGTTTAAAGAGGATTAGCGAATGGGAGCTGAATTATTTGAAAAAAAAGTTACGTTGGATGCAATAGTTTCTGCGCTAAAAAATGTAGAGGGTATCGTTGCAATTGTTTTGGGTGGGTCTCATGCTGCTGGTTTTGCTAATGAAAAATCAGATCTGGACTTAGGGTTGTATTACTCAGAAAAGTGTCCGTTTAATATTGAGAAGGTTCGAAGTATAGCGAGTAGTTTTTCCGTAACGGGGGTGCCTCTTGTAACTGATTTTTATGAATGGGGGCCCTGGGTAAATGGAGGGTCGTGGATAATGACAGCTATCGGAAAGGTAGATTTGCTTTATAGAAACATTGACCAGGTTCAGCAAACAATTACTGATGCTGTGAATGGCATTTGGCAACATAATTTTGATCAGCAACCGCCTTTTGGATTTAGGTCGGTCATTTACTTGGGGGAAACTCAAGTATGTAAAGCCTTATTCGATCCGCACCATATTCTGCAAGGGTTGAAAGCGCAGATTACTCCTTATCCTGCGAAATTAAGGGAAGTCGTTCTATCCGACAGCCTTTGGCTTGCCGAATTTACATTGATGCAATGTGTATCTTTTGCTAGCAATGGCGATACTTACAATACTGTAGGTTGCTTTACAAGAATTGTTAACTATCTGGTTCATGCTTTATTTGCCATCAATGAAACCTATCCTTTGGGCGACAAAAGAGCAGTTCAAATTATAAGGTCCTTCCATAGGGTACCCTCAAAAATTGAAGAAAAAATAAATAGAGTATTAGGTCAGGCTGGTACTCAAGCTTATGAATTAATGGAAAGCGCTGATCTGTTGAAAGAATTATGGCAACAGGTTGTAGCTTTAACGGATGGTCAATATGAACCCAGATTTAAAGTTATTGATATCAAAAGCTAAATTAAGGCTTGCAGGTGTTTGATTGCTGAGGAGGACTGCGAATAAATATTTTTTTGATTAATTATTGTTTTATAATAATTAATAGTAGTATTGCAGTAATTAATAGCATTATTATGAAAACTGTTCGTTTTGTTTCCAAAGTACTTTTAGCGATTAGCAGAGTGTTGACTGCTGGCTACTTGTTGTCTTTTATACTTTCTCTGGTCGCGTTGTCTACCGGCTGGTCTTTGAATCTGGTTGACCATAACAGTCGTTTCGAGATTTGCTACCCTTTTACCCATTTGCCTTTCCTTTTGGGTGAATACAATAATGGATACATGATCATGTTTCTGTTGCTACTGGGGCTTTATACACTATTCTTCTTCTTAGTGAGCAATGTTTTTACGGTATTTACGCAAAGTAAATTATTTACTGCTTACGGAATACGTCAGCTCAAGATATTTTACCTGGGTAATCTGGTTTTGCCGTTGTTGTCTGCTATTTTAGTCTCTGTGGTTTATAAAATTGAGTCTCCTGTAGAAATTTTAGTTATCCTGCATATGCTGTTGGGTGTTTTTACCTACTTTATGGCCGCTATTTTCCAGGAGGGGCATAATTTGCAAAGTGAACATGATTTGATTCTTTAATATGGCCATTATTGTAAATGTAGATGTGATGCTGGCTAAGCGAAAAATGCAAAGCAAAGAGCTGGCAGAGATCCTGGATATGACGCCTGCTAATTTTTCCATTTTAAAAACGGGAAAGGCAAAGGGTATCCGGTTTGATACTTTGCAGGCTATTTGTAAAGCGCTTGATTGTCAGCCTGGTGATGTGCTGGAATATGTAGCTGATCAATAAAAATCAACCGAAATTATAACTCATTAAGCCCGCGGCAACGTAAGGGAGGGCCACCATTTTGCCTAAATTATTTTACTATGAATGCATTAATAATTAAAAACTTAACCAAAACCTATAAGAACGGTGTAAAAGCTTTAGATAGTTTATCGTTGGAGATTCGCAATGGCATGTTTGGCTTACTGGGGCCGAATGGAGCAGGTAAATCGTCGCTCATGAAAACATTAGCGGGATTGCAACAACCTGATGCTGGTCAAATTAGCTTTAATGGCAATAACCTTATTGAAGATCCTTTATCGGTCAAAAAACTACTTGGCTTTTTACCGCAGGACTTTGGGGTTTATCCGAAAGTGTCGGCATATGACCTGTTAACCCATATTGCTGTTTTAAAAGGTTTAATCCACGCGCCCTCCAGAAAAGAACAGGTATTGGCATTGTTAGACCAAACTAATCTTTACTCACAGCGACACCAAGATGTTTATACATTTTCAGGTGGCATGCGGCAGCGTTTTGGGATAGCTCAGGCGTTGCTGGGTGATCCTCAATTAATTATTGTGGATGAACCAACTGCAGGTCTTGATCCGGAGGAACGCAACCGCTTTAACAATCTGCTCAGCGAAATTGGTGAAGAAAAGATTGTTATACTCTCTACGCATCTTGTTGAAGATGTTAAAAACCTTTGTACACATATGGCAGTAATGAATAAAGGAAAGATTCTTGCAAAAGGAAAGCCTGCCGATTTTATAGGTGCTCTGGCTGATAAGTTATGGCAAAAAACCATAAATAAGGTAGATAAATTAGCTTATGAGCAACAGTTTCGACTCTTGTCTTCACAACTCAATACGGGTAAACTTTATATCCATATTTACGCTGAAGATGATCCTGGCCACGGATTTGAACCTGTAAAACCTACTTTGGAGGATGTATATTTCCATTTGCTTACATCAATAAATTAATCAAATGACTTCCTTACTGAAATTTGAACTGGGCACTTATTTCAAGAAGCCTGGCATTTATATTGCATTTATTTTGCTGTTCTCAGCTGGTTTTTTTATTGGCCTGAAGTTATCTTTTAGCCCCGGTAACGACATATACCGTAATTCTCCTTACAGTATTGCCAATATGATCGGCTTACTTAGCCTGACTACTATTTTCCCAACAACCATACTGGCTGCGCAAATGCTTTTTAAAGAACAGGATGCCGGTTTCAGTCTAATCCTGTACGCTACGGGAATTACAAAAGCAAAATATCTTTTCAGCCGCTTTGGTGCTTTGTTTATTTTATCGCTCACTTGTTTTATCGTCCTTATAATAGGATACCTGTTTGGTCATTTAGCCGATAATGAAAGATCGGCTTACCGTGAGTTTAATATTTGGTTTTATGTACAGCCAGTTTTAATTCTGGGATTGCCGAATCTCTTGCTTTGTGCTGTATGGGTAAGTATGGTTGCCTGGCTGGTCAAAAACAAACTGATGGTTTATTTAACAGGTTTGTTTATTTATATAATTTACCTGATTGTGTTAACTTATTCTGGCTCACCAATGATGGCCGGTAGCTTGCCCCAGTCTTCTGATGCACTTGATCTTTCGGCAAGAATTGACCCCTTCGGGCTTTCTGCTTTTTACCAGCAAACCAACCTTTGGACGGTAACCCAAAAAAATAACTCTCTGATTTATCTGACCGGTAACTTTTTAAATAACCGGTTGTTTTACACGGTGGGCTCCTTGTTGCTGATGTTAATTGTTTATTATAGATTTAAGTTCCATATTCACGATGGAAGTCATAGTAAAAATGAGGTGGCTTTAACTGGGGAAGAAACCTCGGTAAGACTCTTCAAACCACTATTAGGTGCAACAAGGGGGTACATGTATCCATTTTTTGCTCTTCAAAGTTTGGTGAAACAAGATCTAAAAGTGCTGATTAAAAGTGTCCCTTTTGTGCTGATTGCATTTGGTTTGGTCTTTTATTTAGGTATGGAGTTTTATGGTAGCATTGACCAGGGTATCCGTTTACCAGAACAATACGCCAGCACTGGCCTGATGGCTAACCGCATTATTTACAACTTGCCGGGATTGTTGTTGTTGATTATTTTATTTTACGCACATGAGTTGTATTGGCGAAGCGCAACTTACCATTTTGATATGATTGAGAAGAGTACTCCTGTTGCAAGGGGTATCTTCCTAATATCAAAGTGGTTTTCTCTTATGATGGTCATTGTGATATTAACCGCGATCATCATCGTAACTGGTATTATATTCCAGCTTATTTATCGGTATCCTATAGATTGGCAAGTTTATCTGGTGCTGTACTGGCTTATTGATTTTCCCCTGATCATTTGTGCTGCACTTATACTGCTGTTGCAATATTTGATTGACCGTAAATGGACAGGCTTGATAGCTACTTGTATCCTATTAGTTTTATTGGTTACTTCCATCGGAAAGTCTTTGGGGATTGCGCATCCGCTGCTAAGATTTGCTGCACCTTATGCAGCCAGATACAGTGAAATGAATGGCTGGGACCATTATTTTAATAGCTTTTCATGGAGAATGCTCTATGGTGCAAGTCTGGTCACTTTATTATGGTTAGTTGTAAACCAAGGCATAAACAGACTATCCAAACGACAATTATTTGGTCTCAGTCTGCCGTTTATCGTCTGTATGCTAACGGGAATATATATTTATAAACAAGCCCCATCAGCCAATGCTTATGTGGAGTTGGACCACAGTGAGAACTACGAGCGGTTTTATCGTAAATTTAAGGGTGTCAACCAGCCGGTTGTTCTCGGCGTGAAAACTAAAATTGATCTTTACCCAAATCGTCGTGCATATCAGGTAGCTGGACGGTATCGTTTAAAGAATGAGGGTGCTACACCCATCAGCGAACTGTTGATTAATTGGGATGTAAATTTAAAAGTCAAGTCTGTTACTTACCAGACAGGTGGCCATAATGAATCTTTAAGTACTAAAACCGGCATGATAAAGCTTAAAAAGCCTTTATTACCGGGGGATTCTGCTGTTCTTGGTTTCTTGTTTTCTTATAGTTGGAATGGATTTACGGGTCATCAGCCTTTTAATGCTATTGTTTGCAATGGCACTTTTATCCGGATCAGCAATTATTTTCCATGCTTTGGATATCAAACGGATATGGAAATTTCTTCACCATCGGAAAGGCGAAAAAGGCACTTAGGCAATGCTTCGTCATTACTTAAGCTTGAGGCCCCGCGGGGTAGGAATGAATTTATTGATCTGGACATGATCATTTCTGCTCCAACTGGTCAAACGGTGATTGGTGTAGGTAATTTAGCTCGTCTATGGCAGTCAAAAGACCGGAATTATTTTCAATATCTATCTGGAATGCCCGTTCCATTCCGGTTTGGGATTTCGGCTGCGAATTATCAGGTGCAAAAAGTTTATTATAAAGGGATTGATGTACAGGTTTATTATGATAGTAAGCACTTCGAAAATGTAAAACACCTGATTAAAAATGCAGAAAGGACTTTGGATTATTGCCAGGCAAATTTTGGTCCCTATCCTTATAAAACCATCCGCTTTGCAGAGGTGTCTGCGTTTACTGATGGGTTTGCAGGTACGGCCTATCCGGCGACAATTTTCATGACCGAACATTTGCTTTTTCACGATAACTTGAACACTGACCAGGGTCAGGATGTGATCAATGAACTTGCCGCCCATGAGCTATCTCACCAGTGGTGGGGTAATGGTCAATTGGCTCCTGATGAGCGGGAAGGGTCAAAGTTACTGACTGAAACCCTGGCTATGTATACTGAATTGATGCTGGCAAGACGATATCTGAGCGCTCGTGCAGTTCAGGAAAAGTTAGCAGTCCATAAAAATATTTACCTGAACGAACGCGGATTTACAAAAGAATCGCCACTATATAAGGTGAAACCGGAAGATACCCATCTTTATTATGATAAAGGAATATTGGTGATGTATAAGCTGACTGATTTAATTGGTGAAGAAAACATTAATAAAGCATTGAAGCATCTGCTGCAAAAGCATACTTATCCCAATCCGCCGCCTGTTGCCTCAGATTTGTTAACGGAGTTATATAAGGTAAGCAACACATCTCAGCATGCTAAAATCAATGATTTATTTGTGCATTAACGGGTTGGGTCAATGTGAATTAAAATAGTTGGAATTGTTGCTGTACAAACAAGTAAGCTAATTTTAGTGTTATATTGCTATATGCAAAAAGTTGTTTTAATACGCCATGGAGAAAGCGTCTGGAACCTGCAAAACCGTTTTACAGGCTGGACGGATGTTGATTTAAGTGAAGAAGGATTTCAACAAGCTAAACGGGCCGGAGAATTGTTAAAGAAGCACGGTTATAACTTCGATTATGGCTTTACTTCTGTATTAAAGCGTTCTATAAAGACTTTGCATTGTATGCTGGAAGCGTTAGACCATCTATGGATACCGGTAACTAAATCGTGGAGGTTAAATGAACGTTTTTATGGTGCTCTGCAAGGGATGAACAAGGATGAGGCTATTGTCAAATACGGGCTTGAACAGGTGCAGAAATGGCGCCGTGACCCATACGAACATCCTCCTGCGATCACTAAGAATGATGAGCGTTATCCTGCTTATGATTTGCGTTATAAAGACCTGACTGAACGTGAAATACCGCTTACTGAGAACCTGAATGAAACGATGGACAGGGTACTGCCTTTCTGGAACGAAATTGTTCTACCGGTGATCCGAAAAAATCAAAAAGTGGTTATCTGTGCACATGGGAACAGTTTACGTGCGTTGATTAAATACATGGATAATTTAACAGATGAAGATGTAATTAAACTGGAGATCCCAACGGCTACGCCATGGGTTTATGAGCTGGATGAGGGACTGAATACAATTAAGCATTATTACCTGGATTGATCAACCTATTTCATTTGAGGTTTTATTACCAACTCTCGTTTTTTAAGGCTTTCTTATTCAGGTTGCAAACCAAAGAGAATTGATGATGTCCAATTTTGGGAAAAGGACTTCCATTTGTAGAGATGTTATATCCGTAAAATATATGTATAACTCCCATGATTCCTAGGCCTAGTTTTGGTGTGATCACAAAATCATTCTGCTTAAAATCTGTTTGGTATTTGCCTTCCAGGCCAAGGGCCAGGATCCGGACATTTAATTCATAGCCAAGCTTTAGACCATAGACGGATTTGTCTGTACTGGAATTAAAAATAGGAATGTATTCTAGAGCTGTGTAGTAAGCTTTAGCGGCGTATCCCAGATCATTATACATGTACTGGTGTCTTGCTATACCCAGTTCTGCATAGAAGGCTTTTTGTAAACCTAAGCTGAACCTTGGTGTTGTTTTGTAATTTGTCCATTTTTTATAACCTTCTTTGTGAGTGGTTTGTAGGCTGTCTTGTGCGAAAACAAAGGAGGTAATTAAGCAAAGCTGGATAAAAAGGATCAGTTTCATAGTGGATGGTAGTGATCTAGTTAAGCTAATATCGTGAAAAATTAAGTTGTTGGCGTAATAGATGAGGAGCTTTCCTTGCTAAAGTTGTAAGTCGAATTAAAGTATGATGTGCTCATGAAAAGGAATTAAGTTGTTAACTTTATGTCTATCCAAATAATAACTTTTTTATCTAAAATTAACTGTATGAGCCAATCAGCTACCTTATATCGGATATCGCGGACTACCTTTATCCAATTAGAAAATTTGGGTAATGACGTGTCTTTTGATATGTCGTCTGCTAAAAGTTATGTTACATTTGAAGATTCTTTTTTGGGAATTGCCTATGTTCTTTCCAAAAATCGTAATGATTTAGATCGGGAACTGATCAATGGAATATTTAATCCTGCTAAATTACTAGGTGTGGAAAATGTTGAAAGTCTGCCTTTTGAGGATCAATTTGAATTGTATGATAGTGGGTGTTTAATTCATTATCAGGATCTGCTTACGATATCCAGAATTAATCAACTGCTAAATGGAGTTGGAGTTGCTACCTTTGAGTAGACAGCAAGTTAAGTGAATTTGGTAACTTAACAGAAATTATGTCACGAGAAAGAAAATCGTATCCAA
>NZ_QAIL01000438.1:8143-31793 GCF_003061025.1 Pedobacter sp. HMWF019 | reverse complement strand
ATGTATAACAATGTACCTATATCCTTTTTAATATCAAAACCCCGAAGGTTAAATTTACATTAGCATTAGACCTTATTAATTGGGTTGTTTCTTTGCCCAGTCTAACCGGCGCTGGTCAGGTGTTTGTGTAACTTTAAAGTCTTCAAAAACAGCTTCAAATCCTTTACCATCCGGACAAGCACCTACCAATCCGACCATTACAGGACAGTTGTCTTTAAACCAGCAAGTCCGGATCATTGTGTATTTTTTATCATCCAGAGAATAGAATATCTCTACCGCATCCAGCTTTCTTACGGCCTTCATCCAAATAGATTTTGGTGCTTTATCCAATTCTACCACACTCCAATCACTCGTTTTATGAGTTACAACGGCACTTACGTTTTGCTTTCCGTTTACAAACTCAACACCTGCTTTAATCCAATTTTCGTGGTCAACGCGAAGCATAATCCCCATCTGGTCAAAAGTGGTTACATATGCACCGGTAATTTTCACTTTCACCTCAAACTCCCCACCATAATTACCGTAATAAAAAGGGGCATCATCAACGGTAAAACCATAATGGGAAATTCGCCAATAATCTGTCTTGGCAGGGACAAACATCTTAAATGTATTCTTATTTGGAATTTCCCATTTTTCAGGTTCATTGAACCAATTCAGCTTTTCAAGACTTTGCGCAGACACATTCTGTGTCACAAACAAAGCAAGCAATCCAGCGGCGGCTAATAGTTTTGTTTTCATTCTCAATTCGTATTTGGTATTGATTAAATTTGTGTGTAACCAAAAATAAGGCGGGTAAAGGTTCAATAAAAAGGATATAAGTCACTTTTTAAATGTGACATTTGTCACACCTATGTCTTCAAAAAAATCATTTACGAGGATAGCCGACTTAGCGTTTCTCTGGTAACACCTAAGTAAGATGCAATTAAAGTTTTTGAAACCCTCGTATGCAAGGTGGGATACTGGGAAAGCAATTGTTTATAGCGTTCTGCAGCACTATGGCTTAATAAGGCTAAGACGCGTTTCTGTAAGGCAATATTTCCGGTTGTATATTTCTTCCTGAAAAAATATTCCATCTTCCGAGAACTGGCACAAAGTCTCTCCTTACTTTCAAAAGAAATCGATAAGGTCTCCGTATCCTCCAGGCAATCTACATTCAGAGTAGCAGGAATCCCATTATTAAAGGCATTGGGATCAGAAAACCACCATTCTTCCATAGCAAGTTGTAAAATATGCTCTCTCCCTTCGGGATCTGTATAAGCCGATTTTACAATCCCCTTCACAACAAAATGCTCGTGGCTATTCACATCACCAGCTTGTACAATATATTGGTGTTTCCTGTATCTTCGTTTGGTAAAAAAAGTAATGGCATGTTGGAACTCCTCATCAGTTAGCTGTACAATCTGATGAATATGTTCCCTCAATTTTATTTCCATATATAATCACATCTATAGTTACTCAAGGATTTAACTGAGTAATTTATTCTTCGCTTCATCTGCTGTGGGTAAGAAATTAATTAACCTGCCTTTATTACTCTCAAAAATAAAATCTCTGATACTTTTACCAGGATATTTTTCAAAATCTCCTACAATGGCAAGTCTTACTCTATAATTGGAAAACTTTTGTAATATTTCACCGGCAAGACCTGTTTTCAAATCAAAAAACTCAGAGGTTATATTACTTTCATAAACCAATATACTTTCAAAATCCTGGTAATACAAATCAACAAGCAATTGTAATCCTTCTTCAGCATTACTTATTAAAATAGAATCCGAAATAACCTCAGCTAATTTACGTTCCCCGATCCTGTGTGTTTTTATATTCATAATCAAGCTGTATTGTAACCACCTTTGATGAAACCCGATTAAGCGGTTTTAACGTTTTGCTATTATCAATTGACGATTTAACCATAAAGATTAAATTTTAAACTGTAAGAGCCAAGTTAATTCCGAAATTTTATAATTTGCATAATGAAGTTTACCAGAATTGCCCCACATCCTGACCTGGAACCATTCATAGAATGTTATTGGATGATGCAGTCGCGGAACCCTATTCCAAAAATCGAAAAGATTATTCCTGACGGGTTTACAGAATTGATCTTTAACTACGGAGAAGTATATAAATCAAAAATTAGCGGAGAGTGGCAACTACAATCACCAAATTTATTTGCCGGACAGATCACCAGCTATTTCTATCTTGAAAATACGGGTTGGACAGGATCTTTTGCAATAAAACTAAAACCAGCCGCATTGACTCAAATGTTTGGATTGAATATGGCTGCCTACCTCGACCAAATAATCGACCTGGATAATTTCCCCCATGTTCAGCTTGCTGATTTAAAAAACCATTTTTTGCCTTTCGAAAATGAGCATAAACTCAAACAGGTTTTAGATGATCGTTTTCTGGAACTCTGTAAAAATGTAATTGAAAATCCATTGGAAAATGCGCTAACAGTCATCTTTGAAAGTAACGGAAGAGCATCTGTAGCAATGGTTGCAGATGCGGCAAAGCTTAATGAACGCCAGTTGGAACGCCTGTTCAAAAAGTACATCGGGCTTGCGCCTAAATATTACTCCCGCATTATCAAATTCAATCATATCTTTCAACTCATCAAAGCAGAGAAATGTAGCTGGTCAGAAATTGTATACCAATCTGGTTATTACGACCAAAGCTACTTCATCAGAAATTTCAAAGCATTTACAGGGGAAGACCCTTCCCTATTTCTTTGAAGAAAAAAATATGGCCAACTTTTTTTTAAGAAAATAAACTGAGAGTCGGGTTTGTACAATACGGCAATAACAAATCACCTTATTTTTGAAAGAAAAAACACGATGACATTCAAAAAACTCCTTCTGCTTATTCCATGCATATGCATGTTGATCCTGAACAATGTTCAAGGGCAGGAAAGCCAAAAACAAAAATTCAAAGCACTAGATTGGCTAGCCGGAAAGTGGATCCGCACAAATGCCAAGCCCGGGCATTCAGGCTATGAAATCTGGGATAAAATCTCCGATTTGAAACTGATTGGGAAAGGGGTAACACTCAAAGGAAATGATATTATTTTCACAGAGAATCTTCAATTCATGACAAAGGGAAACGACATTTTCTACGTTGTAACGATCACTGGCGAAAAAGAACCTGTTTTTTTTAAATTGACTCAAATTGAGAGTCAAGGTTTTACATGTGAAAATCCAACACATGATTTTCCCAAAAAAATCACTTATAGATATGACGGAAAAAAAATCAAAGCGGTTATCTCAGGAGATGGAAAGAGTATGGATTATGATTTTGTCAGGATCAATTAAGACCTAAAACTGGACTACCCATTTTGTTTATATTGGACTATCCTTATCATCCATTCGGATTGTAATTTTGTGCATATTCTAAATATTAAAACAATGAACTTTTCCCTACAACAACCATTAGAAAACGAGAGCGTTAAACTTGTTCCTTTAAAGAACAATGACTTTGATGCTTTGTATCAAGTTGCTTCTGACAAGGACATCTGGATGCAACACCCCAATAAAGACCGTTGGAAAAAAGAAGTTTTCCAGCTTTTCTTTGAAGGCGCCATCCAGAGTAAAGGTGCCTTCAAAATCATAGATAAATCCAGCAATGAAATCGTAGGATGCACACGCTTTTATGACTATCAAGAATCAGATAAAAGTATCCTGATCGGATACACTTTTTATGCAACAAAACACTGGGGAACCGGATTAAATCCATCAGTAAAGAAGTTAATGATGGACTATATCTTTCAATTTGTAAATAGAATATTGCTTCATGTAGGTGCAGGCAATCTAAGATCACAGATTGCAGTAGGTAGATTAGGAGCAACTAAAATAGCTGAAGAGAGCGTAGCCTATTATGGCGAAGCCTCCAAATTGAATTTTATATATGAAATCAAAAAAGAAGATTATTTATCTGTTTCTTAAAACCAGTTCACTATGTATATACCCGCTCAATTCAAGTTTAAAGATCAGCAGCAAGTTATCGACTTTATGCAACGTTACAGTTTTGCTACGCTAGTGACCGCTAAAGATCAATTACCCATAGCTACTCATCTCCCCTTTCATATTGAACTACGCGAGCACACAGTTGTTCTTTCCTCCCATTTTGCAAAAGCAAATCCACAAGCCCAAGAATTAATTGATCGTCCGGCATTGGTCATTTTTAATGAACCCCATGCCTATATAGCACCAAGAAACTACGATAAACAGGAAAACGTGCCAACCTGGAACTATATTTCAGTGCATGCTTATGGCAAGGCGACTATTCTCCATGAAGAAATTCAGCAACTTGAGTTGATGGAAAAAATGATCTCCACCTATGACAAGGATTATTTGGAACAATGGGCAAGTCTTTCCAATAGCTTTAAACTAAAGATGCTCAAAGGGATTGTTGCCTTTGAGATCACCGTCAATGACCTGCAGGCCCAGCAAAAATTAAGTCAGAACAAAACAGAAAACGAAAGAAAAAAGATTATTAACGACCTGAAAAACAGCAAGCACAGCACAGACCAAGACCTAGCAGGCTATATGAAACACACCTAATCTCTTGGCAGAAAACACACTTATTGTTACTTTTATCAAAAAATCCGCCATGAATATTGAAGAATTGCGTGACTACTGTCTCCAAAAACCCGGTTCAACAGAAGATTTTCCCTTTGGCGATCAAACGCTTGTATTTAAAATAGGTGGAAAAATCTTTCTCCTTATTGGTCTTGAAGAAGGAAACCGCTTTAATGCAAAATGTGATCCCGAACGTGCAGTAGAACTAAGAGAGCAATACGATACAATCATTCCTGGTTATCATATGAACAAAAAACACTGGAACACCATTTATATGGATGGGAGGCTCAAACGCAGCTTACTTCATGAGCTTATTGATCATTCCTATGACCTGGTTTTAAACAGTTTACCAAAAGCACAACGTGAATTGATCCCAAGATAAGTTAAACACCAAATTCATGACGTAATAAGGAATATAAGACCAAATCCAGGAATTCATTATTCACCAGCTCTGCCTGCCTTAAAACACCTTCCCTTCTAAAGTTCAATTTTTCAGGAACAGCCTGACTTCTTAAATTATCGACTGCTGCCTTGATCTCTATCCTATGCAACCCTAATTTATCAAACCCGTAATTGATCATGGCTTTGCAAGACTTTGTGATAATCCCCTTCCCTTCTGCCTCTTTGACGAGCCAATAGCCTATGGCCCCACTTCTATTCAGCATATTTAGATGGTGCAATCCAATTCTCCCTACAACAACCTGTTCAAACAAAATAGCAAAGCTGATTTCCTTTTGTTGCTGAATAAGTACTTCACTCGCCTTAATATAATCCTTCAAATCGTTAATCGATTGCATATGGCCTACCCAGGGCAAAAATACAGAAAGATGTTTTCTGTTGTTGTCTATTGCATTAAACAGGACATCTGCTTGCGAGTCATGAGTTAATTCAAGCTTGATATGGTCGTTTACATGTATTGTCATGAAAGCAAGTATTTATTAAAAGAATATATTTGTTGAAAAATTTATAATTCTATCTTTTTTGCACAGAAATCAGCAGAAAAGCCGGTCTTCGCAGAAACTGTTCCAAGTCAGGTCTTCCTATAATGAATTCATCCGAAGGAACAGGTTCTAATATCCGGATTAATCTGAATCCCTGATCAATCAATGTATTCACATAAGTTTGTATAGTCCGGTGATACTTAATCACATCGTCGACAAACCACTTTGTACTTCTTGGCCCTTCGATACTATATTGATCTATAGGCCAATACATCTTTTGTCCAGCCTCATCAATAATCCATTGCTGCTCAGGCTTAGCTGTTGCAATTGGATGTTCAACAGAAAAAATCAACCGCCCCCCAGGCTTAAGCCAATTGAAGATATCATCTACCAAACGGTCATAAGCCTCTACATAATGAAAGGCCAGAGAGCTGACTACCAAATCAAATGATTCCCTAGGAAAAACAGCATCTTCCAGGGCAGTTTGAAGGTAGGTTATATTTTTAGCGCTGTTGTTTTCCTGAGCAAAACCAATCATCTTCTCTGAAATGTCAATTCCCGTTACAGAATTCACTCCTGATTCAGAAAAAAAACGACATTGCTTTCCAAAACCACAGCCCGCATCAAGAACATCGATTCCTTGTAAATCGGGCAATAGTGAATCCATAGCTGGCTCTTCCAAAACCAAATTTAGGCCACTTTCATTTTTCCTTAAATTAAAGTACCCACTAAAAAAAATATCCAGATCATAAATATTCTGCTTCATAATGCAAGTTACAAAATTCCTTGTTTCCAGCGCCTGTGCGACCAAAGCCAATAAGCTGGCTCATCAAAAATCGTTTCCTGAAGTTTATGAGCAAAGGTTCTTGTAATTTCCTGATCATCGGTTAATGGTGCAGATTCTGTGATTAAAGAAAAAACAAGTTCCCAACAATCGTTCTTTTTTCGCTTTAAATCAAGGTAAACCACAACAGAATCTGTAGCGATTGCTAACTTCTCGGCACCATTAAACATCGTGGTAGACTGATGAAGAAAGCTAAACTGTTCTTTATCCTGTATTCCCGGAAACTGATCCGCAATAAAAATGCTCAGCTGGGGCTGCCCCTTTTGTTTAAGAAGATAACGCAATGCCTGATTTGAAGGAAGCAGATGCATTCCAAAGCGCGTTCTTATATGATGTATCAACTTGCCCATAACAGGGTTAGTAACAGGCTTATAAATTGCATTTATTGGAAAAGGAAAATAGGATGGCAAAATATTCAGGTATTCCCAATTGCCATAATGACCTAAAACAGCAATCATACTTCTATTTTCCTCATAGAACCTCATTATCATTTCTCCATTAGAAATTTGGAGCTTTTTACGTGCGGTATTTCGGGTCATCGTACACAGTCTGGCAGTTTCTATGGCCATTGTAGACAAATGTCTGTAAAATGCTTTGGAAATCTGCCTGATTTCCGAGTAAGATCTGTTAGGCAAAGATCTGGACAAATTTTGAAGAACCACTTCATATCGATATCGCAACAAATTGTATGTAATAAAGTAAAAGGTATTTCCAAATACCATTTTTGAGATCGGGAAAGGCAACAGACCAAACAAAACCAGGAAAGCATACAGCAAACGATAATAAAGGATCTCAACAATTTTTAACGGTTTCATAAATAATTTTACAAAATGACACCCTGATCTACTTTTACCCCTACGTTGCAGATGATTAAAATTTTAAATCTTGTATATTTAAATTCAAAAAAAACTCATTTAGCTTATCCTCTATGAAAATAGCAACTTATAATGTCAATGGTGTTAATGGGCGTCTTCCTGTATTGCTCCGCTGGCTGGAAGAAACGGCTCCAGATGTGGCTTGCTTACAGGAATTGAAAGCACCACAGGAAAAATTTCCGGAACAGGCCATAAAAGACGCAGGATATCACGCCATCTGGCATGGACAAAAAAGCTGGAATGGTGTTGCTATACTGTCCAGAAAAGATAATATTAAAGAAATCAGACGCGGTCTCCCAGGCGATCCTGAAGACCTGCATAGTCGTTACATCGAAGCCATAATCGACGGAATTGTGATAGGCTGTCTCTACTTACCAAATGGCAATCCTGCTCCCGGACCAAAATTCGACTACAAGCTACAATGGTTTGAACGATTCAGGCTTCATGCAGCAGAATTACTAAATTCCGGCCAGCCCGTGGTATTAACCGGAGATTACAATGTAATGCCAACCGAACTCGATGTTTATAAACCAGAACGTTGGGTAGATGACGCCCTATTCCGGCCGGAGACCCGAGCGGCCTTCCAAAAACTAATAGATCAGGGATGGACCGACGCTATACGCAAACTATATCCAACCGAGATCATATATACGTTTTGGGATTATTTTAGAAACGCATATGGAAGAAATGCCGGTTTACGTATTGATCATTTTCTGCTCAGTCCGCAGGTGAAGGATAGTTTAACCGCTGCCGGAGTAGACCGTCAGGTACGTGGGTGGGAAAAAACAAGTGATCATGGCCCGGTCTGGATAGAGTTAAAGGTCTAAATACGCTCTATCATCTCATCTTTATTTAAACAAGAAAGGAATTCTGCTGTTGTAACTTACATAAGGCAATATCAAAAATACCCAGCATATGAAAGCCATCCAATTTTCAAATTATGGTAATTCCTCAGTTTTGGAACTCCATCAAACAGACCAACCCAAACTAAAAGCAGGAGAAGTGCTGATTAAAATCGCCGCCACCACTGTTAATCCATGGGATATCAAAGTACGCTCAGGAGCCATGCAAAAAATAATCCCTATTTCTTTTCCATATACACCTGGAATAGATGTTGCCGGCACTGTTGAAGCAGTTGGAGAACAAGTAAGCAGGTTAAAAATTGGGGACCTGGTATTTGCTAATCCTTCCAGCGGATCTTATGCAGAGTATATTTCTATAAAAGAACAGATCGTATCCACCATTCCAAATAATGTAACACTGGCCGAAGCAGCAGCACTTACAATTCCGCTAACCACTGCCTACAGTCTGCTGATCGAAGCCGGTGATCTGGAATCTGGTCAAAAAATATTAATTCATGGTGCATCAGGCGGTGTAGGAACCATTTTAATACAAATGGCCAAAGCACTGGGTGCCTACGTCATTGGAACAGCTTCGGGCAAGGGTTTAGATTTGATTAAATCATTAGGTGCAGATGAAGTTATTGACTACAAATCACAGGATTTTAGTCAACTGGTTTCTGGTATCGACCTGGTCGCAGACCTTGTTGGCGGCGAAACACAAACAAAATCCTACCCCTTGGTTAAAAAAGGAGGTAAACTATTAAGTCTGGTTATGCCAACTTCAGATGAATTGGCCAAACAACATGGCATAACAGCAAAATTTGTAAACTCAACCCCCGCTTACGAAAAACTGGTTTTTGGAAAAGCACTTGTTGAAGCTGGAAAAATCAAAGTACAAATTGCAAGGACCATGCCGCTGGAAGAAGCCTCTAAAGCCCAGGATCTGATATCCTCGGGCGGCGTAAATGGAAAAATCGTTCTGGAAGTCAGCTAGTTCCCTTTATAACATTTAAAGGTTTAGCTGGTCAATTCTCATGATAAAATCTGTATCTCCGGCGAGTTCAAGTCCCTTCTTTAAAGTGCCCGTAGCTAAGTCATAAAGCCAGATAAAATTACCTTCTTTAGTAGAATTTACAGCTATATAAGCCACTCCATTTTTTACAATTACACATTCTCTTCGGGTCCCCTTATCCAGGGGAAGATCCAATTTACGGATCACCCTTTTTGAAGCCAGATCAAGTAAATAAAATTCAAAATGTGCTGTACTATAATGATCACTTAGCCCTTTAAACAGATCCTTTCTTTCGCTTCTAATAATTGCTTTTTGACCTCCAAGATACCAGATTCCATAAGCATGATTACCAATCACCGATCCGGAAATGTCTAAAAAATAATTTTTGTCCAATGTATCATCTGCAGCTTTTATCCTGAATATCGCGGTTGGCAGATCAGGCCGATTCCCCAGGGCAATACCCGGACAAGTCATAAAATAGAAATTACGCTGTTCATCTTCAAAAGAATATGATTGTATCAGATTGGTTCCCCCCGGATAGGTAGAACGCATATCTTTGTCTATTTTCAGTAGAGTCAGCTCAGGGTATTTTAACACAGCCACATACATCGTATCACTAGTGGTATAATTAGACGGACTTAATCTTTGATGATAAGTATACCCAATAAACAACTCTTTTTCCTTGCGTTCAACAAAGCCCACAAACGTGGAATTAAATACTCCTGAGGGTCTCGGAATATCCAAATCCGCCGCTTTGATCAACGTCATCTTATCACTTTGGATTAAAACAGATCTCACCTGGCTAAAGTTTTCTGTATCCAGACCAACCAATAAAAGGGAATCCTGTCCTATCCAGTAATAATTCTCTATAGCAAAATCTTTTAAAGGAACAGAAGCCGTTTCTTTTATTTGATTTTCTTGTAAACTATATTTAGCAAATGACTTAGTTTTCCTGTTTAAATGATAATAACATCCGTCTTTGACAATAATATCCCTGTCAGTTTCTGCCGGATCTAACAATATACCCTGTCTTTCAGGAAGAATTTTACCACTATCTAAAGTATTGGTCTCCACCAAATATTCCCTTCCATCTTTACCCAGGATATAAATGCTATATTTTTTACCCCCAATAGCAGCAGTTTTCCTTTTACAGGATAGGCCAAAACAAAATAGCATTAAAAATATACTATGCAAAAGAATTGAATTTCTCAATTTAGATAGATTTTCTTTGAATAAGACGAATTAGAAACTAGTAAGTGAAAGTGTTTCCATACCTCTAAACACTGTAAATGTAATAAACTTCGTTAAAAAACAGGAGAATATCAGATAGAAATACCAGATCTCAGCATGTGTATATGATCAATACCATCTTCGTCATAAACCTCTCCTGTTACTTTAAAACCAAACGATTCATAAAAAGCTTTCAGATACAGCTGTGCACCAATTTTAATATCTCTGTTTCCATGCAAGCGGATACAGTTATCTATGGCCAACCTCACCAGCTCCTTTCCAAAACCAGTTCCTCTTACCCTCTTGCTGCTTACAATCCGACCGATGGAAGCCTCTTTAAAAGAAATACCCGGCGGAACGATCCTCGCATAAGCCACAAGTTCCTTCTGATGGTATAACATCAAGTGCTGGCAGGACAGATCTTTTCCATCTGCATCAAGATAAACACATTGCTGTTCTACAACAAATATCTCACTCCTTAGTTTCAAAACATCATAAAGCTCTTTCGGTTTAAGCGCATCAAAAGGTTTACATAATTCAATAAATTCCATAGCCAAATATAAGTTCATTTGCCCAGCCTTAAGGCTAAAATAAAAAAATGTATATTGTACTAAACAGAGCCTATAAGTATTGTTTAATCATGGATATCAAAAAAGACCTAAAACTCGCCGTATTAATTGACGCAGATAATGTACCCTATGCCAACGTAAAAGAAATGTTTGAAGAAATTGCAAAATACGGCACTCCAACCTTCAGAAGAATCTATGCGGACTGGACCAAACCCACTGTTTCAGGATGGAAAAAAGTACTCCTTGAAAATGCCATAACTCCTATCCAGCAATACAGCTACACCACAGGAAAAAATGCAAGTGACAGTGCGTTGATCATAGACGCAATGGACATTTTATACACAGGCAAAGTCGACGGCTTCTGCATCGTTTCCAGCGACAGTGACTTTACCAGGTTAGCCACAAGACTAAGAGAGGCAGGGATGACCGTTATAGGTATTGGGGAAAAGAAAACCCTTACTCCATTTATTAAGGCCTGTGACAAGTTTATCTACATGGAAATCCTTAAACCCGATCTCTCCATAGAAGAAGAAATAGAAAACAAAAAACCACAGAGTAAAAAAGAGCAGCAGCCTTTAAGTAAAATAGATCCAAAGGTCATCAAACTATTTTCCGATACCATTTCCGATCTTGCTGATGAAAACGGCTGGGCTTCCCTTGCAGAGCTCGGAAGTTTAATGCTCAAGAAAAAACCAGACTTCGATGCCAGAAACTATGGATTTCCAAGATTGCTTCCTTTAATCAAAAGCATCAACCGCTTTGAAGTGGATGAAAGGGAAACCGGAAAATTAAATGTAAAACACATTTACATCAGAAGAAAGTAAATACGCAAAAAGAATCTATCTTTAGCCAAATTTTATAATTATATTTTATGGCAAAAGCATCCGAAATCAAAGTAGGAAATATTTTACGTTATAACAACGAACTGGTAACGGTTACAGAATTCATACACCGTACACCAGGAAAAGGTGGCGCTTTTTACTTAGGTAAATTTCGCAACATCAAGACAGGAAAAATCGTAGAAGCACGTTTAGGAACAGACGAACAGGTTGAGATCTGCCGCGTGGAAACCAACGACTTCCAATATCTATATGAAGAAGGCGAATATTTTGTGGTAATGGACAACATCAGTTTTGAGCAGTTCAATATTCCAAAATCTTTATTTGGACCAGCCGCTAAATTTCTGAAAGAAGGAATGGATGTTATCGTTTCTTTTGAAAGTGAAGAACCCATCATGGCCCAGGCACCCAATTTTGTAGAACTGGAGATTACTTACACAGAGCCTGCAGTTAAAGGCGATACATCTTCAGGAGCTCAAAAGTCTGCTACGACAGAAAATGGTATTGAATTAAAAGTTCCATTATTTGTAAACCAAGGCGATAGAATTAAAATAGACACGCGTACAGGTGATTATGTTGAACGCGTAAAATAACCTCATATCTTTATCCTGGCTTCTAGTCAGGATAAAGATGTTTTTATAGCGGAGATTTAAGTGAAATAAATGTAAACTGCTACATTTACACCATGAATTTTACCGAACAATTTCCCGTACTTAATAACTATATATATCTTGACACAGCCGGTTCGGGCATCTTATCTCAATCTATACAACAATGGAGAAAAGCACATGATGAACAATTTGTACAAGAAGGAAGCAAATTCCGTCTCTATCAGGCAGATTTTCTGGAGGATGTAAGAGATCATGTAGCCAGGTTTTTTAAGGCAAAAACAGAAAACACCTTCCTTGTCCAGAATTTTTCCATTGCTTTTAATGCCTTCCTTGACGGATTAGACCGATCTCATCGCTTCTTAATATTACAAAGTGACTATCCATCTGTAAATTATCCAATAGAAAGCAGAAATTTCAAAAGTATCGAATACGCAGAACTTGATGAGAACCTGGAACAAAACATATTAAATAAAGTCAGGTCTTTTAAACCAAGCATATTAACGCTGAGTCTGATCCAATACATTAACGGAATCAAGATTGATCTTGATTTCATTAAAAAACTAAAACAAGAATACCCAGAAATGCTCATCGTTGCCGACGGAACGCAATTTTGCGGTACAGAAAGCTTTAATTTTGAAGACTCAGGCCTGGATGTCCTCCTAAGCAGTGGCTATAAATGGATGCTTTCCGGCTATGGCAACGGATTTATGCTGATCAAAGATCATGTTAACGAGCATCTATATCAAGACAGAATAGACCATGCCCTCCCCCAGGAACCCTTCCTAAAACATAAGAAGCTTTTGACACTATGTTTTGAACCAGGCCATTTAGATACCCTTGCTTTCGGAACGCTGAAACAATCTATACTGCACTTAGAACAACTGGGAATGGACGTTATAGAGAAAAGGCTGCACACACTAAGCGAACTTGCAAAAAAAGCTTTTACCGAAAGAGGACTTCTCACTTCAGACGTTGCTCAAAGAACAACCCACTCAACAATATTCAATCTCAAATCAGACGAGGCATTGATAAAAAGAATGCGGGATGCTCATGTATTATTTTCCCCTCGTGGTGCAGGATTGAGGATATCATTTCATTTTTATAATACGGAACAAGATCTCGAAAAACTTCTTCAAATTATTGACAGAGCTTAATATAGCTCTGTCAATAAGAACAAAAATTTAAAGTACCGTAACTACACCTAGTTCGGCAACAGAAATACCTTTCCCATTGTTTATCTTTAAAGCAGAAAATTTAAAATATCTCGCTTTAACCGGCTGCTCCAATATAATCAGCTGCTGAACAGGATTAGCCTCTATATTATGAAAATCACCTCTCCTGGCTTCTCTCCAATTCACCCCATCATCACTTATAGAAACCAAATACTGACCAATTAGCCCCTCGTCTATATGATCATCCTGACGTGGCAAATACGTAAAAGCTTTAATCCGTTCCTCTTTTCCCATATCAACTGCCACCTCGTAGGGCAAATTCTTAATTAACTCTGGCGACAAGGTATTCCAGTTGGTCTTTTCATTTTCATCAATAGCATATTCCGGATGGCTGGCATCAGATGTTCCAAGCACCTTCCAGTCCATTTTTCCTATTCCAAAAATTTTAGTCTCTATATCTCCCCAAAGACCAGCTGACAGGTTCCTGGCTTTAATGGTTCCACCTTTTGCCAGAAGAAAAGGTTTGGTATAAACAGGAGAAGACAATACAGGCTCCGAACCATCTAAGGTATAATGTACAGGCGATTTACGATAAGCAGAAGTTATCGTTACTATTCCAGATTTTGCCCGCACGATTTCAGGAGCTCTTAAATGTTCCGGTTCTTTAAATAAACCAAAATCACTCAGCGCAATGCAAACCGGAGATCCGGTAATCCTGAGTCTTACTTTTTTTGCAGTTACATTTTTATTCAGTCTGATCAATCTGTTAGACCCTATACTTGTGGCAGTTCCAATCTCTTTCCATGTCCCTTTAGCATCCATTATATCTATAGCCACCCCTTCTATTCTCTGTCCCAGCTTAATATTTTCCCTTAATTGAATAATATTAAAGGTTTTCTGTCCGGAAAGCGTAAGTATCAATTCAGGCTTAGTGATCTGATCGTCAGTTGCCCAATAAGAATACCTGTCCTTATCCAGCAAAAACTGCGGACCATATGTAGCCCGGTTATTTCCCCTAACGTTAGAAGCCTTAAGTTCGGCACCTTGAGCCAGGTTAACCGCAAAAATCTCTTTTAACAAATTGCCAAATCTTTTTAAGGAAGCCACATCCGCATCAGGTAACAAGCCACGCTTATCCGGCGACAGACCTAAATCCAATGCTGCGCCACGACCTACACTTTGAAAATACAGATCCAAAAGTTCAGCTGAGGTTTTCACCTGTGGATCCTGAGCAGCATGATAAAACCACCCAGGTCTCAAAGGCACATCACACTCTGCCGGAATCCAATATTTTCCATTGCGCGTACCTTCAGTTCCCAACTCGGATTTCACATAACCGTTTGCAGGTTTACGTCCTTCATCAGGAGCAACAGGCGTGTAAGTTGCCCAGCAAGTTTCACCCGCATGCCCCATTTCATTACCTACCCAGCGGGTATCCGGCCCCACATCACCAAATAACACCGCATTTGGCTGCATCTTACGGGTAATAGCCCAGGTATTCTCCCAATCATAATAAGTAGTGCGGTCTATGTTCCTGACCTCACGAGCACCACCATAATAACCATTGCCACCGTTTGCTCCATCATGCCAGGAAGTAAACAAAGGACCATAATTGGCGTATAATTCCTTCAACTGATTGCGATAAATCACCAGGTATTCCGGCTTTCCATAGTTTGCATTATTCCTATCCCAGGGAGAACAATAAATGCCGAGTTTAAGCCCAAGGGCATCACAAGCGAGTTGATACTCTTTGATCATATCCCCTTTACCATTTCTCCAGGGGCTTTGAGAGATATTATGATCAGTTGTTTTTGTTGGCCATAAACATAAACCATCATGATGTTTAGCCACCACAATGATTCCTTTGAAGCCACCTGCTTTTGCTGCACCTACAATTTGTTTAGCATCAAATTGCGTCGGATTCACCAATTTAGAATCTTCATCACCATAGCCCCACTCGTGATCAAGATAAGTATTAGCACCAAAATGAATCAGGCAATACATTTCCATTTCGTGCCATTGCAACTGGCCCCTGGAAGGTAAAGGCCCATAAGGCTCAGGTGCTGTTTGTGCATTTGAAAAAAGATAAACACTTAACAAACAAAGCAATAAGAATAGGTTTTTCATGCTTAAATTAAATCATCATCAGCATAAAATTAGTATAACTTATATTCTAAATTATAAACAATATTGGCTTTTATCACCAACAGTTCAATTTAGATGATTCCCATTATAGTGTTGGCCTCATCAATAAAACGCTCTATCTTCTTGGTCCCTCTAAAATGTCTCAACAAAATCTCGCGGGTTTTACCTTTTCCTGCAATTTCAACAAGTGCCTTTACTTCGGTACCAGCATAAATGAAATTGGTAGTTTTTCGTATAATCTGAAAACGAATAAAATCATCGAAAGAATAGATACGGGTAATCGCTCCACCAAGAGTGGTGCAAATGATCTGGCGCTGATCTTTATCAAAACGAATAGAAGAAAAAAACGTATTGATCAGAACCAGACCAATAACCAAGGGGAAATAGGTAGTGAGTATTCTTTTAAAACCTTCATCATTACTCATGAAATCTGGTATAGTTAGTATAAAACCGGTCAGAGCGATCATTAAGACCCCAAGGATCATATTCGCAGTTTTCGTATCCTTTACGTTGTACACGCCTGCCTCTTCCTTAAAAAATTCAAATTCCCGAATCACTTCCCTCACCTCAACTGGCTGATGAGAAAAGACCAGTTCATTAATTTTAGGCAAAACTTCATCAACAAAAGCAAGCAGATTCTTATTACTCTGCTTAGAATAACCAGCAGACACAACTACACCTTTTCCATGACGGTTAGCCTTCGTAAATGCCCTGTAACTCACGGCACCCATCGTATTGTAAGGAGTAACAGCAGCCAGTTCATCAAAGCCAATAGATTTTACATTCATTCCAAAAACCTTGCTGTACATCGTCTGAGTACCACCATCAAAAACGATTTTACGCCCGCCAGCAATAAATAAAATGATACATATAAAAAAAATGAGCCCAACAGAAATATACAACGTATCCTTACCTGGGACAACATTACTCTTGTAAAGAAAAACAAACAACAATGTAAATCCGATAAAATAAATAAGGGATAATAAGCGTACAATCCTTGCCGGATAGATCGTTAATTGGTTGGGTTCAATTACCCATTCTGTCTTTGCCATAGCGTTCAATAGATAGTTTGCTGCCAAGCATCAATTTTTACGCCAAAAAGCAAGACAGACTACCACCACTTTAACGGATACTCAATCTGATCAACAGAACTTACAATTAAATCCGGCTTAAAGGCATATTGACTTAAATGTTCCTTTTGTGCAATACCAGATAATACCAGGATTGTTTTATATCCCATTTGAATCCCACCCTGAATATCTGTTTCCATAGTATCTCCTACCACAGTAGTCTCGGCAGTTTCCAACCCTAAATATTTTCTTGCAGACCGCATCATTACCGGACTTGGTTTTCCAATAACAAAAGCTTTACGCCCTGTGGCCTCCTCAATCATAGCTGTTGTAGCAGCAATGCCCAAGTTGTTCCATCCAGGTTTTTTAGGCGAAGGGTCACGGTTGGTGGTAATAAATTTTGCACCGGCTAAAATCATATCTACAGCACGCTGCACCATTTCTAAAGTAAAATTTC
Source organism: Pedobacter sp. HMWF019 (assembly GCF_003061025.1). Lineage (GTDB taxonomy): Bacteria > Bacteroidota > Bacteroidia > Sphingobacteriales > Sphingobacteriaceae > Pedobacter. Next base: position 14,618 of record NZ_QAIL01000438.1, on the reverse strand, counting down.
TACCCTCACCTAACACTACAAATTCAGGATCACTATTCACCAGGCTAATCCCATTTTCATGTAAGCTGGTTAACAAACCACCCTCTCCCAGTACATATGCTGTACCATTCTTTCCCTGGTCACCAAGAAACTTTCCCGTCGCCATCGCACTGGTATATACATGATTCTCTGTCACCTCAATCCCAAGCAATTTCAATTTCCGAACCACATCAAGCCTGGTACGCTGGCTGTTGTTGGTCATAAAAGTAAATGGAATGTCGTTTTTAAGCAGGCCGGCAATAAACTTATCTGCCCCCTCAATTAAAGTTTCACCGCTATAAATAACGCCATCCATGTCTATTAAAAGTCCGTGTTTCATCTATTATTATAATTATTTTAAGTTGTTTTAATCAATTGCTGATAACCAGCCATATATTCTTTATAATCTCTTTTTACCTGATCAGCGTAACCACTTGCATAAGCCGACACCTGCTTTCTCCAATCCTTAGCACTTGCAGCAAAAGTCCTTAGATCGTCGTTAATAGCCGATCCCTGAATCCCACTACTGCGCAATTGCGCTGAAGCAGTCAAAATTGCCATATCCTTTAATACGCTTTTAAACTCTTTAAGATCTTTTGCTAAAAGCGTCAAATTGATCTTATCAGCTGTGGGCTGCATTTCCTGAAGCACATAAGCATCTCCTTTAAAAACACTTGTACTCAGTAAAGCAGGCGATATATTTTGCATTCTGTATTTAGCCATAATCATTCGTTCGGCCTCCGAATTCCAATTGGGCTGGGCAACAAGATTATATGGAGCCAGAGAAGACTGCGTTCCCTGCTTAAGTTCCACTAACAAAAATTTATCTTTATTCTTTTTCCCCTGCAATAGGAACATGTACCTTTTAAGACCAATACTGCCAGTACCTGCTACACGGAATGCAGCATCGACAACTTCATATTTATTGGGCCATGCAGATGTATTTTTTAACCAGTCAGCAATATGCATCATCAGTTCCTTTTTTAGCCCCCGTTCCAATTTAAAATGCAGTACACGATCTATCTTTATGGTTATTTTCTTACCATCAACATTAGCCGCCTTTTTCAGCAACTCCTTCTCTGTCCGCTTCCTTACATTGTTCAGAAAATAGCTCACCATACCATCTGCAGTTCTCGGATCCATATAATAAGCCTTACCAGAACCCAATACTTCAACATACTTATCCAAAAAAATAGCAGCCATTTTATGGGCTGCTGCTTTTTCTAATTTAAGAGTATCAAATGCGACATAAATACTGGTTAAAACCCTGGCTAGTTCCCAGTTTACAGGACTTAGCATCGATTCGTCAAAATCATTGAGATCAAAATAAACCAGCCTGTTGTTTCCTTTAAAGCTTCCAAAATTTTCCAGGTGCAAGTCACCACAAATCCATCCCAGCGGCGAAGAAGGAAATCCTTTGTCCTTACTAAGGTCTTCATAGAAGAGATGACAAGTTCCTCTAAAGAACCGGAATGCACTCTCGGCCATCCCTTTATACTTCAATTGAACCTTATCTGGAAGCAATCCAGCATTAAACTTTGCTATTCTGTTAATGATGTTGTCCATAGCCTTTTAGATAATTACCAGTTAAAGGATTGGATAGATTCCTGTTCCAACAACCAGTCATTAAACACATTTAATTTCGTACCTCTCCCAGAAGCCTGGAATTCTACAACAACCTGGTCGTCAGATCTTGAAGTACGTATAAACCGGGCTTGTAGCTTCAAACTCTTTACCTGACTACGAAGTGGTCCCAAGGCCTCTTTATCTTTGAAAACCAGCCTGTAATCCCGATGTTGAAAGCGATCATCTATCCAAAACTGGATGTAATCCATTACAAACAATATGAATATAGAAAGCACCAGCGAAATGCCAGCCAATATAAACTCACCAATCCCAATAAACATACCAAGAGCGGCCGCAATCCATATAGATGCTGCAGTTGTAATACCAGAAACGCTAAAATTATTTCTAAAAATAACACCTGCCCCAAGAAAGCCAACACCAGTAATGATATTGGCCGCTATACGGTCGCGGTTATCTTCTACGCCCAAAAGATAGGAGCAGATGGTAAAAATTGTTGAACCAAAACAGATCAGGGCAAGTGTTCTGAAACCAGCAGACTTACCCCTGATCTCCCGTTCCAGACCAAGAATACTACCACACAGTACAGACAGAAATATTTTCAATATTTCATCACCATACATAGTAGTGGGAATATGATCACCCAGTCCGACAACCATATAATTAGTTATTAGGCAATTTTAACCCGGAAATACCTGTTACCACTTCCTCCTCTTCTTTATCGTGTTTTCCTTTTTTCTTCTTTTTCTGTCCGCCACGCGCCTGTTCTTCCAGGAACTCATCATACTGTGCCTGTTGATCCCCTTTCAGAATATTTCTGATGCTGGCATTCGTAGCATTCTGGCCTTTATAAAAGCGCGTAATGTCATCCTCCCCTGCAGTACCAGCCTGTTGTTTTTTTGAAAGCTCCAGCTGATCTTTACACATATCCACCATGTAATTATAAATCACGTTCTTTTGGGTTGGATTGAGTTTCACCTTTTTATCTAAGGCTTCTATGCTTTTTGTTGCCATTTCAGTTGCTGTAGGCAACTTTTGTTGCGCCTCAGCCAAAATTACTGTACCCAAAATCACCAACAGAGTTAAAACAGATCTTTTCATTGTTATTCTTATCATTAATTAATCCTAAACTATAAATGTTTGCCCATGCAATCTATAAAATTATCCGCAGAAAACCGCCTACGGAGCGATGCTGATTAGTTTATTTTCATCATGTGCTTTAAGCCATCCAAATGAAACAGCAGGCAATCCATGCTCCTGCAGCAATTGCTCAAATTCCAGCGTCCCCTCTTCTTCTACCGCCACCAATAAGCCACCGCTGGTTTGAGGATCAGCAAGAATGAATTTTTGCAACTCATTAAGAACACCAATTTTCTCCCCATAACTGTTCCAATTGCGCTGAGTTCCTCCCGGAAAACAGTTTTGACTCAGGTAGAAAGGAAGAGAAGAAATCACCGGCACTTTATCAAACTCGATTACAGCCGATAAGCCGCTTCCTTCGCACATTTCTGCAAGGTGGCCCAGCAAACCAAACCCGGTCACATCGGTCATAGCTTTAACACACTGCATTCTGCCAAAAAGTTCACCAGGTTTATTTAAAGTGACCATACTTTTCAACGCTATTGCCGCATCCTCCGGGCGAAGTATCCCTTTCTTTTGAGCGGTAGACAGGATACCAACGCCTAATGCCTTTGTCAAATACAATCTGCAGCCTGCCGTGGCAGTAGAATTCTGTTTCAAATGACTGGTATCCAATATGCCGTTAACAGCTAGTCCAAATACCGGCTCCGGACAGTCAATACTATGTCCTCCGGCCAGTGTAATTCCAGCTTCAGCACAAATGGACCTGGCGCCTTCCAGTACTTTCTGCGCCACTTCCGGAGCAAGCTTTTCAATCGGCCAACCCAGAATTGCGATAGCCAGCACAGGCTTTCCTCCCATGGCATATACATCACTTATAGCATTCGCCGAAGCAATACGTCCAAAGTCATAAGGATCATCTACAATAGGCATAAAGAAATCAGTGGTAGATATCAGTGCTGTACCATTTCCTAAATCCAGTACCGCAGCATCATCTCTTTTATCATTACCCACTAGTAAACGGGCATCCGGTACTGCCGGAACAGTACTATGCAATATTTTATCCAAAACCGAGGGGCTTATTTTGCAGCCGCAACCCGCTCCATGAGAGTATTGTGTAAGTTTTATATCGTTTAAATCCATTTTTATTTCCTTATACAGCCCTTTTAATGCCAATGCTTTTTGTAAACGCCAGTATCTTCTTTGCATTGACTTCCGGAACATCTTGTTCTAAAGCCAGTGAAAATACCCGCAACACATCCCTTTTACCCAATCCAGTACGATAAGTTTTATCATAATAAACCAATACCAACCTTACAAAATCCTCCATTCGGTTTTCCTGGATCGCTTGAATAGCCTGTTTAGTTTGTTCCGGGCCAAGCCGTTTATGTATCCTTTCGGTGCATTCCACCAGAAAATCTTTATCCAGCTGTCCATATTCCAGAGCCAGCTTTTGAATACGCTGTTCCAGTGGCACCTCCAGGTTAATCAATCCGGAACTTCTCATTTGATTCCAGAAAGGTTTCGGTATACACCTCTTTCCAATCGTTAAACTCTCATCCTCTACCCATATTTCCTTCCGGATATTCAAATGCGAAAGCTCAAAAGCAAAGTTGTTCTCAAATTGTTCCTGACTGGGTTGTACCATATGGTTCATTGTACCATAAGAAGAGCCCTGATGCTGTGCAAGGTCCTCAAGGTCTACCACCTGCTCATTTAAATCCTTGATATGATGCAATATATTGGTTTTATTTGAACCCGTCATACCACCCAAGATCTTCAGATCGTATTCCTTTTCAAATTGTTTATGCGCCCATCTCCTGTAACTTTTATAGCCACCAATAATAACATACACTTCAAATCCATAAAGGCCCAATGCCCATGCCATGGCTCCGCTTCTCATTCCCCCGCGCCAGCAATGAACCGCAATTTTTTTCTCCGGAGCAATCTTTAAAGCCTCCTGAATAAAGCCAGACCATTTATTTCCTGTCAGATCAAAACCGAGTAAAATGGCTTGCTCACGTCCAACCTGTTTATAGGTTGTGCCCACTGAAACCCTTTCTTCATTGGTAAACAGAGGAATATTAAAAGCATCTGGAATATGTCCATGTAAAAATTCAGCAGGCGTACGTACATCGACAAGAGGAATTGAAGCGTATAAACTTAGAAAATCGCCAATCGCAATTTGCTGGACCATTTTTAAAGGAATTAGATAAAATCAAAGATACCTAATTCTATACAATCTTATTTCATGTTTCACCAAACTACGCTCTCTACGATTTGTTTTAACCTGAAAATCTGCAGAATTAATATTAATTTAGAACAGTAAATACCTAAAAATCTACTTAAAATGATTAGACAAGTTTCAAAATTATCACTGCTGTTACTTGGTACAGCAGTTATCTCTTCTTGTGGAAACTCATCCAAGAAGGCTCAGGGTGCCGATTCTACAATGACCAAAACTGAAACCACCACAACAGTAAGTCCTCCAAAAGAAAATGCACCGGCAAGTACGGAATTTAAAGCAGTTCCAGACAGTGCTATTTTAGGAAAGAACAGTGAAGCACTCGTTAAAGTTACAGCAGCCAAAAGTATTAGCCTTCAGGATGCTGAAGGTAAATCTACGGGTTCAGAATTAACGCTCAATCTATCTATTACCAATAAAAGCAAGTTAGATAACAAGATATTCTTTACCGTACAATCCAACGATGCCAGATTGGAACTTGATAATTCCACTTCAATTCCTTCCTCGGGTTCAACAGGCACATCCAATCCAGAACCAGAATCTACAGGCCAGGCAGAGTGGAAATTTAATCTCCCGGCAGGCACCCAACCTAAAAAACTAAATTTCTTCCTGGATGGGACAAGAGTTTCAGTCAATCTGGAAAAAAAATAATTACCATTAAAAACAGTAGAGCCGCTAACTTAACATTAGCGGCTCTACAATTAAGTACTGCTAGTCTGTTAACAGACTAGCCCTGTTTAAAACTCTTTAAAGTTCCGTCGGTATTAAATTCTATTAAATAGCGCTTACGGCTTCCAGAAATACTGTTCGGAAACCATTGCATTGTATTGTTCCATATGTTAACATAGATATGGGTTACCAGCGTTGCTCCTTCAATTTCTGAAGCTTTCTTATTATAAATCCGGCCTATCCTGGAAACATTTATAAAATTCATCTGCGAAAGCGGTACAAGTCTGTTCTTAATATCGTCCTTTACAGACAACTGCTCAGGCTTAGGACCCGTCCACTTGTCTTTTTCGTATTGATAATTGTCTACATATTTTGGATTTGTAGGATGCTGAAGTGCAATAAAGATCCGCCCATCATCAAAAAAAGACGCACTGGAGTAAACATATATTTCTTTACCTGCATATTGTGGCAGTTTCCGTAATAAGACTTCTGCCTGCAAAAGTTTCAGCGTATCTGTCAAAAAACCTATATTTTCCCCCTCCCTATGCATTACAGAATGAGTTGTACTTGTTGTAGTACTAACGGTAGTGACCGGCTGCTGTTTATCTGCAACCGAATCAATGGGATTAATGGTTTCATCAATACTTTTTGAGATTTGCCGGCAGCTCAAAAATACAAAGGCCCATAGTACAAATATGCTCCATTTTCTCATAATACAGGGTTTACTTCATCCAGATCACTTGCCATTGCAACTTGTTCCGGAACTTCATTCAAATAAAAGATATCAATATATTTTTGCTTAGTGATATCCAGCTCGAGTAGATTGATCACTTTTTTTAAACTCTGTTTACGAAACCGTCCCTGGTCATCCGTGTATTC
>NZ_QAIL01000438.1:0-8133 GCF_003061025.1 Pedobacter sp. HMWF019 | reverse complement strand
GGGTTGTTCATTAATAAACACTCCGGTTTGACGTACACTAATAATGTTTGCCGTTGCTCTTTTTCCTTTAAACTTAAGACGAATTGATTCTCTGAACTCCATATTAAAATTAAGAATAAGTGCAGACAGGCCTCTGTAAAATAAAAACACGGCCGGGCAAACCAGTAAAGGATGACCTATACTCATAAAACGCCAGCCCATCCCGTAGCTTTCATGCTGATAAGAAAACACATAGTACCCCGCCACCAAAACAACAACAAGCAACCAGCCCAATGCACTCAAAACGACAAAAGTCTTCTTCACCTGCACTTCAGAACTGGAAAAGACAAAATAAGGAATATGTATGAGGTCTTTATCAATCTTGAGTTCTAGCGTTTTCCCCACTTCAAAACGACGTTCATAAGGCTTAATGTCATTCACTTTTGCTCGCTGTTTAATCTCCGTGCCTGAAAGATTCTTGAAAGACAACTGAAGTTCATAAGTATCATAACCCCCGCCTGGTTTTGAAAGCTTGGTAGAGGTTATGATTTTAGCCTCGCGGGTTACCCCCTCCTTTTTAAGCTTTTCTATATTATTTTTAGCGCTTAGAACCTTTAATACCCATTTTCTCAAAAAACCAGTCAAAACAATTAACCAGAGTACAATCGATAGAGCAACTAACGTTAAAGCAAACCAAGGTGATTGATTTTGAAGACTTCCAATATCCTTTTCATTATTAATTGAATAATATAAGATCATAGGAAATGGCACTGCAAAAAACAGGGCATACAGCATCCAGAATATCATCCATCTCTTTTTCATCCTTTTGGTCTAGTATTGTGATGTTTCTTTACTGTGATCATAGGGTCGTATTCGTCTAAGCCTATTAACCAATGAAGGCAAATTGATTCTCAAAGGCTTTGCCGAAAACTGGCACAGGTTTTTCGGCGCCATTAGAAGCATTAATCATGCCCAGTATCCAAAATACCAAAATAGCCCAACCAGCAAAACCTAGAAAAGAAAGATCGGGCGCAGCAAGTAGTATTGCATTTAGAGCCAGATTGAAAATAATACTTACAATAGCTAAACCTAAAGCCTGCCTTAAATGATACTTAAGTAACGAATCTGCTTTTTCCTTACCTGAAAAATAAGCGATTAGCCAGCCTATAAGGGTAATATAGGATACTATAGATAATGTTTTATTGTTCATAGCCTTTACAATTTGAAAACACTGGCAATATTGCCTTCACAAATTTCAAATTAGACAGGTCTGTTTCCAAACATTCCCCCACTACAATACGTCTACAGGGCGATACAGCGCGTCTACAATACGACTACATCAAAGACAATGAAGATATTTTTGAAAAAAGTTCTATAGTTCATAACGGTAAATTCAAGTATTAATACCTGCGTAAAACACGTAGATACACCCTGCCAAACACAAGCATAAAAACACCAAATTTGACTAGCTAAATCACTCATTAGTAACACGAAACCTATGGACAGCGAATCAAAAAAAAACTCCTCCGATCAGTTTCTAAACACCGAAGGCGGTAAAACCAAGTCTAACACGATCGAAATCCCTTCTGTCAATCTCCCTAAAGGCGGAGGGGCTCTAAAAGGCATTGACGAAAAATTCACCGTCAATGCAGTGAATGGCACCTCGTCTTTTGGCATAGAACTTCCGGTCGGCGCGGCAAGGGGAATGGCGCCCAGCCTAACACTGTCCTACAGCTCCGGTGCAGGAAACAGCACTTTTGGCCTCGGATGGGACATAATCCTGTCCTCCATCAAAAGGAAAACAGATAAGGGGCTGCCGCAATACCTCGATCCGCAAGATTCGGATACTTTTTTACTATCTGACGCAGAAGACCTGGTGCCAGAATTCCAGCGGGAAGCCGACCAGAGCTTTTCGAAAGATCTAAAGGGCAACTATGTCTACAAGGAGCAGGATTCTCTCGATGGCCTCTACCGAATCCGCTTTTATCGCCCCAGAATTGAAGGCCTGTTCGCCAGAATAGAACGCTGGATGGAGAAAACGACCGGTACCTTCAAATGGCGGGTGATGAACAAAAACAACAATACGGTTCTCTATGGCTGGAGCAGCAACAGCGTTATTAAAGACCCACAAAATCCACATAGGATCTATCAGTGGCTGCCCGAATTCAGTTTTGACGACAAAGGCAATTGCTGCCACTACCAATATAAACCAGAAGACGCCAACGGCTTCGACAAAAACCAGCTACCCAATAAAAACCGCTTTAAAAACGGCCAGATCACGTATACCAATATGTACCTCGCAAAGGTACTCTACGGCAATAAAACACCCTATAAAAAACTCAACGACAACTATCCACCAGAAACAGACTATCTGTTCCAGACCATTTTCGACTACGGAGAATACGATACTAACTACCAAAAAACAAACAACTGGGACTACCGGACCGATAGTTTTTCAACCTACAAGCCCGGATTTGAACTCCGAACCACCAGGCTCTGCAAAAGCGTCCTCCTGTTCCACTACTTCGACGAACTCCCTGGCGGATCTGCCCTGATCAAATCCATGGACCTGCAATACGATACCAGCAGCCAACGGGATTTCACCTATCTGAAAACCGCAACTGCCCGGGGATACATCAAAAAAGCAGACGGCAGTTACAGCAGTAAAAGCCTCCCTTCTACCGAGTTTGACTACCAGCAACACGACTGGAGCACCGAAGTACAAGACATTACGATGAAAGAACTGACCCACGACCCAGCAGGTCTGGACCAGAATTATCAATTTACAGACCTCTTTAACGAAGGCCTCTCCGGCATGCTCACCGAGCAAGCCACAGGATGGTACTATAAACACAGTCTGGGCAAGGGCCAGTTCGAAAATGCCACGCTCATCAGCCCAAAACCCTCTTTTACCGGTCTAGGTAAAGCCCTTCAAATCGCGGATCTGGATGCAGACGGCCGCAAGCAAATCGTCAGCATGGGCAGTCAGCCTTCTGGTTATTTCGAGCTCGACGATCAGGACCAGTGGCAGCCCTTCCAAAACTTCCTCAACAGCCTCAACATCAATCTGGATGACCTCAACATGCGCATGATCGATTTGAACGGCGACGGAAAACCAGACCTGCTGATCACCGAAGACAATGTGTTCACCTGGTACGAATCCCTGGGCAAAGGCGGTTACGATGCCTCAAAGAGAACCATCAGAGCTACCGACGAAGAAGCGGGCCCGGCCATTCTGTTCTATGATCCGCTTCAAACCATCTTCCTGGCCGATATGTCTGGCGATGGAATGACCGACATTGTAAGGATCAGGAACGGCGAAGTCTGCTACTGGCCCAACCTGGGATACGGCCAATTCGGAGCCAAAGTTACCATGGACAACGCCCCGTTCCTCGACTTCCCGGATGCCTTTAACCCGAGTTACATCAAACTGGCCGACCTGGACGGCTCCGGAACCACAGACCTCATCTACCTTGGCAGAAACAAGTTCAGTTGCTGGATGAACCTCAGCGGCAACAGTTTCAACAATGTTCCTTTTGAAACAAACGCCTTCCCGGAGATCCACAACCAGGCCAATATCACCGTAACCGATTTACTCGGTAATGGTCTTTCCTGTATCGCCTGGTCCAGCAACCTGCCTCAATACAACAATACACCCTTGCGCTATATCGACCTGATGAACAGCAAAAAGCCACACCTGCTCATCGGCTATAAAAACAACCTGGGTAAAGAAGTAACTATAGAATACACGCCTTCTACCCGGTTTTACATTGAAGACAAGCTCAATGGACGGCCCTGGATCACTAAACTGCATTTTCCGGTACATTGTGTTTCCAGAACAGAAACCCTCGACAAAATTACCGGCTACCGGTTCAGCAGCAGCTACAAATACCACCATGGTTATTACGACCACCCCGAACAAGAATTCCGGGGCTTTGGCCTGGTGGAACAAACTGATACTGAACAACTTGAAGACCTGAATTATAACCAACCACCCGTCTATACCAAAAACTGGTTCCATACCGGCGCTTTCCTTCAGAAAGACAACATACTGAACCAATTTGCCCGCGAATACTGGTACGAAGAAATGGCCAGACAAGGTTTTACAGTGACCAATCACGAAAGCCTGTTGCCCGATGCTCCTATTTTGCCTGGGCCAGGCATAGACCCTGGTTTCCTTGATCATCTGAGCGGAGAAGAATGGTGCCAGGCTCTAAGAACCTGTAAAAGCATGGGGCTCCGTACAGAAGTCTTTGCATTAGATGCACCACTAAATAAGCCCAATAATGATCAGATCCGGCAACAGCTCAGTCCCTATTCAGTAACCACCCACAACGTAGTTCTTGAAATGCTGCAGCCCAAAGGACAAAACAAATACGCCGTTTTCATTTCCAGAGAAAGCGAATCCATCTCCTATGCCTATGAACGGGCAACCGACGATCCCAGGATCAGCCACAAACTCAACATCAAACTGGATGAATATGGCAATATCCTCGAATCAGCAAGTGTCGTTTATCCGCGGAAAATTAGCGATGCGAGCTTACCAGTGGAAACCCAGGACGAGCAGAACAAAACGCACATCCTTTACACGCTTAACCAACTCAGCAACAGCATTAACGAAACCAACAACTACCGTTTAGCTTTACAAACAGAAAGCCAAACATTCGAGCTAAAAGGGCTAAGTAAAAACACCCCTTACTTTACCTTAAGCGATTTCAATAATATCCTCAACCTCGCCACAGAAATTCCTTATACACAAATAGACAACACTCCGGCCAGCCCTCAAAAACGATGTATCGAACACGTACGCAGCACCTATTACAAAAATGACCTCAGTGGTCCACTCCCGCTACACCTGCTCGAATCCCTGGCCATAGGCTACGAAAGTTACCAACTTGCCTTTACGCCTGACCTGTTGACCGATATTTTTGGCATTAAAGCAACTGATGCCCTGCTCACAGAAGGCAAATTTACCCACAGCGAAGGCGACAACAACTGGTGGATCCAATCGGGAACCACACAGTACATCACCGGAGCAGAGGACCAAACAACTGCAGCAAACCGCTTTTACAGGCCCATTTCCTATACAGACCCTTATGGCGCCATCACCAAGGTTCGTTATTATGGCAATTATAACCTGCTCATAGATCAAACCACAGACGCATTAGGCAATACCACTACTGCAGAGCGTTTCAATTTCCGCAGTTTAACACCAGAACGCCTGCGCGATGCCAATCAAAACTTATCTGAAGTGATTACCGACGAACTCTGCCTGGTCAAAGCAACCGCTATCTACGGAAAAGGCACAGAAGCCGATGAGCTCAGTGGCTTAACCGAATTCAGCAATCCTGCAGAAAACACCCTGATCAACCAGTTCTTCAACGCCACAGACGGATTACAACTGACCAATACCGCAAAAATGCTGCTGCACCATGCCACATCCTGTTTTGTCTATGATTTTGATACCTACAAAAATACAGGAAAACCTACCGTCGTCGCCACGATACTAAGAGAACAACATTTCAAAAACAATCCCGATTCCCCCGTACAAATCAGCCTGGAATACAGCAGCGGCATAGGGAGTACAGTGATGAAAAAAGTACAAGCCGAACCTTTCCGCTGGATTGGAAACGGCCGCACTGTCCTCAACAATAAAGGCAATCCGGTTAAGCAATACGAGCCCTATTTTTCCATCACCTGGCACTACGAAGAAGCGGCTGAACTGGTAGAAAACGGTGTAAGCCCACTCATGCACTATGATCCGCTTGGACGACTGGTCAAAACCACCATGCCCGATGAAAGCTTTTCCAGGGTAGAATTCTCCACCTGGAAACAAAGCATTTACGATACCTGTGATACCATCCTGGATTCGCCCTGGTACACCAACAGGACCAACAACCTGATTGACAGCTTGCTGATCGCCCAGGGCAAAGACCCTATCAAAGAAAAAGAAGCAGCAGATCAAGCCGCTTTACATGCCAACACACCAGATATTCTCCATTTCGACACACTTGGAAGGCCTGTACTTTCCATAGAACACAACCGGAATTCACAAACCAACGCCGATGAATTCTACAACACCAAAGTCAAATTAGACATTGAAGGCAATCTGCGCAGCATTACCGATGCCAGGGAGTTACCGGAAAATGGCAACAAAGGCAACCTGGTGATGCAATATAAATACGATATGCTGGGCCACAAAGTATACCAGAACAGCATGGATGCCGGGCAACGCTGGCTCCTGTCCAATTGTTTAGGCAGCCCTTTACGCACCTGGGACGAACGGAACCATGAATTCTGCTATTTCTATGATGTTATTCAAAGACCACTTTACAGTCAGGTCCTTGGCGGAGATGGCCCACAGCCCCTCAACCATATTTTCGAAAGGATCTTTTATGGCGAAACAGAACCCAGCCCGGAAAGCAAAAACCTGCGGGGCAAAATGGTCAAACATTACGATACCGGTGGTGTGGTATTGACTCCGGAATACGATTTCAAAGGACAGACCATAGAAACCACCAGACAACTATTCAAATCCTATAAAACCGTAGCGAACTGGACCGACTCCAATCTTCTCAACGATCTGGAAACTAAAGAATTTACCTACAAAATAGAATCCGATGCTTTAGGAAGAATCACGCAGCAAACCGCACCAGACGGAAGCATCTCCAGCCCCACCTATAACCGCACGGGCCTGCTTCAGAGCCAATCGGTCCAAGAACCCGGATCGGCCATAAAAATACCCTACATCAAAGACATTGACTACAATGAAAAAGGTCAGCGTAATAAGATCATTTACGGCAATAATGTCATCTCTCGTTTTTATTACGACACCCAAACCTTTCGCCTCAACCGGCTGGAATCCAAAAGGCTCAACAATGATCCATTGCAGGATTGGTATTATACTTTCGATCCCACAGGAAATGTAACCCATATCGAAGACAAAAACATTCCCAAAACCTTTTTCGGCAATGAGAAAACAGATGGCGTATCGCAATATACCTACGATGCCCTGTACCGCCTCATCCAGGCCACCGGACGCGAAAACAAGGCTGCCTTAAATTACGACACCAAGGACAACTGGAATGACAAAGCCTTTATCCAGCAACTCCATCCAGGCGATTCTATGGCCATACGGGCTTATACCCAGAGCTACCAATATGACCGGGTGGGCAATATCCTGCAAATGGCGCAACTTGCCACCGGAAATAACTGGACCAGAAACTACGAATATGAAAAAACCAATAACCGACTAAATAACACCAAAATAGGCAGTACCACTTACAGCTATACCACACATCCAAAACATGGCTTTATCTTAAATATGCCTAACCTGAATGCCATCAGCTGGAACTTCAAAGAAGAACTCATCAGTACCATTCAGCAAAAAGTAAATCCGGCAAACGGAACTGCAGAAACCACCTGGTATCAATATGACGCTCAGGGCCAGCGCCTCCGCAAGATCACCGAAAACAGCGCCAGCGGCGGAGCTACACCTTCCGTCAAAGAAGAACGGATCTATATTGGCAGTTACGAACGCTACAAGAAGTACAGCGGCACCAGCGCGGGCCTGGAGCGGGTTAGCCTCAGCATCATGGACCAACAGCTTTGTACAGATCGACACCCGCAACGACATCAGCGACGGCACCGAAAAACAACTGATCCGCTACCAGCTCCACAACCATCTTGGCTCGGCAGCTTTAGAACTCAGTGATACCGCTGAAGTAATCAGCTATGAAGAATACCATCCTTTTGGTACCACCGCTTTTCAGGCCAACAGCAGCACAATCAAAGCAGTGGCCAAGCGTTACCGCTACACGGGTATGGAACGGGATGAAGAAACCGGCTTCGGTTATCATGGTTCAAGGTACTATCTCCCCTGGTTGGGCAGATGGCTCAGTTGTGACCCGATCGGCATCCAGGGCGGTATAAACTGCTATGCCTACGTCAAAAACAACCCTATCATGCAACTGGATCCGACTGGAAAAGATGGAGAAACCTGCGGGGTTTGGGACGAAGAAACCGCTACCTGCCATGCAGATGCCTGCCCGATTCAATCTTCCCCGGAGATAGAGCCACCTTCTCCGGCCACACCGCCAAGGGTAAGTGTCAGAAGAAGGGCGGTTGGCCCTCCGGTTTCCCATGCTGCACCAC
>NZ_QAIL01000437.1 GCF_003061025.1 Pedobacter sp. HMWF019 | reverse complement strand
CTATTGATCACTCATTATAATAGGAGTAGTTCGTTAATCAGGCTACTGAAAGAGTTCAAAGCATTAAATTGTGTATTCGATGAGATCATTGTTTCAGATGACGGCAGTAAATCTGTTCATCTGGAAAAAATACTTTCAGTTCAAAAAGAGTTCAACATGAGAGTGGTGACTACCGAAAAAAATAAAGGACTTGGTAATAACATCAACAAAGGGCAAGATGCAGTAAAGTCAGCGTATACATTATATATTCAGGAAGATTTTATTCCCCAACCCATCTTTCCGGAAAAATTGGGATATGCCCTTGGATGTATGGAAAAACGAGAGGATATAGATATGGTGCGTTTTTATTCTTATGAGAAATATCCTTATTTAAAGCCCATTGGAGAGGGGTTTTCAGAGATGATATTTAATCCTTTTCTTTGGGGTTATAAAAAATTCTATTACTACAGTGATCATCCTCATTTAAGGAGATCCAGTTTCTTTTCTAAATTCGGTCGTTACGCCGAGGGCATAAAATCGGATGTGACAGAATATCGCATGATGCTTTCTTTTCTCAGAAACAAAGGAAAAAGCCTATATTATGAAAAATATAAGGAACTCTTTGATCAATCTAATTCAGAAGAAGAACCCAGTACAGTTAAGAGGCAGGCCTGGAAACAGAAAGATAATTTTCCAACGAAAGTTATCCGCGATATCTTTCGTTATGTGAAATTTAATTTTAACTATTTCAGGCCCTAGCTTCCTCCAAATGGCTTAATACATCAGTAACTACTCTACAGCTCCAATAGAAGGTTTATTTACGTTTCGTGCAACCCCATAATAATCTTTAAGCAGGGAAAGTATAGCTTGGCCTTTGTTTTTGGCAGTTGATGATGAATTTAGTTTAAAAGTTGTCTTATCTGAAAATCCAACTTCATCAATGGAGGTGAAGTATAAATTATTTGACTCTGTTGGCTTTGTAACAGATTGCTGATTAGAGATCAATGTAACCGGATTTGGAGCAGGAAAATTGAAGCCAATATTATTAAAAACTTGACAGGTTCCCCCCTCAAGGTTATAAACATCGACAACGTTCCCGTACCAATCTTTATTTAAATTAAGATTTCCACATGTATTATTGTAAACTTTAGCATTTGCGTAAGTTACAGAACCCCTCATGTAGTTTTCAAATGATTGAGTTTCAAATGCAGAATACTTTCTTGAATTTACAACGATATTGTTATAAATAAGAACCTCCTTCGGAGTACCGATCGAATAGGTCCATGCCCTTAGTGCATTTCCCTGGTGATTGCTTACATAATTGTCATGAAATTTTCCATTACCCATAAAATGGAAGATTCCGTTGTGATTATTGTTTTCTGTGTTAATATTGTCCACCCTATTGTTATGAACATCATAGTCTTCCACATTACCAATCCAAACAACTGTTCCTACCTTACTTGAATTTACAAAAGTTAAATTTGCTATTTCAAGTCCCTTAATTAAGCCAATAATAGGCCCGTTTTCTACAGAGCCGGGAAATTGCAGGAAACTTGACGTGTTTTCGCAGCGAATATTTAGAAATTTAAGATTTTTGGAATAAGAGCCTTCTGATCCATCATATACCGTTTTAGGATCATAACTGATCACATAATCCTGTATGTTCTTAAAAGATACATATTGTATGGTAGAAGAAGTATACGGCTTTGATATTATGATAGATCTGTAACTGTTATCATGGAATTGAAAACCATATTGAATACCAGGATCTCCATTACCAGAAATGATCACCCCCTTTAAATTAGAAAGATTCATCTGGCTGAAATTTCCATTAATATCTACAAGACCATTGTTTGTAACGGTGATTGCACATCCGTCTTCCGCCTGTATATTTTTTATTGTTATGCTTTTATAAGAACCTTTAGCAATTCTAATTTTGTCATTGCATTTTAGGGGCAGAGACTTTCCATCTATAGATAGGTCACCCGATCCAGTGCCGACATCAACAATCTTTCCTATAACGACTACCGGAGGCGGGGCTTTTGCTGTTGTATCTTTTACTGCTGGTGTTTCTGGAACTTTAACAAGGTCATCCATGCTACTTTTCTTACACGCAAACAAGAAGAATAGTATA
>NZ_QAIL01000436.1 GCF_003061025.1 Pedobacter sp. HMWF019 | reverse complement strand
GCATAGCATCTCCCATCTTCCTGCCCAACTCCGTAGCCAGAGATGAAAGAAGATCTTCTTTGTCCTTATAGTATATATAAAGAGTGGCCACGGAAATGCCACATGCTTTGGCGAGCTTGTTTATACTAAATTTTTCAAAGCCTCCCTTTCCAATAATCTCTATCGCTGTTTTTTTAACCAGATTCTCTTTATCAATATCTCTCGCTCTCATATTTATGAATTAACGAACAAATATAAGTGAATATTCATTTATTTATGAAATATATTTAATAATAGCGCTCTGTTCTAATTTAGAGTACAGTCTTTAATTAAATTTTACGAAGAAATGGGATGAAGTGAATTAAAACTTTATCTTTAATTATATGTCTATAACGCCTATTTATCTTTCTTTATGAAACGGAACCCCACCAAGAACGGCAAGTTTAATAAGATCAGAAAGTTTTTCAGTGTGCTTGGTCCAGGCCTTACTACTGGCGCCGCAGATGACGATCCCTCCGGAATAGCAACTTATTCCCAAACGGGCGCTCAGTTTGGTTACGGTCAGTTGTGGACTGCGTTATATATGCTTCCGTTTATGACTGCGGTACAGGAGGCTTGTGCAAGAATTGGTTTAGTAACAGGTAAGGGCCTTGCAGCAGTTGTCAAAGACCATTATAGTAAAACAGTACTTTATACTGTAGTTGCACTGGTTGTAGTGGCAAATACGATAAATATAGGAGCTGATATCGGAGCAATGGCCGCTGCCGCACAATTACTGATTCCCTCTGCCCCTTTTGTAATCTTAACGCTCTTCTTTACCGTTTTCATTCTTGTTCTGGAAATCTTTACCAACTATCAGGTGTATTCCAGTATATTAAAATGGCTCGCTGTTGCCCTGCTAGCCTACCCTATCACTGTGTTTATTGTAGACCAACCCTGGGGCACCGTATTAAGGGCAACAGTCACACCCCATTTTGAATTTAACTTTGCATTCCTGTTCATCATCACGGGGGTGTTAGGAACGACCATCTCTCCATATATGTTCTTTTGGGAAGCTTCTCAGGAGGTAGAGGAAGAAAAGAAAGAACATCTTTTTAAAAACGGAAAGCCGAATATTGGCTGGTCCCACATTCATAAAATGAGGCTTGATAACGGCACTGGCATGATCGTTTCCGAAATTACAACCTGGTCCATTTTACTGGTTGGTGCAACTGTTTTGCACAATAGTGGTGTTCGTGATGTAAAAACAGCAGCCGACGCGGCTAAAGCCCTGGAGCCCTTGGTCCACTCCTTTCCACATGCAGGCTATCTCTCAAAACTGATCTTTTCCATTGGGATTATCGGGCTTGGGCTTCTAGCCGTTCCGGTACTTTCTGGTTCTGCAGCATATGCCGTGGCAGAAGCTTTCAGCTGGAAGTCTGGACTTAACCTGAAACTGAAAAGAGCTCATGGTTTTTATGGCGTAATTACCATAGCAACCTTAATTGGTTTGACCATCAATTTTGTCGGTATCGATCCCGTCAAAGCCCTGGTTTATGCAGCCGTATTAAACGGCGTTGCAGCGGTCCCCTTACTTTTCTTAATTGCCAAAATAGCGGCGAGTGAAAAAATAATGGGTGAGTTTAAAAGTGGTTATCTCTCCAAATTCCTGCTATGGTTCACTTTCATTGCTATGGGTGCTGCAGCAGTGGCTATGTTTTTTACCCTGGGGCAATAACACTGATTGATTGTTTAAAAATATGTTTTCTGATCTCACTGAATCTTACAGATTCTGAAGCTCGATCATGAAAACATATTTCGTTGGGTGCAGACCGGTATGGTGCAGACTGGATTATTTTCTTTCTTGCCTTTGTAAGGCTATCATACTAACAACCGTATATTTTTTTTAACGAACACCTTTAGATTCCAAAAAAGAATTAATTTCGCAGAAAAAACAGACATCCAATCTATGAAAACAAAAAAATTAGCGTTAACACTTTTTAGTGGGATAGCGCTTTCCTGTGCTGTTCAGCCTGTACATGCTCAATTCTTCAAAAAGTTAAAGGACAAGGTTAACTCTACAGTTGATCAAAAAGTTGATGATATTTTAGCTGGAAAGAAAGCTTCCTCCGGACCTAATGGAACTACACAGACTGCAGGTACATCAGACAATGACAAAAAGTTTTTTGAGAAGGCCGCCTTATCTTACAATTTTACCCCCGGAAAAACCTTGATCCTGGAAGATAACTTTTCTGCTGATGCCACTGGTAATATGGCCAGGTTATGGAAAACAAGTGGTTCGGGCTCAGTAGAAAAATTTGAGACCCTGGATGGTCAATGGTTGAGCTTAAATCAATATACCACTTATAAATTGAAAAGTGACAAAGCACTTCCTGCAAATTTCACAATTGAGTTTGATATAGCTACCCATAGCAATACAGACACAGACGATTTGGGCAACATGAACTTTGGTTTTTCACATGATAATAATCCAACTAAATTCATCTCTGATGCCTATAACGACAACGGGATTATGAGCACTGAAATCAGTTATTCAGGAAGGAAGATCAACAATGCCAGCAGTGAAACAAAAATCAACAATACACTGGACTTCCCGCTAGCTGGCTACGCCATCGGAAAAATGCATATCGCTATTTTGGTAAAAGGCGAAACAGCACAAGTTTATCTGGATAAAGTTAAAGTTCTGGACACGCCAATGTTTCTAAAAAGCACTGGTAATAAATATTTTTACATCAGTGCCCCTTTTAAATTAGGTCATGATGCCCGCATTGGGTTCAGTAATTTTAAACTGGCTGCACTTTAATATATCTGCAAGCATGTAAGTTCGAAAAACCTGTCTTATCAAGATTTCGAACTTACATGTATCACATAGATTTTCGCTTGCAGCACCTTATCTTCTCAATTCATAGCGCTCATCACGTTAAATCAAACGATTGCGCAACAAATGCCATCTTAAAAAAGATAAAGCCTACCCTGTAATAATTAACTTAGGCTTATGAAACCTCTTTTTTTTATTTGCCTTTCCTGCTGCTTGTACTTAAGTAATGTTAAAGCTCAGGATGCAAGTTTGGCCTTGCAAAAGAAACCATTATTAAACACGCAAATTATTAATGACCAGTGGAGCAAAGTACCCGACGGATTAAATGTAAGTTTTGGTTCATCCAATACCCGTTTTGCAAGAGAATTGCCCCCAGGAACAGATGTAGAAAAAGTATGGAACACAAAAGCCTGGAGAGGCGAAAAAATTCATACCCAATTGCTGTTATGGACAAACAAAGACCTGAGCAACATCAGCATAAAGCTTTACGATTTAAAAGATGAGCAAGGTCATCTCCTCAAAAAAGAAAACATAGCCGCAGGAATGGTAAAATATGTGATCACTGACGAATTCAGAGATGGCTGTGGTTACCGTAAAGCAAAAGATTTCGATTCATCCTATGTTGCAGATGCCATTGATAGCAGATTGAGCGCTACTCCACTGCAAAAAAACAACACACAACCAATTTGGGTAAGTGTAAAAATACCTTCTAACACCTCTCCTGGCCATTATAAGGGCTTCATCCAAATAAAAGGAGAAAAGGACTACCACTTACCAATAAGCATAGAAGTACTGAATAAAACGCTGCCTGCCCCGGGCAAATGGCATTACGATCTAGATTTATGGCAACACCCGGCAGCTATCGCACGCGTTCATAAATTACCGTTGTGGAGCAAAGAACATTTTTCAGCAATGAAAGCATACTATCAGATGCTGGCAGATGCAGGGCAAAAAACCATTACAGCAAGTATTGTTAACGAACCCTGGGGCCATCAAACCTATGACGATTATCCAAGTTTAATTAAATGGACCAAGAAAAAGGATGGCAGCTGGACGTACGACTATAGTTTATTTGACCAATATATTGCTTTTGTAATGGAATGTGGAATTAACGAACGTATCAATTGTTACAGTATGGTGCCCTGGAAAATCGCCTTTAGCTATTACGACGAAAATCTGCAAAAGGAGGCTGTTTTTACAGATGCCATTGGCACGTCAACCTATATTAATTTCTGGAAAACCATGCTTGTAGACTTTACAAAGCATTTGAAACAAAAGGGCTGGTTCAGCAAAACCTATATTGCAATGGATGAAAGACCAATGGAGGCCATGAAAGCGGTGATCAAGTTATTAAAAGAAACTGATAAGAGCTGGAAAATTGCATTGGCAGGAGAATACCACAACGAGATAGAAAAAGACATAGACAACTATTGCATCGCTTCGAGATGGGATTTCCCGACAGCAATGCTACAAAAGCGGAAGGAACAAGGCAAAATTAGCACATGGTATACCTGCTGTACCGAGCCTTATCCTAATGCCTTTAGCTTCTCCTCACCAGCAGAAAGTGTTTGGATGGGTTGGTACACTGCACATAAAAACATGGATGGTTATGTACGGTGGGCTTACAACAGCTGGACAAAGAATCCTTTAGTGGATACCCGTTTCACAGCATGGCCAGCAGGAGACACCTATCAGGTGTACCCCGGTCCGCTAAGCTCTATCAGATTTGAAAAGTTAATAGAAGGTGCCCAGGATTTTGAAAAAATACAACAATTAAAAGCAATGTACTCAAAAAACAACCAGGGTGAAAAACTAAAAGAACTCAATAAGGCCTTGGAAATTTTTGAAATAAAAGCTTTAGGGACAACCACAGCCGATCAAATGCTAAAAAAGGTTAAGCCATTACTGAACCTATAAAATTGAATCCATAAACAAGTAGTGTTTATACCAGATAAACACTACTTGTTTATGACTCATAAAAATGATATTAGTCCTATATTTGTATTCTATTTATAATAGATCAATATGGTAAATCTGGAATGGTACAGAACCTTTAAGGCAATCTACGAAACGGGCACACTTACAGGTGCAGCAGAATCCCTCTACATCTCGCAACCCGGAGTAAGCTTACATCTAAGCTCACTTGAATCTTATGTAGGCTATAAATTATTTGACAGAACCTCTCGTCGAATGGTTTCCACAGAAAGGGGTAAAATTTTATATAATTTTATACAAGAAGCCCTCTGTAAACTGGAAGAGGCAGAACAACATTTCCATAAAAGCACAGAAAAAGACACCCCCACCATCAGCATAGGGATGTGTTTTGAAACTTTTCAAATTACACTGGAGCCCTATCTCCCTGAACTCCCCTTCAACGTCATCATCAAATTCGGTGAATACCCTCAAATGATCAGCGATTTAGACAATGGCGTTCTAGATCTGATCATTACACCACAAAAGGACAACAACAAAAATATAGAGTATAAACCATTCTCTAAAGAAACCATTGTACTCGTTGCAGGGAAAACGACAGACACCTCTGGGTTTGAAGAAATTATAGACGGCGATATCAAAGAACTGGAAAAGTGGCTGAAACAACAAAAATGGTATGGAACTACCGGTGATATGGAACACCTCATCCGCTTCTGGCACGCCAACTTCGCCAAACGCCCCGATTTTAAACCCAATTATATTGTTCCTAACCTAAACTCCATTGTACGCTGTTTAACGGCAGGTGGAGGTTTAGCCATTATACCAGATTTCCTCTGTAAAAAGGAAATTGACCTGGGCGAAGTTAAACTCATTTGGGAAGGCAGGCAGAAAATTGAGAACACACTCCATTTTGGGTGTAGAAAAGGAACCATCTACGGCAAAGAGATCCAGCTGATCAAGGATGTCTTTGAAAAAGAAATGGCTATGGTAAAAGATTAAAAATTAAAATATTAAATATTTCTTGGATTTTATGTTTTAATACTTAGATTTGGTTTACCAATTAATTGGTAAACCAAATATTGTATGAAGTCGTTTATAGAAACTATTAAATCTATTGAAGTAGAATCGCCGGTTGATAAGATCATTGGTCAGTTAAAACAGTTAATTACCTCAGGTCAGTTACAACCCGGTGACCGCTTACCCGCAGAGAGAGTTCTTGCCGAGAAATTTGGTGTAGGAAGAAGCTATGTTCGCGAAGCCATTTTAAAGCTGGAATTTTATGGACTGTTAAAAACCAATCCTCAAAGCGGCACCTATGTAGCGGGGTTAAGCATCAAAGTGATGGACAGCATCATTACTGATGTGATCAAATTCAACAAAGAAGATTTTAACGCTCTTCTGGAAGCCCGTTATTACCTGGAGCTCGATGCTGTAAAACTCGCTGCAGAACGCCGTACCGAAGAAGATCTGGTGAATTTAAAGGAAGCCCTTTCAGATTATGAGAATAAGATCAACAGTGGAATGGATGCTGTAGAAGAAGATATGCTTTTTCACATCAAAATAGCCAAAGCCTCTAAAAATTCCGTCATAGAATCCATGATTCTTATTCTGATCCCCGATCTTATTAAAAACATTGTTGAAAATAAGATTTGCGGCGAAAACCGTGGCAAGGCAGCTATTCCTGAACACAGAAGCATCTTAAAAGCCATAGAAGAACAGGATATTGATGCAGCAGAGAATGCATTAGCAGCACACCTGAATGATATGTTTCAAATCAGCAGAGCAGGCTATAAAGCAAACCAGTTAATCCAACCCAAAACAGACTGACATCGCACATGATACAATAAGTATTATTTTAATATAACCTATACCCATTTAAAATGATGAACTACTTTAACAAGCTGGTACTGTACTCCTTTTGCCTTATATTTTCGGCTGCAACACTGCGAGCGCAGGTTCATCCGGCCATTATGATCACTAAATCTAATTTGCCCGCTCTTAAAAAGGGAGTAATGGATTACCCTTTACTTCAAAAATCCTATAAAAAAGTACAGGCAGATGCCGATAAAGCCTTACTTACCCCTATCAGTGTGCCTTTGCCAAAAGATGGAGGCGGTGGATTTAGCCATGAACAGCATAAAAGGAATTACACTAATATATTAAATTGCGGTATTGCTTATCAAATTACAGGTGAACAAAAATATGCTGATTACATCAAAAATATCCTGCTTAAGTATGCCCAGGAGTATGAAAAATGGCCTTTACATCCTAAAAGAAAAGAAGGCCATGAAGGCGGAAAAATATTCTGGCAGAGCCTGAATGACTTTGTATGGCAGGTGTATACCATCCAAGGTTACGACATGGCCTACGATGCCATCCCTGCTTCAGACCGGGCAACCATCGAGAACCACCTATTTATGCCCATGCTACAGTTTTTTACCGTAGGTTGTAAACAGACTTTTGACTGGATCCATAACCATGGAACCTGGGATATCGCAGCTGTAGGCATGACGGGTTATGTATTAAATAAACCAGAATACGTTCAAATGGCCATTAAAGGCTCTAATAAAGATGGAAAAACAGGTTTTCTCAAACAATTGGATCAGTTGTTTTCTCCCGATGGTTATTATACGGAAGGCCCCTATTATCAGCGTTATGCCCTGCTCCCTTTTGTTATCTTTGCAAAGGCGATTAACAATTATCAGCCAGAATTAAAAATATTTGAATACCGGAACAAATTGCTGTCTAAAGCCATAAATACCTCCCTGCAACTCACCTATACCGATGGGACTTTCTTTCCTGTCAATGATGCGATAAAAGATAAAACCTATCAATCAGCAGAATTGGTGTATGGTACAGATATCGCTTATGCAGATATTAAAGCGGAACCGCAATTGCTGGACATCGCACAAAAACAAGGAGAGGTCATTATATCCGACGCAGGTTTAAAGATTGCTGCCGATGTTGCAGCCGGGAAGAGTAAACCATTTGTCTATACCCCACAATTGATCACAGACGGCGCTAATGGCGATGAAGGCGGAATCGCTTTGTTAAGGTATGGCAACAATGAAGACCAGCAATGCGTTTTGATCAAAGCAGCTTCACAGGGAATGGGCCATGGCCACTTTGACCGGTTAAACCTGCTGTATTATGACAATGGGACAGAAATATTTCCAGACTATGGTGCGGCAAGATTTATCAATATAGAAACCAAGAAAGGCGGCGATTATTTGCTGGAAAATAAAACCTGGGCCAAACAGACGGTTGCCCACAATACTTTAGTGGTAGATCAGCAATCTGATTTTAAAGCCAGTGCAGAAAAGGCACAATTAGAATCTGCTGAAATCTTATATTTCAACAACAGCAAGGACCTGCAGGTTGTAAGTGCGAAAGAAACTCATGCCTATCCAGGTGTAGAAATGATCAGAACATCGGCATTAATTAAAGTACAAGGTTTAGAAAAACCACTTCTGATCGATGTTTTTCAAGCGGTTTCAAATCAGCCTCACCACTATGATCTTCCCTTCTGGTACAAAGGGCATCTGGTTGATGCTTCTTTCAAATACAAAGCGGTAAGTAACAATCTACAGGCCCTGGGTACAGACAATGGCTATCAGCACATCTGGTTAAATACAGCACAAAAGCTGGACAAGACAGATGGTTATATCACTATACTCCATAACAAAAGATTTTATACCACTCATTTTGCCACAGATGCACCTGCAACGGTAAAATTGCTTTCCCTTGGGGCCAATGATCCCGACCTGAGTTTAATAGAAAGTAAAGCTTTTATGTTCTCTCAGGAAAATGTAAAACAGCAAACCTTTTTCAGTGTTACAGAAACACATGGCAAAGTGAATTCCGTAAGTGAAACCACCACAGGAGCATCAAGCCTGGTGAGTGATCTAAAACTTCTGAATACAGATAAAAACCAGGTAAAAGTCTCCTTTAAAGTAAAGGATCGTTTATACAATTACCAGATCAATTATACAAACAAAGAAAATTTCATAGAATTTAAATAACAGGTTATGTTACAAAGCAGTTTATTTCAATTAGAATCAGAAACACCTTGGGAAGATCTTGGAAACGGTATCCAGAGGCAAATATTTGGATACGATGACAATATCATGCTGGTTAAGGCCAAATTTGAAGCAGAGGCCGTGGGTGTACTTCATGAGCACTACCATGCACAGGTTACTTTTGTAGAAAGTGGTGTTTTTGAAATGACCATTGGTGACGAAAAGAAAATTATAAAAAAAGGAGATGGTTTTTATGCTCCGCCCCATGTCATCCATGGATGTGTCTGTATCGAACCTGGTGTATTGATTGATGTATTTAGTCCACACCGGGAAGACTTCCTTAAAAGCTAAACTAACCAATATAAATATAAGCTAAGATGAAAACCATATTTCTAATGATCTGCCTAACATGGGCGGGGCAGCTGAGTATTGCCCAGGAATTTAAGAAAGTAAGTTACCCGGAAGGTTTTACGGAACAGTTAAACCTGGTGTACACCTCTGTGAATGGTTGGGAAGGAAAATTAGACCTTTACCTTCCTCCTTCGCAGAAAAAAGGCAGTCCGTTGGTCATTAATATCCACGGGGGCGGCTGGAACAAGGGCGTTAAAGAATCACAGACCGGCTTTTCGGCATTCTTTAACAGAGGCTATGCCGTAGCCAACATAGAATATCGTTTAACCGGAACAGCAACTGCACCAGCTGCTGTTGAAGATACCAGATGCGCTTTGATCCACCTCATCAGGAATGCCAAAAAATTCCATATAGATGTGAATAGAATCGTGATTATGGGCAGCTCTGCCGGTGGACATCTTGCCCTTATGGGCGGCTTGCTGGAAAACAATCCAATCTTCGACAGCAATTGTCCAGGCTTAAAAAACATCAAAGTAGCAGCTATTATTGACAAGTTTGGGATCACAGATGTTTGGGACTGGGCCTATGGACCTTATAAAACCAGCGCCTCTGCAACGAGCTGGCTGGGTGACAAGGCAAAGGATCACGAATTTATTAAATCCGTATCTCCGCTGTACCAGGTTAAAAAGAACAGTCCGCCAACCTTCATTGTGCATGGAGATGCAGATCCAATTGTCCCTTATCAGGAATCTGTAGCCCTAAAGGCCAAATATGATGAACTGGGGGTTAAATGCGAATTCATGACCGTTAAAGGAGGTTTACACGGTAAATTCTCTAAAGAAGACGATGAGGAACTGACCAGAAGGATCATGGCCTTTTTAGATAGTATAAGCCTTTAAACACAGAAAAAGAGCAACATGAAGATCAAAGGATTAAGATGGTATATTATTGCGCTGATTGCTCTGGCAACAGTGATCAATTATATCGACAGAAGTGCAATCAATATCATGTGGCCCTATATCTACAAAGATTTTGGAATTGCCGACGCAGATAATAAAAGTGCACTGGCACTCCTCACTACATTTTTTATGATTGCTTATGCACTGGGGCAAACCATTACAGGAAAACTGATGGATGCTGTGGGCACACGTATCGGGATGACCCTATCCATTATTGGCTGGAGTATTTCTATTGCATTACATGCCTTTGCCAAATCATTATTTTCCTTTAACCTCTTTCGGTTTATGCTTGGCTTTAGCGAAGCCGGGAACTGGCCAGGCGCCACAAAAAGCAATGCAGAGTGGTTTCCCGCAAGAGAAAGGGCCATTGCCCAGGGTATATTCGGTGCCGGAGCCTCTCTGGGATCCGTGATCTCCGCCCCTATTATAGCACTGTTATATGTTGCTTATGGCTGGAAAATGACTTTTGTACTGATCGCAGGGCTTGGATTGATTTGGATCATCCCCTGGTTATTCATCAATAAAGCAACACCAGAAAAACACAGCTGGCTTACAGAAAAGGAACGTAACCATATTTTGGATTCAGACCCAGGATCCGAAAAACAAATCCAAGAAGCGCCCGTACTTGGATGGAAAGAACTTTTGAAATTTCGAAACACCTGGGGCATCATTATGGGCAGATTCTTCATTGACCCGGTTTGGTGGCTCTTTGTAACCTGGCTACCAACTTTTCTGAAAGAACAGTTTCTTTTTGACATTAAACAAATTGGCGCCTTTACCTGGCTGCCGTATCTCTTTGCCGCCGCAGGTAGTTTACTGGGGGGGTATTATTCCTCGCATCAAATCAAAATAGGCGTACCTGCTGTTAAAGCGAGAAAGAATGCCATTGCTATTGGCTGTTTTTTAATGCTTCTGGCGCTCGTAGCCATTCTATACTTTCTAGATACTTTAAAAGACAGGCCCAGCCTGGCCATGGTTTTAATTGGCATTACTCTTTTTGGTTTTCAATTCCTCATCGGAAATTTACAAACCTTACCAAGCGATTATTTTAATGGTAAAAATGTAGGAACCATAGCTGGAATGGGCGGAACAGCCGCAGTAGCAGGCACCCTACTCACCACCTGGGCAGTTCCCGTCATCACTCAAACCAGTTATGTATCCTTTTTTGTACTTGCCGCAGTGCTCGTACCCATCACCTGGATTTGTATTAAATATATAACCTCAAAAAAAATACATTCTTAATTTATGAATATGCGTTTAAAAGACAAAGTAGCAATTGTAACCGGTGGATCCAGAGATATTGGCAGAGCTGTTTCCATACAACTGGCCAGACAGGGCGCTAAAGTAGTGGTCAACTACAACAGCAATATAGAGAACGCCAACGAAACTCTCCAGCAGATTAAAAAAGATGGTGGTGAAGCCATCATTGTAAAAGGTGATGTGACCAAATCAGCAGATATAGCACAATTGATTGCGGAAAGCCATAAGGCCTTTGGAAACAAAATAGATATCCTGGTCAATGTAGCCGGCGGTATGGTCGCCAGAAAAGCGACGGCAGAACTCGACGAAGCCTTCTGGGATCAGGTGATGGACCTCAATCTTAAAAGTGTCTTTCTCGTATCCAAAGCCACCATTCCCTCTATGGAATCAGGCGGCTCCATCATCAACCTTTCTTCGCTCGCGGGAAGAGATGGAGGAGGTCCAGGTGCAAGTGCTTATGCAACCGCAAAAGGGGGTGTCATGACCTATACCCGTGCCCTTGCAAAAGAACTTGGCCCGAAGAATATCCGCGTCAATGCTGTGCTTCCCGGAATGATCGCCACCACTTTTCATGATACTTTCAGTAAGCCCGAAGCACGGGTAAATGTAGCCAATGCTACCTTACTGAAAAGAGAGGGTACGGCAGAAGAAGTGGCAGACCTGGTGGTTTATCTCGCCTCTTCTGAATCCAGCTACCTCACCGGAACCAATATCGACATCAACGGGGGATTGAATTTCTCCTAAATACAAAGGGGTTGCATGAGCTTGCAGCCCCAAATTAAAATAGCGCCTCGCCAGACCACAACTAACCAATATAAACCTAATCATTATGAATGCTAAAGTTTACTTTAAGAGCATTTTGCTTGCCGTACTGTGCTGTTTTTTGTCAAAGCAGCAGGTATATGCCCAAACCAAGATTACTGTTCAGGGTATTGTTAAAACATCGGACGGGGCAACTTTACCAGGCGCTTCTGTAAAAGTTAAAAACTCCAAACAAGGTACCGTAACAGATCCTTCCGGTGGTTTTACCCTCACTGTCGAACCTGGACAAGTACTGGAGATCAATTACCTCGGTTATCAGCCCCAGTCTTATACAGCTGCAAAGAACGAAACCATCCATATTACCCTGTTGGAACTTCAGAATACCATGGAAACCGTAGTCGTTATTGGTTATGGTACACAGAAAAAATCTTCGGTAACTGGTGCAGTAGCCAAACTAAACAACGACAACCTGAATCAGATCCCGGTAGCCAGGGCAGACCAGGCACTGGCAGGCAAACTCGCAGGTGTACAAATTCAAACCACCGATGCGACAGTCGGTGCTGCCCCAGTCATTAAAATCCGTGGTGCAGCCTCTATAACAGCAGGGACAAACCCACTCATTGTTATTGATGGTTACCCTGTTCCAACAGATCTCTCTGCCGTAGACATGAACAATGTACAAAGTATAGAGGTGTTAAAAGATGCGGCTTCAGCAGCCATATACGGCTCAAGAGGCGCCAATGGTGTCATCCTCATCACCACAAAATCTGGTAAAGATGGTAAAACTGTTTTTGGCTTTAACAATGCCACTGGATTTAAAAGCGTGTATCGCCGTTTGGATTTTCCAACGCTATCCCAATGGGCAGACCATGTCAAATCAGTAAACAATGGAAAACTATCGCCAGAAATCCTTGCCGCACAGAAATTTGATGTCCCAACAGATCCGCAAGATATTGTGTTCCAGACCGGCCTGTTCCAAAATACCCAGGTTAACCTGAGTGGTGGTAGCCCAACCGTAAAATACTATGTTTCTGGAGAAGCTCTATATGATAAAGGTGTTATCCTGAAAAACGACTATAAAAGATATGGCGGACAAGCCAATATCGACATAACCCCCAATAAAAAATGGAAGATCGGCATCAGCCTCACCCCTTCTTATACAGCTCAAAATACCCCAACATATAAACTACATGACCTGCTCCGCTCCTTCGCAACCTGGCTACCCTTATGTGCAACAGACACCATTTCAAAATATACCGGCTTACCGGTTGGCGCTATAGTTAACCAGCGTGCATTTGATCCCTCTACAAACCCTAAATATAAAGGAATCAATCTTTCTGCTACAGCCAATAACAATGGCTACACCAATCTTGCTGGCATTGAAAACACTACCTATACCTATAAAACACTGGCCAATGCCAATGTACAATATAATTTTTCTGACGCACTCTCTTTAAAAGTTTCAGGCGGCGCATTTATCAGCAACTCCAGCACAGAATTCTTTCAGAAATCCTGGGCAACCAGAGACCCTAATTTACAAGGAAGTGCTGTAGCGCAAGCCTCCACCAAAGGTACACTGGCCAATACACAAACTGTTGATCTTTTAAATGAAAACATCCTGAACTATACCAAAAGCTTTGGCAAACACGATCTGAATGTGATTGCAGGTTTCACGGTACAATCCACAAAGATCAGTAACAGCAACTCTGCAGCCACCAACTTTGCTACAGACGATATTCCTACGCTAAATGCAGGAACATTAAGTGCTTTAAGTACTACAGAAGAACACAATGCATTGGCCTCCGCCCTCTTTCGGGCAAACTATGCCTACGACAATAAATACCTCATCTCTATCGGGTCCAGATGGGATGGCAGTTCAAGGTTCGGTGCTAACAACAAATGGGGCTACTTCCCTTCTGCTTCACTGGGCTGGAGAATCAGCAATGAAGATTTCTATACTAAAGGAGCTTTTATTAACGACCTGAAGATCCGGGCAAGCTATGGAGCAACTGGCAACAACAACATAGGAAACTATAAAGCTTATGCCAATGTAAATACCGTTGGCGCTATTTTAGGTGATGCAACCAGCTTAGGCTTTAACTCCAGTTTTTACGATAACCCCAATTTAGGATGGGAAAGGAGTTTCAGTTTTAATGGTGGCGTAGATATGGCTTTTCTAAAAAACAGGTTTACACTTACAGTAGATGCCTATAAATCCACCACCAAAGACCTCTTATTTTTTCTGCCGATCAATACCATCACCGGAAGCAGCGGAGTGTGGGTAAACAGCGGAGAAGTACAAAACCAAGGGCTCGAGTTTGAATTGAACGCTAAAATTATAGACCAGAATAATTTGAAATGGAATGTGAGTGCCAACGGCGCCACCAACAAGAATAAAGTAAACAACATCGGCAACAGCAACACCATCATTAGCGTTGGCGATCCAAAAAGACCCAATTACTTTATCGCAAAGGTGGGCAGCCCATTGGTTCAGTTTTATGGCTATGAGTATGACAGCGACATCCAGGTTGGTGGAAATTACTGGCCTACCAATGTGCATTCCGACCGGATAATTGCACGTGATATCAATGGCGACGGCGTGGTCAATGATCAGGACCGCGTTGTTTTAGGACAACCAACCCCTAAATTTACCTGGGGCTTAACCAACAACCTAAAGTATAAAAATATAGACCTGAGTTTTGTATTACAGGGTTCGCATGGTGCAAGTGTCTTTAATGCCGATCCAAACTACTATGAAACCCAGTTCTCCGCCACCGGAACTTCCGCCTACCTCTCCCTTCCCACGGCTTTACAAGCCAAAACAAAGTATAAAACAGAAAGCCGCTATGCCATAGAAGATGCTTCTTTTATTGTCCTCAGGAACGTTAATATAGGTTATACTTTTTCAGATAGAGTGATGAAAGCCATCAAAGCCTCCAATTTAAGAATCTATGTATCTGCGGCCAATCTATGGTACAAATTCGCCAAGGGCTATTCAAGTTATAACCCTGAGGGCGTAAATGAATATACAGATGATCCCCTTAAAAATGGCTATCAGCGCGGTGCGGCGCCGGTAACCAGAAATATCACATTTGGTGTAAATGCTAATTTTTAATTATGAAAACGAAGATCTTCATTGCCTTAATACTTACAGTAAGTTTAGGCAGTTGCAAAAAGTTTCTGGATGAGAAACCAGTATCCAACCTGATAGAACAAAATTATTACCGAAACACCGACGAAGTAGAAACCGGTGTGATTGCCTGTTATGATGGACTCCAGAAAGTGTATGACATAGAATTTAAGCTCACAGAAATCAAGGCAGACAATACCTCAGGTGTATCTCTTGAAGGAGACTGGGGAGCTATCAAATTTTTCAGGGATGGTTCTTCCAACTTTTTTCTCCTGGATTTTTGGCAGCGTTCCTTTAATACCATCGCCCGTTGCAATCTCGTGCTTAAATACCTGGACAGAGTAACCGATCCGGTAAAGAAAAAATACTTTGAGGGCGAAGTCAAGTTCATACGTTCACTCCTGTATCTGAACCTGGTAAGACTATATGGTGATGTTCCCCTCCTAACGGCTTCAATTAACTTTGATGATTTCGAAAAATTTAAACGCATCAGCAAGACCGAAGTATACAAGCAAATCAAAACGGATTTACTAACCTCTGTAGACAACTGCCCGGCCAGCTGGCCAACCGCGCAAGTGGCCAGAGTCACTAAATGCGCCTCCCAGGCTTTACTAGCTAAGGTTTATCTGACCCTAAAAGAATATGATCTGGCTAAAGCGCAATTGGAGCCATTAATAGGTGCCAATTATAAAGGCAATACCTACCAGCTCAATCCAAATTATGCCGCGATATTTAGCACAGCTTCAGAAATGAGCAAGGAAATTGTATTTGCCGTTCGCTATAAAGCAAGTGCAAATGGAGAAGGTAATTCCTTTTCATACGAATACAGCAATAACGGAGATGCCCGTAATGTCAAAGCTTCAATTCCATATCAGGCTTTATTTGAACCTGCAGACGTAAGAAAAGCCAGTACCTTCAATTCAGCTAATGGCTTGTGTACAAAATTCCTGGATCCAACAGCGCCACAAAGAGATGCCGGAAATGATTTTCCTGTGCTCCGCTTTGCTGATGTTCTATTAATGTATGCTGAAGTATCCAATGAAATCCAGCCAACACCTGATGATACCGTATTACAACCACTCAATGAAGTCAGAATAAGGGCAAATGCAAGTTCTTACAACCTCAGTTCTTTAGGATCAAAAGAAAATGCAAGAGCTTTGATCTTTAAAGAGCGAAGATTGGAGTTTGGGTTTGAAAACCAGAGATGGTATGATTTGGTGCGAATGGATCAGGCCACCACTATTTCTATACTGAAAGCCTACCTTAGCGAAACAGGAAATCCCAGCATAGACGTACCAGCCTACAGGCTTATATTCCCAATTCCACAAACAGAAATTGATTTAAGTAAAGGCAATCTTACACAAAACCCAGGTTTTAATTAATAAAGGCTGTCATGTTAAATAAAAAACGATAACACAAAACACTAGAAATTAAACAATTAATAGGTTTAAAGCACAATAGAGCAATATTTTTTTAAAATAATTTTAACATGACAGCTAAATTTTTCTATCTTTGCAACCTCTTCAAAAGGAGAAAGATTCCGTAGCTCAGCTGGTAGAGCATTACACTTTTAATGTAGTGGTCCTGGGTTCGAATCCCAGCGGGATCACAAAAAAGCCTCACAGAAATGTGGGGCTTTTTTATTTATGTAATTCACTTACTATTCACACAATAGCTATTTCCCCATTTGTTTATCAAATCAATTATCGGAACCAGAGTTAAGCCAAGCTCAGTTAATTTATATTCTACTCTTGGCGGCGATTCAGCATAAGCTGTACGTAAAATAATGCCATCGCGCTCCAGTTCACGCAGCTGTGCGGTAAGTGTAGCCTGTGTAATATCAGGCATCATCTTTTTAAGTGTTCCAAAACGCTTAGGGCATTCCAATAAAATGGCATTCAGGATCAATAGCTTCCATTTGCCACCTATAATACGGAGTACTTTTGTCATCGGACAGTTATATTCACCAGTTTCCTCTTTCACAAATGGCTGCATTTCAATATTCGTATCTTTTTTCATACCTGGTATCCTTTTTAAAACTACTTGTGGCCCTGTTTAAAAGACTTCACTTTTGTTGGCTAATTTAATTAAAAATGGACAGACAAATTTCAAAATGGTTTTTATTGACAATTATCTCATCTTCTATTTTTTTAGCGGTGATTGATATTTTCATTGTTAATGTAGCCCTGCCCTCTATACGTAAAGGTATCAATGGTTCTGACGGAGATATTCAACTCGTTATTGCCCTATACCTGCTTGGTTATGCTGCCTTTTTAATTACCGGAGGCCGGGCGGGCGACCAATTCG
Organism: Pedobacter sp. HMWF019; assembly: GCF_003061025.1. GTDB lineage: Bacteria > Bacteroidota > Bacteroidia > Sphingobacteriales > Sphingobacteriaceae > Pedobacter. Next base: position 6,138 of record NZ_QAIL01000436.1, on the reverse strand, counting down.
GAAAGAAAAAAGTCTTCCTTTTAGGAATGATTGCCTTTACGCTTGCTTCTGCTTTTTGTGGCATTTCTCAAACGGCTTTCCAGCTAAATACAGCCCGTATGCTGCAAGGCATAAGCGCAGGCTTCATGATTCCCCAAGGCATTTCTTATATCCAGGTACTTTTTCCAGATCCGGTAGAACGCATTAAAGCCATTAGCATTTACGGTAGTATTGCGGGTATGGCCTCTGTTATCGGGCAGTTTTTAGGCGGTCTGTTACCTGATCTGCATTTTGTTGTAGCAGGTTGGCGTCTCATTTTCTTAATTAATGTACCGCTGGGTGTAGCCTCTATTTTGTTTGCAATAAGATTCCTGCCCAAGCAGCGCAACCTGACTACAGAGAAATTTGATTACTCAGGTGTTCTGCTTCTCACACTAACTTTAATGGCATTGATCTATCCCATGATCCGTGGGCGGGAACTGGGTTGGCCAGCTTGGAGCTTACTTTGCATCGCCGCATCAATACCATTGTTAATTTGGTTTATTTATGATCAGAAACAAAAACTCCGCCGGCAACAATCTCCACTTATTGATATGGAACTGTTTGCTTTCAAAGATTTTAACATCGCACTTTGTGCGGTATTGTTTTATTTTATGGTGCAAGATTCTTATTTTCTACTCAATGTCATCCTGCTGCAAACAGGTTTTGGCATTAGTTCTACAGAGGCTGGTTTGTTCTTTGTATCGCAGGGACTTGGTTTTGTAGTAGCATCGCTAATTTCAATTCACCTGGTACCCAAATATGGTAAAAAAGTATTGCAGGCCGGTATTCTGATCATGATTGTTTCCAGCGGGCTGCACATCCTTGTATTTGATTCTGTCAACATCAACAGAATTACAGCTTATCCGGTTTTGTTTGTATATGGGCTGGGTTGCGGTTCCGTACTTCCCTCACTAATGACAATGGCATTAAAAAGCATACCCACAAAATTTGCCGGTGCTGCTTCGGGGACTTATGCCACGTTTCAGCAAACCGCTATTGCGCTCGGTATTGGGGTTATTGGCGGTTTATTCTTTTACCTGGCTAGCGAAACCCCTTCTATCATTACTTATCTAAAAGCATATCAAACGGCCATGTTTGTTAATATGTTCCTATTGGTTTTAGTCGGCTTATTTTTAGTATTACTCCCTGAAAGGAAAGCTGGAGCCGCAGGTATAAATCGACCTCAATCATAACGGGTTTTATTGAACAGGCATTACCGATCTAAGACCAAGATATATTGTATTCCATCAATTAAAATATGCGGCAAAGAATATTATACTCATATATCCCCACATAGCTATGAAAAAGATATGAACTGCTGTCTCAAATAATTTACCTTTCCATAGCACCGAAGAATATCCGAAAAACTGGATAAATAATCTGAGCACCCAAAATATGCCCAGTCCAAAGGATATTTTCTGGCCAAGATGAGTCTGAATAAGCTCTTCTGCCGAGGTTAAGCATAAAATGCCCATTAACAAGATAATTAAAGCAATAAAAAATGTATGAACATAAGTCATCTGCCTGTTGATTAAACTTAATCCACTAAATTCTTTATCCCAATTGAAATATTTAGGAAAGATGATATGAATGATTGAAAGAGGAATGAGGATGAACCCTATTATTGTAATATGAATTTCCATTCTGTCGATGATGATGTGGTGGCTTAAGGTTCAACATTAAATACAGACATGAAAGGTGTAAACTTGGTTTCATCAAAAGTTCCGAAACCTGCTTTTATGAAAGCACTTTTCCAAGTTGATCTTGAAAAAAAATGTGTAAACCCGATAGAAAAGGCTAAAAAATTTGGGAAGTCCCTTAAATGCTCTATCATAACTACCTTTCCGCTTGGCTTGCAAATGCGGTAGCATTCCTTTAGAAAAACTACCTTCTCTTTGTAATTCCTGATTTCGTGAGCAGCAGATAGAAGAAAAATAATATCCACTGAATTATCTTCTAACGGAATTATGCTTGTTTTTATCTCAACCGTATTTGGGTAAGTCAAACTAACTTTTCTGGCTCTGATAATAGCAGGCTCGGTATGCCTTTTCGGGTCATAGAAGTCAAATACTTTTAAGTCCGATTGTGGGAAATTGCTTTTAATAATAAAGCTTGTTTCATCAAATCCTGCGTTGATATTCACGATGCTTCTTGCATTGGGATCTATTCCAGAATTTTTAAGCCAATGAAAATTATAATATCCCGAAAAATCATATACGTAAGCCGAAACGATCAAAGGCATGATCAGGCCATAAAGAAATGCTATTACTATTATCCAAAACACCTGATCTGAAAATTCAATTGTGGCATGGCTAATAATTAATAATGCCAAAGCACACAATCCCAGTACATAAAAATGTCGGTTGAAACTTAAAATATTAAAAACGCCCTGAAAACTTTTTCTTTCTAGCTCCATTGTTCCGTTTTTCCTTTCTTCCAATAATATGGAATGTTTTCAATAATAAAGGCATTAGCCAATATGGGATTTCTCAAGTTCAATACGCGTAAAAATTCAAAATCGTAATCTATAACTTTTACTGGCTTTGGTATCCAGTTTTCCCTTACACCTTCAATAATTAAAACTTCTTTAGTTTGTGGGTTATATGTAAAAGTGAACGGTAATGGACCTGCAAACTTTCTTGCTTCCTTCCAATCGTTAAATGGTGAATGTTCTGGTAGAGGTACTTCTTCAGCTTTTCCCACAGTCATTCTGAATTTTGATTTAATTGAAGCTATTTCCAGTGTGTTTGTTTGCTCAATTTTGTTGATATCTGTTGTTGTATACTTATAATGGGTAAAGATATTACCCATAAATTCCATTTTCTTTTTATCCGTTTCGGATTTTAGGATATATAAACCACGCAGATTCTTTCCACGGCTATTGGTATAGCGAACAAATACGCGGTAACCGATTAGACAAAAGTCATTGCCCATAACTCTTGGGAAGCCTCTTGGCCGCAATGCCTTTGTTTGTACCATCGCGACAGCTACAAATGCCCATTCATCCTGAAATATATCTAGCTGCAAACATTCTGGGATAAGATTTTGGAGCTGAACTTTTGGAACCGCAAATGTCAAAACAAGCGAGCTTTCAAAAAAAGCTTCAACAGCAAACGGATGGTTCTTTAGAAATGAAAACATTAGGCTTTTTGAGTACTCTTTTTATTAAAAACAAACTCGTTATAGTAAACCGTCAAAATTAGCATACCTGCAAATATAGAATTGAATTTGCCCCACAGCAATAATTCAGGAACAAAAATAAATTCAAGCGTATTCATGGTCCCAATAATAATTATCTGTGTTATAGCATTTAACTTACTTTTAAACCTACTTAGAATCCATATAGACATCATAATTTCCAGTATTCCTATTATCGATGTAAGTAATCTCGCATGTTCACTGCCTAAGATGGTTGAAACGATCATTTCATGCCTTGGAACAAGGTTCAACACCTTACAGAATAAGCCATTAATTGCCCAAATGACGGCAATACAGTAGTTTAGTATCTTATGCATTATTGAATTTTTAACTTATTAATCATGCTTTTAACTGCGACAACTCAGAACAAACAAAAACCTCCTTTTTACTTAGAGCTGCTGCAAGGCTTGTTTTACGGTGTCCTTGTTGGGCTTGGAAATGGGTATTCTTTCGCCAGACATCAACTGTAGAATGCCACCGTCTTCTTTTAGCCAGCTCTTTACGTATTTTGGATTTACTAAGTGGCTTTGGTGAGTTCTTAAAAATCCATTAGGCCGCAGTAAATCTGCATATTCTTTAAGTGATTTAGAAACCAGTATTTTTTCTCCACTCGAAAGGAAGAAGTGCGTATAAGTATTGTCTGCTTCACAACGTATAATTTCTGATAAAGTAACATATCTTATTTCACTTTGCATCTGTAAGGCAATTTTACTAACGTTCGCTTCAGGCTTTTTTAATTGTTGCAATAAAAAATCAAGTTGCGAAGTTTGTATTTGTGTTACCAATTTATGTTCTGCTTTATATACCGCATTCATTAATTCTTCAATATCAATGGGTTTTAAAAGATAATCTAAGGCGGCAGATTTTACAGCCTGTATCCCATATTGGTCGTAAGCAGTAACAAAAACAATTTCAAAATTACGTATTGGAAGCTGTTTTAGCACATCAAAACCTGTTTGTTCGCCCATTTGAATATCCAGAAACACTAGATCAGGTAAATATTTTTCAACCACATCAACCGCATCATTTACATTTTGCGCTATTGCGATTATAGTTACCTGCGGACAGTGCCTTTCAAGCAAAGTCCGTAGGTTTTCTAAGTTGGAAATTTCGTCATCTATTAAAACTGCTCTCATCATATTACAGCCAATCAGTTAATGTTAAGCTTACCTTCGTGCCGTTAGTGGTTGATTGTTTAACTAAAGTAAAGCGATTTTCCTTATAAATACCATTTAACAGGGCTATTCTACTATCACTTAGTAGCAGCCCCAAACCGGTATTCTTTTTCTCTGTGTCAAATCCATTTCCATTATCAGTAACAGTTAATACCAAATCATTTGCTTGCCTAACGAATGTGATCATAATTTTCCCATCAGTTGCTTTTTGCGATACGCCATGCTTCACTGCATTTTCTACAAAAGGTTGTAGCAGCATACTTGGTATTTCTATGTTATCTAGATCTTCGGAGCGGTTAATCTCATACTTAAAGCCGAACCGCAATTGCTCCATTTGTAGATAATCATCTAATAAAGTTTTTTCTTGAGACAAATTAATCAACTCTTTATCATCAAGCACATTACGAGTTAATCGGGCAAATTTAGAAAGGTATTTATTGGCATGGTCTATTTCGTTTTTATTCATCAGATTTTGAATGCCAGAAAGTGCATTAAACAGAAAATGAGGGTTTAATTGGGAGCGAATGGAGTTAAGTTTGAGTTTCGCAATATCTTTTTGCTGCTCTTTTTCTGTCAGTTTTTTTCTGTTTCTCTTTTTGATGAAGTAAAGGATAACAAGAAAGACCAATCCAATAGAACAAGCTATAATAAGCGTGTATATCAAAAGTTCTTTTTTGGTATAGTTTTCTTCATCTAATGTTATAGAAAGAGTATGTCTGGTTGTATACCTTTCTATGTCTTCTGGTGTGAAATTGCAATCCATGCATCCAGTCCATTTAATCAATGGCTGAATGATAATTTCATAATCTCCCGACTTTTTGAAAATGCTCTTATCGATCCTTACATAAGGTAAAAACTCATGTTCTTCAACTAGACCACCATATTGCCAGGCAGTTGATTCGAAAATTATCTTATTTGTTTGCTTGTCTTTTATTGAGGTATAGTAGAGATAATCAATATCAGACCTATCTTTTACAATGGTGAATTCGTCGTCTTTTTTAGTAAAAGTAAGCTTTGTTTTTTCTTTTGGGTCTGTTATCCAGCTGTAATCAACGCCTTTGTCAGTTGCGAAACGCTTTGAAAAGCCTTTGATCTTTGCTTTGGGAATAGGCTTCCCGTAAAAAACAGATTTGTCAATATCAAGAGGCTTCTCGATGCTGTAGACTAATGTTGTAATAGTTTTGCCTTTTATAGCGAAAGTGCCAAGTGTTGTAGAACGGAATACTTCTTCGTCCCCTCTGTTGACATCTTTTAGCTGAGCTATGTTGATCGATTTGTTGACCACTATTGGGTTATTATCAACCAAAATTGTGTACCGATAATACTGTATATTAATATTTTTCCTAAAATAGACCTGGATACTTACATTGTTGACTTCAGGTAAATAACTAAATGACGTGCGAGGCTGATTGGGGAACACATTTGCGTAAAAGACATTTTTTGCTGAACTATCTACAGACATGAGTAGTTTTCCACCAGCAGTGTAATTGCGAGAAAAGTTGATGCCTTTTTGCGCATGTACTGTAGATAGTGCAATAAAGAAGCTGAGAAAGATAAAGAAGATTTTTTTCATAACATTAAGTTCGATTTTCATCAAACTTGAAGCAATAATAGCAAAACTACAACCATAAAACAGGAAAGGCGGTGTTTGAACTAGCAGATGTGTTGTTTTGTGCCGTATTTGAATTAAAGCCAGGTGATTCAAATTTTTATAGATTACACTCTCTTGCATTCACTACTTGAT
>NZ_QAIL01000435.1 GCF_003061025.1 Pedobacter sp. HMWF019 | reverse complement strand
TTACAATATTTCTTATTGGGGTGGCGGATTCCGGTTCTTTTTGACAATTTCTGTGCTGATTGTGATTTTATATGCAGTGAAAATTATTCTTTTACGCTTAATGGGTTTTCTGTTTAACATACAAAAGCCGGTACATGAATATATTTCTATATTATATTTAAGTTATTTTAATATTTCTCTAGTATTTATTCCCTTGGTGGTGGCATTTGCCTTATCTCCACTGAGATATGGCCTTTATTATATCGCAATTTCTTTCATTCTGCTGGCTGTAATCTTTGCATTTCAGTTTATTAGAGCAGGTATAAATATTTTATCTCACTATCGGCTTTCAAAAATCTATTTATTTTTGTACTTTTGTGCCCTCGAAATTTGTCCTATTTTGATATTAATCAAGGCAATAGGGTTATAATAAAGCGGTAATTAGATAATGCAAGAAAACAAAGAAGATAGGTTGCGTAAGGTAAAAAGTATATTGATTACTTTACCTAAGCCTGAAACAGAGAAGTCGCCTTATTTTGATTTGGCTAAAAAATTCAATTTAAAGATAGATTTTAGGTCTTTTATCCATGTTGAGGGGGTTCCTGCTCGGGACTTTAGAAAGGATAAGATTAACCTTGCTGATTTTACGGCGGTTGTTTTTACCAGTAGAAATGCTGTAGATCATTTTTTCAGGATTTGTGAAGAAATGAGATATGAAGTTCCTTCCGATCTGAAATACTTCTGTATCTCAGAATCAACAGCCCTGTACCTGCAAAAGTATATTCAGTACCGTAAACGGAAAATATTTTTTGGGAAACAAACTGCGGCAGATCTTGCGGAGGTATTGAAAAAACATGCCAATGAGAAGTTCCTGTATCCATGTTCTGATGTGGCTACAGAGGATACCATGAAATTCCTTCAAAAGAACGGGTATGATTTCACACCAGCTGTACTGTTTAGGACGGTTGTGAGTGACTTGTCTGATCTTGCTGAGGTCTTTTATGATGTCATTGCGTTCTTTAGCCCTTCCAGTATCCAGTCTTTGTATACCAATTTTCCAGATTTCGCTCAAAACAATACTCGTATAGCTGCTTTTGGTGTGAATACGCATAAGGCGGTTACAGATAGTGGTCTGATTGTGGACATTGCTGCACCTTCGCCTGAGGCCCCCTCTATGATCATGGCGATTGAAAACTATATTAAAAGATCAAATAAATAAGAATTCGATTCTGCT
>NZ_QAIL01000434.1:13058-20361 GCF_003061025.1 Pedobacter sp. HMWF019 | reverse complement strand
ATTGGGAGAAGCACCTAAGTATAGAGACTTTTCAGATCCTTTTGTTGAACACGATAATCAAATTTTAATCAGGGTAAAAGCAGCCTCGGTAAAGAATCTGGATAAAGGACGGGCAAGCGGAGCCCATTATGCCAAACACATTAATCTGCCCGAAGTGGTGGGGGTAGATGGTGTTGGTATTCTTGACGATGGGATCCGGGTATATGCCAGTGGTTTAACAGGAATGATTGCAGAAAAGGCGATTATCGACAAAAATAAATATACAGTTCTGCCAGAACAGATCGATGATATTGCTGCCGCTGCTTTACCCAATGCGGTGATGGGAGCAGCGCTGGCCCTAAAATACAGAGGAGAGATGAAGCCTGGAGATACAGTCCTGATCAACGGAGCAACTGGTGTAACCGGACAGGCAGCTGTTCAGATTGCAAAATATTATGGTGCCGGGAAAATTATTGTTACCGGAAGGAATGAAGCTTCTCTGGAGCAGCTACCGGGGCTTGGGGCAGATGAAGTGCTTTCCTTAAAATGGGAGGATGCGGTGTTTATTGATCGTTTAAAAGTAATCCATGGGCAATCGCCGATAGATATCGTTATTGATTATACTTGGGGGCACCCCGCAGAAATGATTCTGAATGCACTAAAGGGGGGCGGACTACATGCTATTACCAATAAGGTGAGGTTTGTGACTGTTGGCAGTATGGCAGGAGAAGAAATCCGGTTGGGCTCAGGTATACTCAGGAGTTCTGCAATAGAAATTCTGGGCTCTGGAATTGGAAGTTTACCAAAAGAAGCTATAGAACAGCAACACAGTTCACTTCTACCAGAAATGATGATGCTTGCTGCAAAAGGAGGATTGAAGATAGATACAGTAATAAGGGAACTTCAAGATATAGAAAGTGCCTGGATGGAAGATATTCCAGCAGGCCAGAGGCTGGTCATTACCATTCCGTAAAACAAAGGCCGAAAATATTCCGGCCTTTTGTATTCTATTTAAGAATCAGAACAGGTTTATCTGCGTCTGCTGACAGGCCCTCTGTGATGCTTTGATGCGTTAGGCTATATAGAAAACTATGTATACCCGGTAATGCAATGATCATTTGCTGATTATGCTCTTCAGCAAAGGTTAGGACACCATGAAGAACATCCTGGTCATTAGAATAATACAGCTGATATTCATAGTCATGGAGCAACTCTTTGAGGATGCCTTCAATTTCCTGTCCCGGATGTTCAGGTTCCAGGTGTTTTTGCAATGGATCAACATTTAGCAGGGCTAGTTTAGGATGCGGCCAGTGTTTAATAGAGTGTAGTCTTTTTAATAGGCCCACATGGTTCAGCGTTCTGAAATCACAGGCAACGAGTGCATTTTGAATAGGTTCATAGGTAGCCTTTTCGGGGATGATCAATACTGGTACCGGACTGATTTTTGCAATTTCAATCATTTGACTGCATGTTTTGTTAAGGAACAAAACATCAGGCTGTTCCATAGAAATAATTTCAAGAACTGCCCGTAATAAAGGTTTTTCAATCAGGGTAACTTTTACCGAAATGTTGACACGAAGTTTCTTTAATAAGTTGGTTTTTATGTCTTCCAGTTGCTGAAGACGTTGTTGTTTCTGTTCATGAATATCTTCCTCTCCCGGTTGTATAAAGTCTGCAGATGGATAGATCTGCTCAAATAGTGTAACAAAAAAGGAAGAAAATAAAATGATCTGATCAATATCCTGGCTATTACTCAGCTCAGCGGTGTAATTAACCATATGGATAGAAGACTCTGAAAAATCAATGGGTATGAGAATTGTTTTCATTGGAATATAATTTATTTATATAATGTTCCTGGTGAGTTGCTGAATAAGTTTTGTGGAGGAAATAATGGCTTCGGCTGAAAGATCTGCCGAAGCAGCGGCATACATTTCCATTGCCCAGGGCAGTAGTTCCTCCTGAAGATGTTTTCCTTTTTCTGTCAGATATATTAGGTTGTTTCTCCTGTCGTTTTCATCTTCTTCTCTTTTAACGAGCGCTCTTTTGCTTAGGTTGTCGATCAGATATGTCATACTGGCTTTTTCTTTAATGATGCGACTGGCAATCTCCTGCTGATTGATTCCATCTTTTTCCCAAAGGCACATCAATACCTCCAACATCTCATAAGTGATGTTCAGCTGATTTTCTTTAATGCGTGCCTGGATAAACTGGCGGGAACGGCTTCTCATTTCGATTACTGCACGGCCAAGCTCAAGTGCAAGTAAGGCCTTTTCTTTATCTGCCATAAGGGTAAATTATAGTTATCTATACAAAGTTAAGGAATAGATAGTATAGTATTTAACTATTGTGTCATAATTTATTATGTTAGAGATGAGGTAGAGTCTATGATTCCATAATTTTTTCTTTGAGATCTTTAATCACATCTGTGGATCTGATGATTCTTTCGTGGGTTACATGCTCATACCCTCGGCCAGATATGGAAGGATAGGCCTCCAGAAAACTCTTTAGATAAAGGTAGGGAGCAATATGGTCGTGCTGATCATAAGCAAGCCAGTGATTTAAGCTTTCCTGTTCTTTGTACCAGTCGGATAAGTTAAAAATGGAAGAGCTCATACCAAATCGTTGTTCGAAATCTTTTAGAAATTGCTCCTGAATGGTCGGATCAATCTGTATTGCGGTCATACTCGCCTTAAAGTTCTCTTTAAGAAGCACCAGGGGGGTAAGGCTAATTAATAAATCGGGCTTTGTCTGGCTTTCTTTTATGGCAATAACATTCGCCATAGCGCCAAGGGAATGACCAATAAAGATTTTTGGTGACCCAAATGATGCGATTATGGCTTTAACAGCTTCTATATATAACAATAAGTTGGACAGCTCTCCTTCAGAACTTCCATTTCCTGGCGCATCAAAGGCAAAGATTTCCAGGTTTTTCAGTTCTCTCAGGGCCAGGATAATCTCAGAAAAATCAGCTGCTTTTGAACCCCAGCCATGTGTAAGAAGAACCTTATCTGGCCCATTTCCCCATTTGAAACCATTAAAGCTCAGCTCTTCTCCTGAGAAAAATTCATCTTTGACTTTGAGGCTGAACCTTTCAGATTCTTTTAATAGTTGCTCCTGGTGTAGACGTAGGGGTATTTTGGGAGAATAGCAGATGTATTGCCATAACAGGGTGGTGGTTTCTTCAGAATTTTCGAGATGAGCTTCCTTCAGTTTTTCAGTGATCTGCTTTAGTCGTTTCATGATGATGCTTTTTTGTCAATGAGAATCCTCAGACCTTTTGAGGGTCGAGTTTGACTAAATGTAGAGTTTTTGAGTGGTTACAAAAAGCAACTTGATCCTGGTTGTGGATATTTGACTGTTTGTCGACAGTTATTTCCTTGCAGTTATAACAGCTACTGCTGGAGTATTTCCTTCTATCGACTTGATTCTTCCAAAGCGCTCTGTAATGTCAGATTTATTGAAGTATTTGATCTGTACATTGCCAATTGATTTTACTTTTCCCTGCGGGTCATGAATGTCAAAAGTGTTATAATAAGAGATCTGAATATTTCCAATTGATTTTAGGGATCCAAACTGTTCGTGGATGTCGAAAGTATTGTTGTACTTAAACTGAATATTTCCAATCGATTTTAGTTTGCCTTTTGGATCATGGATGTCGAAATTATCATAATACCTGACAGACAGATTGCCAATGGTCGTGGTTTCCTGACCGTAGTTTCTTTCCGGATCCGGATTTGCATGATAGTCCGATATGTTTCCTGATATGGACTCTGTATAGTCAATCCTACCTTCTTCATTGATTCCAACAAGGATAGTGTTGTTGAGTAGAAGTTCTATGGAGCGGATGCCCTTTGCATGATCAGAAATTCTAAAACGTGCAGAGGTGATGGTTTGGGCCTGGCTATAGAGGCCCCAGCACATTAGAAGTGCACAAAGCAGTGCTTTTTTAGTTTTCATAAAAGGAATCATTTGTGTTTAATAAATGTACAACAAAAAGCATTATATTGAGGCTTTGCAATTGATGAAAACGCTTATAAAAAAACTTTTAAGAGTAATGTTCTACATCTTTGGGGGGCTTGTGGCTTTCCTGGTATTTTACACCTTTCTGGCCTGGATCCTTATCGTTATTCCAGTTAACAAAGATGCACCAAAAGAAGGACCGGATGAAATATCTATATACATATTGTCTAATGGGGTACATACTGATATTGTTGTGCCTGTTAGGAATGAGATGATGGATTGGACCAGGATAACCAAATTTGAGGACACAGAATCAAAAGATACAACTTTTAAATATGTAGCTTTTGGCTGGGGAGATAAAGGTTTTTATCTGCAAACGCCGGAATGGTCAGACTTAAGATTTAGTGTCGCATTTAAGGCCATGTTTCATTTGGGCAGTACAGCAATTCATGCAGACTTTTGTAGATCAATGCAGCCCGGCGAAAATTGCAGAGAAATCAGGCTGAGTAAAGGTCAATATCTAAAACTTGTACATTACCTTAAAGGAAGTTTTAAGTACAATGATTTAGGGCAGCCAATACAGATCTATGTTCGAAAAGATAAAAAAGGATATGGGGCAGATGATGCCTTTTATGAGGCTAAAGGTGCATATGATATATTTAATACTTGTAATACATGGGCAAACAGTGCATTAAAAAGCTGTGACCAAAAAGCATGTTTATGGACGCCAATTGTGCAGGGTATTTTCTATCAGTACAAGTAAGATGAGCATTGGAACAATAAAAATCATAAAGAAAAGGTCCGTTCATTTGTAATTTGACCCCTCGTTTTCCGCCGTTCACCGCTTATATTTGCAGCCTCATCAGAAATCTGTTTAATATCCTTGTAACAAAATCTACCTTGCGCAGACTAATTGACAAAAGACGCAAAAATTAATATGAAACGAATTCTACTCTTACTATTTATAGGTTTAACTGTACTCTCAACTGCAAAAGCGCAATTTCCAATGGGGGGAATTGGGGCCGGTAAAAAAGTTACGGTGACTGGAAGGATAACCGCTTTAATTCTCGATTCTATAACTAAAAAGCCGGTAGATTATGCCACCATTGCACTAGTAAAAATTAAAGACAATAAATCAGTTAATGGCGGAGTGACCGACGAAAAAGGAAAGATTGCTCTCCAGAATATTGCCCCTGATCAATATAAGCTGACCATTGGTTTTATGGGATATAAGACCAAATCTATTTTGGTGAAAACCACTCCTGAAAAACTGGATTTGAATGTAGGTACAATCTATTTGGTTCCTACTGCAGGAAACCTTAAAGAAGTGGAGATTACCGGGCAGAAAGCTTTAGTGGAAAGTAAAGTTGATAAATTGGTTTACAATGCAGAGGCAGATATCACCAATGCGGGAGGAGATGCAACGGATGTGATGCGCAAAGTTCCTATGCTTTCTGTGGATATCAATGGTAATCTACAAATGCGTGGTGCAGCAGTTCGGGTTCTGATTAATGGAAAACCCTCTGGTACGATGGCAAACAGTGTTGCAGACGCTTTAAAAATGATTCCGGCCGAGCAGATTAAAAGTGTTGAAGTGATTACGAGCCCCTCTGCTAAATATGACGCAGAAGGGTCAGGTGGGATTGTGAATATCATTACCAAGAAAAAAAATGCGGAAGGTATAAGTGGAAGCTTGAATGGTTCGGTAGGAACACGGTCTAATAATGGTGCTTTTAACTTGAATGCGAAAACTGGTCGTTTGTCTCTTACAACAAGCCTTGGTGTGAACCAGGCTTATCCTCAAAATTCAAAAGTGGATATGTTGAATACTTATATTGAGAATGGCCAGACCAATACCCTTGCGCAAAATGGATACTCGAACTGGTCCAGAGTAGGTTATAATGGAAGCGCAGGATTGGACTATGATATTAATGCTTATAATAACATTAGCACCAACATTAAATTTAACCGGTTTTCAAACGGAGGTCCGGGAAGTACGGACATCTATCTGAATAATGCCTTTCTAAGTACGAATACCAGGGATATGGACATGAGTTTTAACAATATGGACTGGAACGTGGATTATAAGAAAACAACCAAAAGGGAAGGAGAGGAATTCACTTTATCCGGACAATTGTCAAGAGGCAGGAATATCAGTGACTATAGTAATGTTTTTACCAAACCAAACACGCCAGATTCGACAGTATTGGGTGACAATACTGGTAAAAACAATGAATACACTTTGCAGGCCGATTATACGTATCCATTTAACAAAACTACCACTTTGGAAACAGGAGCTAAAGGTATTTTTAGAAATATTAAAAGTAATGACGGACAAATTGGTGGGTTTGATTACGATCAGAATGTAGCGGCTGCTTATGGTGTAATGGGATTTAAACTGAGTAAGAAGATTACGGCAAAAGCAGGTTTAAGAGCAGAATATACTGCAATTGACGGGAAAGCATCTAATTTTAAGAACGACTATTTTAACTTGTTCCCAAGTATTATTGTTTCACAAACCCTTAAAGCAAATACAACGATAAAGGCCAGTTACAACAGGAGGGTACAGCGTCCAAGTTTATTCTATCTGAACCCGTTCAGAAATGAAAGTGATGTTTTTAACCCAAGCCAAGGTAATCCAAATCTGGCACCTGAATTAACTGATAATATGGAGTTGGGTTACTCCACTTTTATAAAAGGTTCTATCATTAATGCTTCAGTATTTTACCGCCGTACGCATGATGTCATTGAGAGTGCCATCAGGCCAATTGTTGAAGATGGTGTCAATAAAAACTTAACGACTTATATTAACGTGGGTAACAGTAAATCTTACGGATTTAACATCTTTGCTTCTTACAACCCGAAGCCAAAATGGACATTGATGACGAATCTGGGATTGAATACCTATGAAGTGAATGGTTCAGCAACGGGGGTAAGTACTTCAACCTTTTTAAACTATACAGCTTTCTTGCGTTCGGCATATGCTTTACCGGGTGGTTGGAATACAGAGTTGTGGGGTGTACTTAATTCACCAAAACGTACGTTCCAAGGCAAAACAGATGCAATGTATTTTTATGGAGCTGCCCTTAAGAAAGAGATCCTGAATAAAAAAGCCTCTGTTGGTCTGAATGTTTTGAATCCGTTTAACCGTGATCTAAGAATCAAAACGTTGAATACCACAGCAACTTCTACTCAAAGTACAGACATTCATTATCCATTGCGTTCATTTGGTGTGAACTTTAGTTACAGCTTTGGTAAGCTGAAATTTACGCAGAAGAAAAAGATCAATAATGATGATGTGAAACAAGGCGAGCAGCAAATGGGTGAACAAGGTGCCGGAGGTTTAAAAAACTAAAATAGTTTA
>NZ_QAIL01000434.1:0-13048 GCF_003061025.1 Pedobacter sp. HMWF019 | reverse complement strand
CCATCAGATTCAATGCATTCATAGAATAGCCACTGATTCCGTTCTGCAACATAATCACTGACTGATCATAATAAAGGGGTACAATTGAGGCATACTCCATCACCATGTTATCCATTTTTCTGTAAAGTACATATCTCTTTTCTGCATTGCTTTCATAATAACTCTCTTCAAAGAGTTTATCAAAAGTCTCATTGAAATAGCCGGTATAATTTGGGCCATATGGCACACGGTTTTTGGAATAGAAAACTGCCAGATAGTTTTCTGCATCCGGATAATCCGCGATCCATGAACCCCTGAAAAAGTTAACCTCATTTTTAGACATCATATCTCTTAGACTTGCATTTGGGCTTGCATCTACCTTTACCCTGATACCCTGGGCATTAAGTTCTCCCTGTATAAATTCAATAAGGTCCTTGTAGGTTGTAGAAGTACTTAGCGTAATCTGTGGCATTCCTTTTCCGCCTGGGTAGCCCGCTTCAGCAAGTAGTGCTGCGGCTTTCTCAGGATTGTAATGATAGCCTTTCACAATGGTACTGTCAAAACCAGGCATCCCCGCGGGAACAAAGCCCGATGTAGCTGGGGTTCCAATGCTGTTGCGCAGGTATTTGATCAATTTTGCTTTATCAATGGCGTAATTGATGGCCTGCCTCACCTTCTTATATTTTAAGGGAGAGTTTTTGGCGATCAGTTTGGACGTATCCACCAACATACCCAAATATTCTGTACACAGATAAGCTCCCTTCTTAAGTTGGAATTTACCTTTATATTTTGCAGTCATCTTTCCGCTTTTGGTTAAAATATCATCCCTGTAACTGCCATCTACTTTATCAAAGAAATCAAGTTCCTTCTTGATGAAATTCATAAAAGCACTCTGTTTATCACTGATGAAGGAAGCTTTGACGGCATCAAGATAAGGCAGCCGTACACCAGCTTCTTCTTCCCAGTAATGCTCGTTCTTTAACAAGACCAGGATTTCATCTTCTTTCCAATATTTAAACTTAAAAGGACCTGTACCAATGGGGTGGCTCCTGAAATCTTTGCCATAATGTTCTACAACCTCATAAGGGACAACTGAACAATACTGTGTCGTTAACAAATTCAAAAAAGCAGGAAAGGGTTTCAGTAGCCGGATTTGAAAAGTGCTGTCGTTTAGAGCAGTGAAATTGTGGATGTCCTTTACTTTATCGCTAAAGATCCAGCCACCGGAAGAACCTACTTTTGGGTCAATCAGGCGGTAAAAGCTGTACACAAAATCTGGAGCTATTACTTTTCTCCCTCTTCCGTTTTTAAAAAGCGGGCTGTCGTGAAAATACACGTCGCTGCGGAGGTTAAATATATAAGTAAGCCCATCATCTGATACTTTCCATGTCTTTGCGATGCAGGGTACTGTTTGCAGGTTGCTGTCGATCTGGATCAAACCATTAAAAATCTGGTTCATCATCCAGATGGCATTTTGATTCCTTGCAAAGGCAGGATCTAAAGAAGTCAGGTTGGCATCGAGATTAAGATTAAACACTTTTTTTGAGCTATTTGCCAAATCAGGATGGCAGGAGCATATACTCAGCAGCCACAGGCTCCAAAAAATATTTTTAATAATACGATGCATCTGTTTAGGAATATTACTTTTGCACAAAGTAATAAATAAATTGATATGTCTTTTTTAAATGCTGCGATAAATAAAGTAGAGGATGGATTTCTAAGGGAACAGCTCCAGGACAGGGTCGATATTGTTGAACATAAGATCAAGTTTATGGATAAAGTACCTGTGGCGGTACTGGATACCGACAATCTTCAAAATACAATATTAAATCATGTTCTTGATACAGCTGGAGGCTTTATAGAACAGGATTTAAAAAAAGCCAGGGTGATCATTTATCAGGAACAGCATACTTCTATACTTGCATTGATGGGGGTGGTTCCTGCCTTACTGGAAAGAGAATGGCCAGCTGTTGAATATAATCGCCTGTATTTGATAGACGAACTTAAAGGAGATCAGCACAATCCGGAATTCCTGGTTGCTTTGCTGGAAGATGTGGCTGAAATCCTATATCCGGGTTATTTTGTCTTCGGAAATGAAGGGCAGCGCTGGATGAGTTTTGGTGTTTAGAAAAGAATAAATTTATCCATTTGCTCATTGGTGAACTTCAGGGTGTCCTCCTTGTAAAATTCGAAAGCTTCGTTCATCTCTGTTTTAATGGCAGAGATGTGAATGCGGAGTGGCATAACGTGTAAATGTAGATAACTGCAGATGCCGGCAAAATGATCAACTCCCCTGATGTTGCCGTATTTTCCCGAAGAGATGCCCACCAGACAAGCTTTTTTATTGTAAAAGCTCTCCGGAAAATTACAGGCGTCTATAAAGGTTTTTAGTACTCCGGGGAAACTTCCGTTGTATTCGGGAATGATAAAAAGGAACTTTTCAGTACCAGCAATGAGTTCCTGTATAGGTTGAAAGGCTTCACTTCTTTTTCCATATAAATCTGTTTTGATCAGGTTATCAGGCAGGTCTTCAAGATTAAAAATCTGTGTCTCCAGGCCTTTTTTTAATAACGAGTTCTGATAATATTTTGCGATTTTAAGCGTATTGCTATTAGGTCTGTTGGTGCCTGATATGATCGTTATCATGTGAAAATTGTTAATAAGATGTTTAAAACACTTATTGCATTGATGACATATATGCTAATAAGTTTGTATCTTAGCTAATTGTTAAAAAGTGCCTGAATAACTACAAAAATAGCATTTTTTAGCATTAATAAATCAAGTATAGTCAAGCCTCAGGTAAATAATTGGTAATTTTTAAAAAGATAAATGAGTAAAATTATTGCACTGGCAAATCAAAAAGGTGGAGTAGGGAAAACCACTTCATCTATTAATTTAGCCGCTAGTTTAGCCGTATTAGAGTATAGAACCTTATTGGTTGATGCAGATCCTCAGGCCAACTCCACCTCAGGTATTGGTTTTGATCCAAGAAATATAAAAAACAGCATATATGAGTGCATCATCAATGATGTGGAACCTTCGGAAGCCATTCAGAAAACCGATACACCAAATCTTGATTTATTGCCAGCACATATTGACCTTGTGGGTGCAGAGATCGAAATGATCAATCTGAATAGCAGGGAATATAAAATGAAGGCTGTTCTGGAAAAGGTAAAGGATGATTATGATTTTATCATTGTAGACTGCTCGCCATCTCTGGGTTTAATTACCATTAACGCCTTAACTGCAGCCAATTCCGTGATCATTCCTGTACAGTGTGAATATTTTGCATTGGAAGGGCTGGGTAAATTGCTGAATACCATTAAGATTGTTCAAACCCGTCTCAACCCCGAGCTGGAAATTGAAGGTATTCTCTTAACCATGTACGATGTACGTTTACGTTTATCGAACCAGGTCGTAGAAGAAGTAAGAACGCATTTCCAGGATCTTGTATTTGAAACCATTATACAGCGCAATACACGTTTAAGTGAAGCTCCAAGTTACGGTGTATCTGTAATTATGCATGATGCAAATTGTAAGGGTGCAATTAATTATCTGAATCTGGCACGGGAAATTGTTCGTAAGAACGGATTGGTTGATCATGTGGAAGATTTGAAAACTGCAATTATATAAATAAGATTTAATGACATCTTTTCAGAGAAAAACAGGTTTAGGTAAAGGATTAAGCGCACTTTTGGATGACTCAGACTCTGCTCATCCGCCAAAGAGCCAGATGAACCCGGTTAGTGAAACCGGACAGGGACAGAGCCAGGAAAATAACATTGGAGAGATCAGTATCAGTGAAATTGAAACCAATCCCTATCAGCCCCGTACGGAATTTGATCAGGTTTCTTTAAACGAACTTGCAGAATCTATACAAGTGCAGGGTTTAATACAACCCATCACCGTTAGGAAGATTTCAGCCAATCAATACCAGTTAATTTCCGGAGAGCGCAGGTTACGTGCCTCCAAGCTTGCCGGCTTAACCAAAATACCAGCCTATATCCGTAGTGCCAATGACCAGCAAATGCTGGAAATGGCATTGATTGAAAATATCCAGAGAGAGAATTTAAATGCCATCGAAGTGGCTTTAAGTTTCCAGCGGATGATGGAAGAATGTAATCTGAAGCAGGAGCAACTTGGTGAACGTGTGGGTAAAAATCGAAGTACGGTAACCAACTATCTGCGCTTGCTGAAACTTCCGCCTGCCATCCAGATTTCTATCCGTGATCAGAAAATTACCATGGGTCATGCCCGTGCACTAATTAATGTAGAAGGCGTAGATAAACAATTGTTCATTCACCAGGAAATCATAGATAAAGAACTTTCTGTTAGAAAGGTAGAAGAGCTGGTGCGGAGTATCAACAGTTTACAACTGAAAACTAAACCTGGAAAACAGCAACCTGCGGGTGTTTCTTTTGAGTATCAAAAACTTCAAAAAGACCTGGCTTCCAGATTTGCGACCAAGGTAAAATTAAAGGTTGGACAGAATGGAAAAGGAGCTATTGAGATACCTTTTGTTTCTGATGATGATTTGAACAGGATTTTGGAATTATTAGATTGGTAATGCCTAAAATTCTGCTGTTATCGGCTTTATTCTGTTGTGCCTTTTTTACTGTAAAGGCCCAGCAACCTTATTTAAAAAAGGACACTACACTTAGTAAGTCACCTCAAATTGATACAATCAAACCAGCTTATGTGAATAAAGGCAGGATCGCGGGACGTAAAGCGGTGTTCAGGGCACTTGTTGCTCCAGGCTGGGGGCAGCTTGGTAATGGCATCACTGTCTATCGTCTTGTAAAGGTCGGCGCGCTTTATACAGGTGCGACGTTATTGACCTTATCCTATATGTCTAATAATAAGCAATACCACCGGTATTTAACGGAGTTGCAGAACCGGGAATTTAATTTGGAACAGGGTAAGCCTGAGATTGATCCTAACAGCGAGCTGGCCAGGTATCCGACTGCACAGCTTACGGTAGCGAAAGATACTTACCGCCGGAACAAGGAAGTGATTATTTTCTCTTTTGTCGCTTTATATGCAGTACAGGCAATTGAGGCTTATGTGGATGCGCGTCTGATGTATTTTGATGTAGGAGATGATCTGGCCATCAGGTTCTCACCCACATTGATCAATAATGGTGCTGTTTACAGTTATAGTCCCTATACTCCGGGATTAAAAGTGAGTTTCAGGTTTTGATTCAGGTAAAAAAAAGTACCTTGGCTTTTAATATATTAAAAATTAAATAAGAAATGAAGATAGCCTTACTTGGTTATGGAAAAATGGGCCAGATCATAGAGCGTTTCGCTTTAGAAAGAGGTCATGAAGTTGTCTTAAAAATAAATATAGATAACCTGGAAGAATTGACGACATCAAACTTGCGCAAGGCAGATATAGCCATCGATTTTAGTGCTCCTGATGCTGCTCTTGGTAATATTTATGCCTGCTTTGAAGCCAATCTTCCTGTAGTAGTGGGTACTACCGGTTGGTACGGGGAATTGCAGAAAGTAAAAGATGATTGCCTGAGCAGTAACAATACTTTGCTTTATGGATCAAACTTCAGTATTGGGGTGAATATCTTCTTCCATATCAATGAAGTGCTGGCTAAGGTGATGAACAACTATCCGGCTTATGAGGTACAAGTAGAAGAGATCCACCATACGCAGAAACTCGATGCACCAAGCGGTACAGCGATGACAATTGCCGAAGGTATAATCGACCAGTTGGATGGGAAGAAAGAATGGGTGAATGAACTGGAGGGAACACCTTTCAATGATGTTCTGAAGAATGATCAATTGCTGATCACCTCTCAGCGTATTGAGCATGTTCCAGGTACACATACTGTAATCTACAGCTCTGAAGTGGATGATATCGAATTAAAACATACCGCTCACAGCCGTGCAGGTTTTGCTTTAGGGGCAATAGTTGCCGCAGAGTGGTTGAAGGATAAACAAGGCTTTTATAATATAGCCGACATATTTAATTTTAATAAATAATATATGAATTGGAAGTTCTGGCAAAAACGTAAGGATGCCGATCCAAAGAAAAAGAAATCTAAAGGCAGAGAATGGACAGATGCCATCATCTTTGCTGTGGTTGCTGCAACCATCATCAGGGTATTCTTTATAGAAGCTTATACCATCCCAACCGGATCAATGGAACGGTCTCTCCTGGTTGGTGACTTTTTATTTGTTAGTAAGGTAAACTATGGAGCAAGGATTCCTATGACGCCAATTGCCTTTCCTTTTGCGCACCATACTATGCCTATTACCGGCACCAAAGCTTATTGGGATGGTGTTCAGTGGAAATATCGCCGATTACCTGGGCTAACAGACATCAAGAGAAATGATGTGGTTGTATTTAATTTTCCTGAAGGAGATACTGTGGCTTTAGAGCAACAGGACCACAATTATTATGAAATGGTCAGGTCATTGGGCTGGCAGTCTGTGCACAGTCAGTTTACCATTGTAAGCAGACCGGTAGATAAAAGAGAAAACTATATCAAACGTTGTATTGGTATCGCTGGTGACGTAGTGAGTATGAAAAATGGATTAGTTTCCATTAATGGTAAACCTGAGAAATTAAAACCGACCGGGCAGATTACTTATGCTGTAAAGTTCAAAACAGCTGATGTAAACTTCAGCATTTTTGAGGGAATGGGTTTTAACCTTCAATCTGATATTACCGGCCTGGCACAAAATACCTATGAGTTTACAGGTACGGAAACTATGATGGATCAGGTTCGCAAGCTGGACTTTGTAGAAAGTGTGAAAGAAAATACAGCTGTTGAAGGGGAGCAGTCCCTGGATGTTTTTCCGCACGATCCAAACCGCAAATGGAATGTTGACAACTTTGGCCCTATTACTATTCCTAAAAAAGGCTGGACGGTTAAGTTAGACAGTGTAACGATGCCACTTTATGAAAGAAGCATTAGAATATATGAAGGTAACAAAGTAGAAAAAGTAGGAAAAGACTGGATGATCAATGGTCAGAAGGCCGATACCTATACCTTTAAAATGGATTACTACTGGATGATGGGAGACAACAGACATAATTCTTTGGATTCCCGTTACTGGGGCTTTGTACCGGAGGACCATGTGGTTGGTAAAGCCTTATTTATCTGGATGAGTTACGATACTAACGGATCGTTCTTCAGTAAGATCAGATGGAACAGATTATTAAGAGGGATTCATTAGAATCCCTTTTTTTATGTCTTATAGTCTTTCTACCTGAAGCTTTTCTGCCAGCGTATTCAGATCTTTTACCACTGCGTCAATGAGGGGAATCCCTTGTTGAGTTCTTTCCTGTTCTGCGGCATATTCCGGTTCTCCGGGAATGACTACTTTTTTCGAGGGATCAATGGTGCCTGAACTTTTAAATCGTTCTATCCAGTTGTCCAGATGAGATTTAAATTCTGCGGCAGGCCGGAAGCCATCCACACGCATTGCACCTAGAAAATGACCTATGCCTTTTCCAACAGGATCTGAAGGCGGCTCCAGGAAGGCAACAAATGGAGGTACCCATGGCCCATAATTGGCACCAGACAACACTGCAGATAAAATATCTACTGTAGCACCCAATCCATAACCCTTATGGCTTCCATGATCTTTATCGCAACCTAATGGAAGTAAAGACCCTCCATCTTTTAACTGATGAGGATCAGTAGAGGGCTTTCCATTCTTGTCCTGTACCCATCCTTCTGGAATAGGCTGATCAGATCTTTGCGCAATTTCGAGCTTACCATTTGCCGCGGCGGCTGTGGCCATATCTACAATTAAGGGTGGATATTTTCCCGCCGGAAAAGCATAACACATTGGATTGGTACCCAATAAGCGCTCATTGGAATAGGTCGGCGCTACCAGGGGGCTGGCATTGGTCATACTAATACCAATCATATCTTTTTCTACTGCCATTAATGCATGATAGCCGGCAATACCAAAATGGTTTGAATTTTTAACAGCTACCCATCCGCTGCCATATTTTTCTGCTTTCTCTATAGCCACTTTCATGGCAAAAGGCGCCACAACCAGGCCTAATCCGCCATCACCATCTACAGTTGCCGTAGTGGCCGTTTCATGAACGATCCTGATGTTTGGTTGTGCATTGATCCTTTTTTTCTCCCAGAGCCTTACATACCCGCTTAACCGGGCTACCCCATGTGAATCTATACCCCTAAGGTCTGATTTTAGCAAGACATCTGCGGCCAGTTCAGCATCTGTACTGTTACAGCCCATTTTGAGAAAAATACGTTCTGTAAAAGCACGGAGTTTTTGTTCGGTGAAAGTGTGAAAGGTCATAGGCAGTTGTTAAGCAAAAAGAATAGTAAAACGATGTTCCAGCGGTTTGAAATTTTCCAGTAGAGATTGTATAAAGTCATCGCCGTAAAGTACATACATCGGAGCGATGTTCAAGACTCTTTCCTGCAATACACCAGAAGGGAATAATCTGTTTTTTAAAGCATCAATCTGATTAAGCGAAGTGACATGCTTGCGTTTTTCAGCCCTGAGCATTTTCTTTTCCAGGTTATCAATCAGTTTGAGCGTCCGGATACGGGCACCATCTGTGGATTGGGAAAGTGTTTTATCTATTTTATACGCATCCAGTTTAATATGGTCAAAAATGGCACTTATAGATCTGCGTTCATCTTCCAAACTTAAAGCAAGATTATTTACATGGACTTTAATCCACTCGTTTTTAAGTGTTTCATTACTATGAAAAAGACTTTGGTGGGTAATGCCCAGAATATGCATTTTTCTTGCACTCTGTGCGTCAATCACCAGTGCCGAATTCCTGAGCATCAGTACAGGATAAGGTATATTATAGAAATCGAAATTTGATTTCAGCTGCAACCAGTAAGTTACTTCTGCACCACCCCCTATATAGGCGAGATTGGGAAGTATAATTTCCTGGTACATTGGACGCATCACAACATTAGGACTGAAGCGTTCCGGAAATTCATTTATTTCTTTCTGAAGCAATTCTTTAGTAAAACCAATAGAAGTGTTGTTTACTTTATACAAGCCATTTTCTTCTATAATCCTTTCTCGAAGCTGATCCTTCATATAGAAAAAATTAATTTCTCTTGGATTGACTTGAGGTTTATATCCTTTATCTTCCAGTGCCGCATTAGCAGCGCTGATCTGCTTAAAACTGTTTTGCTCTGTAATGTCTTTGTAAACAACCGAAGCAAATTCCTTTTTAAGCAGATGTTCATCGGCATCTATACAGACCAGGCCCTCTTCACCAAAAATGCCGTTAACCAGCGCTCTCGTTGCTGCGGAAAGTGTACTGTGACCAGAATAAGCTTGTTCAGCAAGGTCGGCCAGTTTCCTGCCATTCTCACTGATACCTAAGTACCCTTTATAAGCCAGCAGAACCTCAGCCATATCTTTTGTACTTAATCTTCCCGTTGCACCTGTGGCTTTCTTGTTCCAGGACAGTAATCTGTCTTCTACCTTTACGTGGTTAATTTCTTCGAAATCATGGTCTTCGGTAGCCATCCAGTATACTGGAACAAAATTATAATCCGGGTAGGTCAGTTTTAGTTCCCTGGCCAGGTTAATGGCTGTTATAATCTTATAGATAAAATATAAGGGACCAGTAAAGATATTCAGTTGATGTCCGGTGGTAATGGTAAAAGTTTTTCGGTCTGCAAGAAGTTCAATATGCTGTTTAACCAGTTCACTTTTAGTTATGCCTTCATACTGACGCTGTAATACCTGTACCAGTAAATCCCTGTTGCAATCTGTATTCCGCTCTTCAATAGCCTCTTGGAAACCCCGTATATCGGGCTTGTATTTAAAAAAAGGCTGAAGTACATTTTTCCCTTCTATGTAATCCAATACAATAGAAGAGAAGGAGTTGGTATCCTGGTATGATAGATATTTAGCAAGCATCGGCACGAATTTAAGTTATTAAACCATAATTCATAGGGCCATACTTTTATTTTACAATCTGTCCATACAGATCGAAATCTTCGGCACGGTCAATTTTTACCTGTACAAAACTTCCATTGGCAGCATAACCAGTAGCAGCGTCTATTAAAACCTCATTATCTACCTCAGGAGAGTCAAATTCAGTTCTTCCGATAAAATAATCGCCTTCTTTTCGATCGACCAATACTTTATATGTCTTACCTACTTTTTCCTGATTAATATCAAAAGAAATACCTTGTTGCAATTCCATAATAGCATCGACACGCTCCTGTTTCACTTCTTCAGGAACATCATCTATCAGGTTATGAGCATGGGTCTTTTCTTCATGAGAATAGGTGAAACAACCTAATCTGTCGAAACGGGTATCTTCCACCCAACTTAGCATTTCTTCAAAGTCTTGCTCTGTCTCACCAGGATAACCACAAATCAGCGTGGTACGCATAGCGATATTGGGAACTTTATCCCGGATCTGGTTTACAATATCTATTGTTTTTTGTTTGGTGATACCGCGGCGCATAGATTTCAGCATATTATCTGTAATGTGCTGAAGCGGCATATCAAGGTATTTACAAATGTTTTCCCTTTCATTCATGGCATCCAGAATTTCCATCGGGAAGCCGGAAGGGTAGGCGTATTGCAAACGAATCCACTCTATGCCATTAACATCCGATAAACGTCTTAACAATTCGTCAAGGTTACGTTTGCCATATATATCAAGGCCATAATAAGTAAGATCCTGTGCAATCAGAATCAGTTCTTTTGTACCGTTGGCTGCAAGAATCTTAGCTTCATTCACCAGTTCATTCATATCGCGTGATACATGTTTACCACGCATTAGTGGAATCGCACAGAAAGAACACGGGCGGTTACAACCTTCTGCAATTTTAAAATATGCAAAATGAGAGGGAGTGGTCAATAAACGCTCGCCAATCAGCTCATGTTTATAGTTTGCACCCAGAGAATGCAGGATATTGTTCAAATCGTTGGTGCCAAAATAAGCGTCAACATTGGTGATCTCAGATTCCAATTCTGGTTTATAACGCTCCGAAAGACATCCGGTTACAATAACTTTGGCTACTTTGCCCTCATCCTTGAGCTGACTGTACTGCAAAATGGTATCAATAGACTCCTGTTTTGCATTATCAATGAATCCGCAGGTATTGATCACCACGATATCGTCTTTGCCAACTTTGCCTGCTTCATGAACCACATCCATGCTATTGCCGCGCAACTGTCCCATTAAAACTTCAGAATCATAGATGTTTTTAGAACAGCCTAAGGTAATGACATTGATCTTAGGTTTTTTAGCGGTAATGATTTTGGAAGTGGTCTTAGTATTCATTTATTTTTTTAGTCAATTTAATATGTATTGCAGATCCTTATTTAAACAAGCTGTCTACAAAAGCTTTTTTGTCGAATAGCTGAAGGTCATTTACACCCTCACCTACACCAATATATTTTACAGGGATTTTGAACTGGTCCGAAATTCCAATAACAACCCCGCCTTTAGCTGTTCCATCCAGTTTGGTAATGGCCAGTGCATTTACGTCTGTTGCTTCGGTAAACTGTTTGCATTGCTCAAAAGCATTTTGTCCGGTAGAGCCATCCAGCACCAGCAAAATTTCATGCGGTGCATTCGGAATAACCTTCTCCATTACATTTTTGATTTTTCCCAATTCATTCATCAGGCCAATCTTATTGTGCAAACGACCGGCAGTATCAATGATCACTACATCTTCTTTATTCGCAACTGCCGATTGGAGCGTATCAAATGCTACCGAAGCAGGATCTGAGCCCATAGCCTGGGCCACTACACGAACACCAACCCGCTCTCCCCAAAGTTTAATCTGTTCTACAGCTGCTGCCCTGAAGGTATCTGCTGCACCAAGTACAACTTTAAGGTTTTCGTTTTTTAGTTTGTTCGCCAGTTTACCGATCGTAGTCGTTTTGCCCACGCCATTGACACCTACCACCATAATTACATAGGGTTTATGATCGCCATATTCAAATTTACGGAAATCATTACTATTGTTTTCCGCAAGCAGAAGCTGGATTTCATCACGTAATAAGTGATTGAGTTCTGATGTAGATAAATATTTGTCTTTTGAAACCCGACTCTGTACACGTTCGATAATTTTGAGTGTAGTGGAAACACCCACATCGGAGGTCACTAATACTTCTTCAAGGTTGTCCAGAACATCATCGTCAACCGTTGATTTACCCGCAACCGCCTTGGTGATCTTACTTAAAAAACCTTCCTTAGTTTTCTCTAGTCCCCTGTCCAAAGCCTCTTGAGCCTCAGGAGCAGTTTCCTTTTTCTTAAAAAAATCAAATAAACCCATACGAATGTTTAACAAAACAAAAAAAGCCCTCCCATATTGAAGGGACGGCTCTAATATTATAGAATATTGAGATTACTTACCTTCTTGAGGTGCAGTAATAGCATCTTTAACGTGATCGTTGTGAACAATGATTTCTTTGAAAGAATAAGCACCTGTTTTAGGTGATTTAGTCATTGTAATAACTTTCGAATACTCTTTTCCTTTACCCGTTTTAAGGGTTGCAACTACCTTTTTTGCCATGATCTAAATAGATTGTATTTAGTGAGATACTAAATGTATTACTTAATTTCTTTGTGTACAGTTACTTTTTTCAACACTGGATTGAATTTTTTCAACTCTAATCTTTCTGTAGTGTTTTTACGGTTTTTAGTAGAGATATATCTAGACATACCAGGCATGCCACTAGTTTTATGCTCTGTACATTCTAGAATAACTTGTACTCTGTTACCTTTCTTTGCCATTTTATTATAATTGAAGCCAGTAAAAACCAGCCGAAGTTGTTACAAAAATCCTTTTTTCACGAAGCGGTTGATTGCTTCTGTAATACCAATTTTATTGATGGTTTTAATAGCTGAAGTAGATACTTTCAGTGTAATCCAACGATCTTCCTCAGGAATATAAAATTTCTGAAGTTGTAAGTTGGGATAAAACTTACGCTTAGTTTTAACGTTCGAGTGAGAAACATTAAAACCTGTCATCGCCATTTTTCCGGTTAAATCACAAACTCTAGACATGCCTTTTAATATATATTGTTAATTATTAGTCGCTTAATTTTTTAAGAGTGTGCAAATA
>NZ_QAIL01000433.1 GCF_003061025.1 Pedobacter sp. HMWF019 | reverse complement strand
GTTTAATATAGTCTCCTTTTACTACTCTTTCTGTAGAGTAATTATATAAATTATAAGGATATCTGATATCTACTGTAGCCCCATCTGACCCAACGATTTTTGCCGCTGAAAGCGGGTCTAAAATGGCTGGTATACTGGTAAACTTTTCGTCCCCAGGCAGTACCCATCTATTTAACACATCGCGGCTTAATGCAGTTAAATCATCATAACTGCTTTTAACAGTCGGTTTTAAACGAAGGAAATTTCCAGCAGAAAAACCAAACAACGCTGACAGGCTAAATCCCTTATAAGAGAACTGATTATAAAATCCGCCTGCAAAAGTTGGATCAACCGGCCCCTCATACTTTAAAAATGACAAATCATCATCCTGTAAACCAATATAAGTTGTTGCTTTTCCGTCAGGGCCTATGAAAGTTGGATACCCATAGTCATGATTCAGGCCTGCAAATTTTACAGAGAATAAACTTCTTTGAGAATAACCCTCCACCGGAGCTCCATTGGCTGAAATTGACCTCCATACATTAGGTGCCACATCCAGGTTAGTTACCTTATTTGTATTATATCCAAAATTAAAATTGGTTCTCCATTTGAAGTTTTCATGATCTATAACTTTACCTGTTATTGCAAACTCAATTCCATGTCCTTTCATTCCTCCATAATTCGCCGTTTTTTGATACTGACCTCCAATTCCTGAAGTTTTAATGTCTCCTATCAAATCAAAAATATTTCTGTTATAAACATCAACAGTTAAATTTAGCCGGTCATTGAGTAAGGATAAGTCCAATCCAATATTAAAGTCCTTGGTTTTTTCCCAGGTTAACTGAGAGTTCTCCAAACTCGATATGAAGGTTTGAACCTCCTGATCATTAATATTCGGTCTTCTGGCAATTTGATTATAAAAGACAGCAGAAGAATTTGTCGCGTTGCCAATACTGGCAACCAAACCATAGGAGGCTCTTAATTTAGCAGCTGTTAGAATGTTGTTCTTTGGCCAGAAGCTTTCTTCGTCAATGTTCCAGCTACCCGATACGTTCCACGTAGGTAACCACCTGGCTACTGTACTTTTACCCATTAAATTGGACCCATCATAACGACCAGACAGTTTCAGCGTGTATTTTTCCTTATAGGTATAGGCTGCGTTGGAAAAATAGGCTATATAACGGTCCAGTCCGTAACCCATCCCAAAATAAGGCTTACCAGTTTCAGCAGCCTGTTTAAAATAGTGGTAGTCAGAGCTGACCAGACCACCATTTTCATACTGATAACCCGCACCATCAAAATACTCATTTTGTCTATCCGCATACCGTACTTCCATGGCACCAAAAATATTCAGGTTATGATCTTTATTAAATGTTTTGTTATACTGTAGGTTTTGTCTGAAATAATAGGATTTTAGATTATCTCCAGTCATTTTATAAAAACCTCCATCAGGAAGAACACTCAAGGGCAAACCGTTTGGAAAATCAGGATCTTTGTATAAATTAGGATTGTTCTGAGCGGAAGTGGCATCATCAACAGTTCTAAATGACGTAGCCATATTAGAGTTTTTTAAGATGTAGATCTGGCTTTCTGTTCTCGTAAATCTATAAGCACCATCTAATGAATAAGTCAATTCAGGTATAATCTTATA
Organism: Pedobacter sp. HMWF019; assembly: GCF_003061025.1. Taxonomy (GTDB): domain Bacteria; phylum Bacteroidota; class Bacteroidia; order Sphingobacteriales; family Sphingobacteriaceae; genus Pedobacter. Next base: position 1,979 of record NZ_QAIL01000433.1, on the reverse strand, counting down.
ATTTAGGCCGCCCTGAACTTTAAAATCAATCATAGCCAACTTTAGATAATTGGTATTCAGCTCATTTAAAATATTAAAAGGGGCACTGTTTTGCCTGAAATATTCCAGATTCCCATTTTCATCGTATGGAGTGATCAGTCTGCTGGTGTTTAACGCATAATTATACGGGTTGATGTCAAATCCCCTGTAATAACTGCCATAAACAGGGTCAGATTGCAGGACAGTTGTTCCGGGGGCCTGCTGATTACGAACAGAACCGTTTGCCAGTAATTCACCGCTTAACTTATCACTTAATTTAAAGTTAGCCCTATAATTTCCTGTAAAACGATCTACATTATTACCTATTGTTTGTCCATCATCGTGTAAAAATGAGGTAGAAGCATAGGTCTGAAATTTCTCTGTACCAGAATTAATACTTACGGAATGGTCCTGCTGCAAAGAATTCTTAAACAAAACGTTAAACCAATCCGTATTTGCATTGGCATATCTCGACAAGAAAGCGACCTTACTGGCATTATCATTTCTTAGTGCCCAGGTTTTTGTGGTTTCATCATAGTCATACAGCATGTTATACATCTTATAGAAAATCCCCCCCGTATTACCTCTAGATGCTTCCGGAATCTGGTAATACCCTTTGTTCTGCATCTCGATCATAACAGCCATCTGATCTGCAGAATTTAACACATCAAAACTTGAATAGGAAGGCTTAGCATAAGTTGTAAAGTTTCCACTATAACTAATTTTTGGAGTGCCCTGTGTTTGCCGTCCTTTTTTTGTGGTCACAACGATCACACCATTCATTGCCCTTGCACCATACATACCTGTCGCGGCCGCATCTTTCAGAATATTGAAACTCTCAATATCATCAGGATTTAAACCCGCCACCGAAGAGCCAATTAAGGTATTCGCATCCCCAGTTGTCAAGGCTTCGTTGGAGATATTGACAACATCTTCCAAAATGATACCATCCACAACCCACAAGGGTTTATTATCGCCCGAAAAGGAAGTTGCGCCACGCACGCGAATCTTAGGTGCTGCACCAAACGTTCCTGAAACATTTTGTACAGTTACCCCAGCAACCTGTCCTTCAAGCATCCGGCTAATGTCTGGAACCCCATTTCTTTCTGCATCGGATGCCTTTACCAGGGTCGAAGAACCCGTAAATGTTTTCTTATCCAGAGTTTGATAACCTGTTGAGATATTGACCTCCTTCAAGACGCTCACGTCCTCCTCCAAACTGACATTTAAAGTCGTTCTTCCGGCAACATTAACTTCCTGTGTCTTATATCCGATATAACTAAATATAAGTGTTGCGCTAGCATCTACATTAATCTGGTATTGACCATCTCCATTGGTAAATGCAGAGACCCCTTTCCCTTTCTCCCGCACACTGACGCCTGGAATCGGGTGTCCCCTTTGATCTGTAACCCGGCCTTTTATCTGTACAGCGGTAATGTAATCAGTTATCCTGTCAAAAATAGTTTTGTTCTTTTCCTTGATGACCACTATTTTGTCCAGGATCTCATAAGAGAATGGTTGATCTTTAAAACATAAATTCAATGCTTCTTCCAGGGTCCCGTTCTTAATTTTAACATCTACTTTACTTGCTTTTTCCAGTAAACGTTCATTATAGAAAAACTGATAACCACTTTGTTTACCAAGATCTGTAAAAATCTGGGTGAGCGGGGTGTCTCTTTTGTTAAGATTTATGCTTTGGGCTACTCCAGCCGCACTTAACTGCATAAATGCGGAGAATAAAAAAACGAAGGTTAACTTCATAATTCGCCAAATTTGATTGCGTACCTGCCATTTTTTGGACAGCAGGCCGCAATGAATAATATTATTCATATTTTTGTTTTGGTTGGGTTTCTAATTAAACGGATTGCAAAAAAATGTTAAATGGGTGAACCCAGTCATTATAAGGATCCCGATCGCCATCGGGGTCCTTTATTTCTGATCACCTTTCCTGAGTTTAAACC
>NZ_QAIL01000046.1:1486-14977 GCF_003061025.1 Pedobacter sp. HMWF019 | reverse complement strand
TTTTTATCCTGAGCATCGGCACGGCTTAAAGTAAAGATCAGGACAACAATTGCTATGCTGCCCGAGAAATATTTTCCCATAATGCAAAATGGTTCTATCGGCTTTATAATTTGAAATGATATACGCAATTAATGTTCCATTTATTCAACGAAACAACAGATTGTTCAGTATAAGATTGCATTTTTATAGTATCACAAAATTCCAAACTGGCTTTTTGTGGCAAAAAAATAATATTAACTAAAAAAAACTGAACTAATATTCAGCTATTTGTCTCTCTTTAGCATTGTTTGACTCTTTTTTCATTGGATTAATTAGGCAAGTTAAATCAAAAATTATATCTTTGCACTCCTTCAAATAACGAAGAAGATTCCGTAGCTCAGCTGGTAGAGCATTACACTTTTAATGTAGTGGTCCTGGGTTCGAATCCCAGCGGGATCACGAAAAGCCTCAACCAAAGTTGGGGCTTTTATGTTGTAAAGCTACTCCAAAAATGTATATTACCCATCAAGCGTAGCTGTTGGGAATACTAGATAATAACTGTCTTTTTGAAGCCGTATTCGGCTTGTCTTCTTATATTAATTGTAATACTTAATTGAAAAATTACAACTTTAACTCAAAAAACGCAGACACATTTTTGCCAACACCAGTAGCTTGTTGTTTCTAATAACGAAAGACTTTGGTGAAATTTCTGAAAGAGATCTATAAAATTAAAACTTATGGAGAGTTGTACTACGAATAAAAGTTGTAGACTTTTGTGAAATATTTCACAAAAATATTGAATCTTTACTCTATAATTGAATATTCGGGAGACCTTAGCCATGCCATTCCGTGATCAGGAAAGGTATCATTTATTAGTACCTTTATGGTCAACCAGTTTCAGAATCTACTGGTCAAGCTCCCCGGATTTCCACTAGTTACAAGTCGGTTAATTTGATGAGAATTGTATGAAAAAATTAGTACTATTTTTTATTATATTTATTTATCAAACGTCCGTTGCCCAGATACAGCAGGACACAATAGTTTTAATTGAAAAAATATTTGAGCGGTACAAGGTAAATAATCCGGGTTGTCAACTTGCTATAAGCCAAAATAATCGGATTGTCTTTTCTAAAGCTTGGGGTATTGCCGATTTAGAGCATAAGGTACCTTTAACGACAGAATCAATTATTGAAGCCGGTTCTGTCTCTAAGCAATTTACAGCTGCTTCTATCCTATTACTGCAACAGGCAGGTATGCTCTCCCTAAATGATGATATACGAAAATACATTCCGGAATTCCCTGACTTTGGAACCGTGATTACTCTGCAGCACCTAATGCATCATACCAGTGGTATCAAAGACTGGGGCAGTATTATGGCATTTTCAGACTGGCCAAGAGGAACCAGGCTATACAGTAACAATGACGTTCTAACTATCCTCGTTCACCAACAAAGCTTAAATAATAAACCGGGAGATGAATATTTATATAGCAATTCAAATTACGTTCTTCTTTCCATCATCGTTGAGCGCATAACTGGTAGAAGTCTGGAAGAGTTTACGCATTCTTTTATTTTTGAACCCGCTGGGATGAAGCATACCCAGTGGCGATCGAACTTAAATAGGGTTGTGCTTGATCGTGCCATTGCATATGGAAAAAGTAATGGCACCTATTTCACTGATATGCCGTTCGAAAATGTATATGGTAACGGAGGGCTGCTAACCACGGCCGAGGATCTGTTACGTTGGAATAACTATTTTTTGGGTGGTAAATTGGGGAATCCTTCACTACTTTCCAATCAGCTTGGTGTAATAGCGCTTAACAACGGAAGAAAAAATTCTTATGCTGCTGGATTAAGAATTGACTATCTTCGCGGATGGAAAGTCATTATGCACGATGGCGCTACTGCTGCCTATCGTTCTACATTAGAATATTATCCTGATTTAAAATTATCAATTGCCTGGCTCTCCAACACATCCGAATTTGACGAAGGAAAAGAGGGGCTGACGGAGTTACGTAAAATTTTGCTGAGAGACAAGTCCTCCATAAATGAGAATGCAAAATTTGATACAGTCCATGTTGCATCTAAAATATTGATTAGGTATACCGGTTGGTACAAAGATCTATTAACAAATACTGGGATCGGTTTAATTGTCAAAAAGGATAAACTCATGACCACCAAGGGTAAGATATTAGTACCTATCTCGGAAAATGAATTTATCTTGGGGTCATCCCAAATAAAGTTTAAATCAGACCAGAAGAGACCAATTTATATAGAAGACGAAAAGGGAGTAATTTATGAGAATGTGGCAGCGGCAGATAGCAGTCCATCTATTTTGAAAGACTATATCGGCGAATATTATTCTGACGAAGTTGACGCAAAGTTATCAATAGCTATAGTCAATGATAAACTGACTATTTACCGTAAAAATAATACCAAGTACACCTTAAATGCTACTTATAAGGACGGTTTTGATATTGAAAATTCTTCTATTCGGGTTTTATTCGAACGAGATAACAGGCATAAAATAAAGTTGTTAAAGTTTACATCTGCGAGGGTAAGAAACATCCTTTTCAACAAACACAATTAATCTCTTAAGCATGAGCGGCTTAAAAGTTCCGATCAATTATTCTGGCTCATCATAAATCGCATACAACCGATCTGCAATAAAAATCACCGAATGCACAGGAGCATTTAGTAAGGAATAATAGAAACACAATTCCACCCTATCATTAGGCCCGACCCTAATAAAAGCCAAATCCCTTATGTAATCGTTGTGCTGCTCAAGTGTCTGAATATCATCATCATTTTGCTTCAGATATTCCATAAACACCTCAAACATTCGTTTTTTCAAAACAAACAAACGACTGCCTATATGATTCAGGAAGTACACATAGGTATCAGCATAAGCCAGCAACAGTTCTTCACTCGGGATCATGCCATCAGGCCCGTTCTGAAGAGCAATTTCTACTTTACCCGCTCCAAAAAACGGATGAGCGAAAGTAATTCCGGCCGTACAACCAGAAGCATCACACTTAATATTTCCCCAGAATGGATGTTCCATCAGTAATTGAACTCTATATAATCTCCTAAACCAATGTAAAAAACACTCATTAAACAATCCATCTACTGTGTTGTTTCTGTATAATGACAATAGTTCATGGTTAACTTTAAACGCGAATATAAGAATGGCTCTTCTTAACAAGCACAATACCATTCAAATCCTATGGAAAAATCCGAACAGAATTTGCCGATAAACGGTCTTACCAACAAAGAATTTCTTGTCACCGCTTTTGAAGCCATCAAATATCTTGGTTGGCGCATCAGGTTTATTTCTGATGCAGGTGTAATAGCCTATACCCAAAATAGCGAGTATTCATGGAATGGAGAGATCACTGTCAAACTGGGACAGGACTCTGCAAATGTTCAGTGTACCTCCATTTCTGCTGTGATTACGGACTTTGGACAGAGTGAACGTGCCGTTTCCCAATATATAGCTGCCTTTGAAAAAATGAAGTCAGCATTTACCGATGAGGAAATCCGCCAAAAATATAAAGTTTACAAAAAGGATTTTGTGCCACCCTATGAAGATACTTTAAAGCCCGACATCAGGCCAAAGTATAACTTTTCTGGTGGATTCCTTTCTTTTTTTAAACCGAGGGAGGGATATTACATAACGCCCATTTTAATAAACCTGAACATTTTGATTTTTCTGGTCATGGTATGTACAGGCGTATCGGTATTCGAACCAAATGGTCAAAGTATGGTTGGTTGGGGTGCTAATGCAACGGTTGCCACGCTTAATGGGCAATGGTGGCGGCTTATAAGCAATTGCTTTATCCATTTTGGCATTATTCACCTGCTGATGAATATGTATGCGCTTTTCTTCGTGGGGTTATTACTGGAGCCTTTTCTAGGTAAAGCAAAATTCCTCGTTGCCTACTTGCTTACGGGCATTATTGCCAGTCTGGCAAGCCTATGGTGGCATGATAATACGGTGAGTGCGGGCGCATCGGGTGCTATTTTTGGACTTTATGGTGTCTTTCTTGCTTTGTTAAGCACAAACCATGTTGAGCGTTCCATGCGTAATGGATTGCTAGCCAACATTGGTATTTTTGTAATTTATAATTTAGTGTATGGTAGTTTTAAAGGTGGAATAGATAATGCAGCACACCTGGGTGGACTGCTTAGTGGCGTATTAATTGGCTATTCACTTATGCCCTCCTTGCAAAAACCAGATAGTGTCAGAATTAAAAGACTTACACTGATTTCAGTGCCGGTTATTGCGATCATTTTTTCTGTTATAACTTATAACGTTTTGTCGAAAAGTGATCGGCTTACATACCAAAAACGGATAGTGGAGTTCTACGATATGGAAAACACGGCATTAGGCGTTCTCAAAGAATCAAATGATAAATCCGAGCAAGTACTCCGATCGGGACTGCGGAAAGGTATCGGTTACTGGAAGCGCAGCATTAATTTGATCACAGAATTAGATCATCTTACCCTTTCTGAAAAATTGCACACACGTAATAAGAAACTTATTCGTTATTGCCAGCTCAGACTGCAAAGCTACCAGTTAATAGATCAAAATATAAACCTGGATAGCGGTACTGACATCCCGCAAATTCAGCAGATTAATAAACAAATAAAATCTACAATCGATGAATTATCATCACAATAGATAAACCATGAATAATCCTATGATTGCCATCCATGTTGTATTGCAGCTTAAATGGTGAGTGCGTTACTTTGTAGGACATTTTACTTAATAAATCGAACATGAGAGTAGTTACATTGGAAGAACATATTTCCTTTCCGGAAATGGCCGGAAAAATACCTAAAAGCGCTTTGGGTGGATTTGGTCAATCAGAAAGGATGCAACAGCTTATAGACAAACTGGCCGATATAACGGGTGATCGTTTAAATTCGATGGATGCCAACGGCATTTCCATGCAGGTACTATCTGTAGATAGCTCAGGCGCCAACCTTTTGAGCCCGGAGGATGGTCCGGCCTTTGCCACAATGTACAATGATTTGATAGCTGAAAGGATCTCAAACCAAGCGACCCGCTTTACGGCTTTTGCTCATTTGCCGATGACAGCCCCCGTGGCCGCTGCAGATGAGTTGGAACGGGCAGTCAAAGAATACAATTTTCGCGGGGCAATGATCCGGGGGCTCACAAATGATAAGTTTTTAGATCAACCTGAATTTGCACCTATATTTGAACGGGCCGAAAAATTGGACGTACCCATTTACCTTCATCCAGGCTTACCGCCAAAGGGAGTAGCTGATATTTATTATAGCGGACTACCTAATCATTCAGGTATGGCCGAGGCCCTAGCCTGTTATGGCTGGGGATGGCATTCCGAAACCGCTTTACACGTTTTACGCCTTTTGTATTCAGGAATTTTTGACAAATACCCCAAGCTAAATCTGATCATTGGGCACATGGGAGAAATGCTGCCAATGATGATGGCGAGGTCAGAGAGAGCTTTCAAACCCGGTAATGGAGGTGCCAATCAGCGTTCGCTTTCCGACACTTTCCATCGGCAGGTTCATATTACTACCAGCGGTTTTTTTACACAGCCGCCCTTAAAAATTGCTTTAGATACCTTTGGAATTGATAACATTATGTTTTCTGTTGATTATCCTTTCAGTACAAATGAGATGGGTATGGAATTTTTGAACAGAATTGAACTTTCTGATGAACAAATAGGAAAGATTGCCCATGGAAATGCAGACAAACTATTGAATTTGCAGATATAACGCATAGATTAGAACCCAGAGAAATCAAGAAATTGGCTTTGCACCTACAAAAGCATTAATAATGGCATCTGTTTTAAATGAAATAATGCCAATGAATAGAGGGTGTAAAACCATTGCTGATACATCAAAAGCAGGCTTTTCAATGTCTTGTAAGCTTCTAAACAAAAGCTAAAGATGTTTTGTTACGATAAATAGTCCCGTTTATAAGTCAGTAATAAATTTATTTGGAGAACCTTTCTGGCCCTGGATAAATAACTTTTAATTGTCCCCTCTGTTAATGAGGTAATTTGAATAATTCCAATATAACTTAATTCTTCATTATGGTTAACCATTTTAAATATGATCTGTGTAACTAAGCCTTCGGTATTTTTTATGATTGTACCAAAAGCAAACCTGTGTTGATTAGACCGCCGAGTGATTATATAGTTGCAGGAAAGTACAAATAAATTATTGGTGGTCTTTTTAAATGGCAATGAACATTATTAATTATATCATCTAAAAAGCTTGGAGCATCGCATCCCCCCCTCAAAAGCCTCACAGAAATGTAGATATCTTTAACTTATTTACTAATTCAGCATAAGCTGTGTTGTAAGTGTGGTCCGGGTAATATCAGGCATCGTCGTTTTAAATGTTCCATAAATGGATAATTCCAGATTTTGGCTACAACATAGCGACTTTTGGCTACATCCGTCTTGTGCATTATTCTGAATTTTGAATCAACAAAAAACACTATCATGAACATCATACTTACAGGCTCACTTGGAAACATTGGCAAGCCACTCACAGAAACATTGGTAAGCAACGGCCATACGGTCACTGTTATCAGTAGCAATACTAAACGTCAGAAAGATATTGAACAACTTGGTGCGAAAGCAGCCATTGGCAAGTTACAGGATGTAGATTTCTTAACGGAAACCTTCAAAGGTGCAGACATCGTTTACCTTATGGAAACAATGGAAGCTGTTGGTGACATGTTCGACAAAGCAGTTGACTTTATTGGCGATATTACTAAAATAGGCGAAAATTACAAAGAGGCTGTACAACGATCTGGCGTAAAGAAGATTATACACCTCAGTAGCATCGGCGCCCATACAAATAAAGGGACTGGCATCATCCGTTTCCACCACAATGTTGAGACCACTCTTAAACAACTGCCCGCTGACGTATCTATTAAGTTCATCCGTCCGGTCAGCTTCTACATCAACCTATTTTCTTTTATTCATGTTATCAAATCCAAAGGGTTGATTATTTCCAATTACGGTGGTGACGACAAAGAGCCTTGGGTTTCGCCAAAAGATATTGCCGCTGTCATTGCCGAAGAGGTAGACAGACAATTTGAGGGCAAAATAATAAGGTATGTCGCAAGCGACGAGGCTTCCCCCAATGAAATTGCTGAAGCTCTCGGAGAAGCCATTGGTAAACCGGACTTGAAATGGACAGTGATTCCAAGCCAACAGCTTTTGGAGAACTGGCTAAGCATTGGTTTTAATGAGCAGGTAGCTAAGGGTTTTGTCGAACTACAGGAAAGCCAGGGTAACGGTACACTTTACCAAGATTACAATCAGCACAAACCTTCATTAGGCCAGATAAAACTGAAAGACTTCGCAAAAGACTTTGCCGCAGCTTATGATAACATCTGATTATCTAGCTATTTTTAGAAACTAAACTAGCGAATAATTTCCAGAGGAGCATCGGCAGCGGACCGATAAAGATAGATCGGAAAGACCGCGACCCGCTCCTCTGTTTCACCAATAATAACCGATTTCCCATAAATTCATTATCTGTTCTGATTAAAGCAACGATCACTCCATCTCCAAAGAAAGCCATTTTATATTTTTCAATAGGATACATCTTGATAATCTGACTTGTCTCTTCCAATGCCGGCCAGGCAGCATCACTCATAGAAGATTTGAAATCCTTAATCGCCTTTTTGAAAAACAGGTGCCCATATGTGGTTAACTTAAGTTGCGAGCGGCAATTACTATACCAAGATGCTAAAACAATTTCCTATCTGTCATTGTTCATCAGGCTCATTACTATTGCCTATGCATGAAACCCATATTTCCAGCAAGAAACCAATTGTTTTAAAACTACTGCTGATTTTCGGACTCGCAATTTTATTGTGCACTGAAGGTTATTTTGGTTACCATTTACACCAGCTTTCTGAGCGGCAGGAAGAAATAAAAAAAGATTATTCCAACGTGAATAGTATTAGTTCGGGATTGTTCTCTGTAGACCAGTGGAGAGACAAGGTCTCCGGAATTGTAGGTCACCAGATCCGTGATTTTACCCTTAGTCCGAAACAAAAGAAAGATCTTCAGAAAGAAGTTGAACAGATCATCATTGCACTTATTGACAAAGCTGAAGCACTAATAAATAAACCAAAAAAAACGATAGATGGAAAGATCAAGAAGTTTATAGTCAAAAATTTTGTAAACACAGATGACTTCCGGGAAAAGGCTCCTTCCTTAGCAAAAGACATTATTGCCAAAGTTTATAATCCCAAAAATAAAAAACAGTTGAGCAATATGGCAATGTCCAAGTTTGATGCCCTGGAACGTGCCGAATACCTGGATAGCACTGTAGCCGCGACAAAGGCTGAAACTGATAAAATTTACAAGAAATATCAGGCAACTTCCAAGGAGGAATTAAACAATAAACTGATTTCCTCACTGTCACAGATCAGGACGTTAACCTACAATTATTCATTTGCCATGTTGGGTTGCATCGCTATCGTTTTATCGTTATGGTGGGTATTAAGAAAGCGGGTTGATCTCCATGCTACCCTTTTCATCATGTCGTTGATGTTTGCGTTCATTCTTCTTTTTATAGGTTTAACGGCCTCTATGATAGAAGTGGATGCACGAATTAAAACGCTGGATTTTATGGTGTTGGGCGAGCATGTGATTTTTGAGAATCAGGTATTGTTCTTTCAAAGCAAGAGTATTCTTGACGTGGTAAAAGTGTTAATCGGACAGCCAGGAATAGATGCGGTGTTGGTTGGGATTTTGATACTGGTTTTCAGCATACTCTTCCCTGTCATGAAGCTTAGCGCTACCGGTATACACCTGCTGAGCAAAAGGAAAATTGCCAGGAACAGAATCATCAGATATTTTGCCTTTCAATCCGGTAAATGGAGTATGGCTGATGTCATTGTTATTGCAATATTGATGGTCTATATTGGCTTAAACGGATTGTTAGATAGCCAATTGAAGAGCTTGAATATAAAAAGTGATGACTTAAATGTCATAACGACCAACAATACTGCACTTCAGCCCGGATATATCATATTCATCAGCTTTGTACTTTACGGGCTTATTCTGTCAACCATACTAAAATTCATTTCTCCACATGAAAGCCACTAGAAAAACAATCATGCCCAACATTTTGCTCACTGTAGGCCTGAGCCTGTTGCTTTGCGGGGAAGCCTGGTTTGGTTATCGTATATCTACACTTTCTAGCCAGCAACAGGAAATAAAAACAGACTATAGTGTTTCCAACAATATCACCTTTGGAATATTGTCTGTAGACCAGTGGCGGGAGAAAATGGCAGCCGTGGTAGATGAAAAAGTCAATCAGTTTAACATGACGGCCTGGCAGAAAAAAGAGTTGCAGAAAAAAGTAGCAAAACAATTGAACACCCTTGTTGATAAAGCCGTCGCTGAGGTTAACAAGCCGCAGAAAAGCATTGGCGGAAAACTAAAAAAGCTTGCTTTCAACGCAGTCGTGGATCCTGAAGAAATCAAGGCTGAAGTGCCCAATTTTGCGGCGACCATAGTTGACAAAATCAATAAACCTGCAAGTAAAAAAAGACTCAAGGGTATTATCAACACCAAAATTGATCAACTGAAGAAGGAAACTTTCGATAATACTGAGCCAGCCAGTGTTACCGTAAAAAGGCATATCTATAAAAAATATCATGTCGACAATACAGCAGCCTTTGAGAAAAAGATAAATTTACAGCTCAGTAACATTCGAAAGCTAATGTATATATACACCTTTGGAATGATTGGCTGTGTTCTGCTGGCTCTATGTTTATGGTTGTTGCTTAAAAAACAGGTACGCCTTCATACTGCCCTATATATCCTTTCTCTCTTATTTGCTTTTGTCCTCTTATTAGTAGGTGTTACCTCTACAATCATAGAAGTTGATGCGCGAATTCAGTCACTAAATTTCACCCTGCTCGACGAAAAATTAGCCTTTAACAACCAGGTATTATTTTTTCAGAGTAAAAGTATAACAGGTATCATTAAGTCATTAGTTGGACAGCCAAAACCCGACGCGGTTCTTGTGGGAGTACTTATTCTGCTCTTTGTGATTATCCTTCCTGTGCTCCGCATGATGGGTAAAGGTATCCTTATATGGGGAAGGGAGAAATATGCTGAAAATAAACTGGTCAGGTTTTTAGCCTTGGATCTTGGCAAATGGGATATGGCAAATGTCATGGTTGTCGGTATTGGGATGACCTATATCGGCCTAAATGGAATTTTGCAAAGTCAGCTCTCAGATTTAAATATCAAGGAGGAACTACTCTCTACGGTAACACAGAATAATTCCTCCTTGCAACCAGGTTATTATATTTTTATAGCCTACGTGGCCTATGTATCAGTATTGTCTCTGATTTTAAAACGTATAAAACCGATAGAAGTCTAACTGCCTTTTGCAGTTTACCTACTGTACAAAGGTAGATTTCCAAAGAAAAAGGAAAAACACATCCGCTATTTTTAACAGCAAACGGGTAATCATTTAACGCCTAAAGTAACCGGCACTAATCTTGGCTGCCACTTAAAGCTATACGTTTCTGTGTTTCTTTGATTTCGGTAATCCATCCGAATAAATGAATTCCATGTGGCGTTAATCTTCCGTTTTTACACCTAACTTTAATTTATGAAAAATAGTCAAAAAGAACAGCCTCTGGTTTTGCAAGTCCAGGATCTAATTGAACTGAGTACAGGTTATCAGACGGGAATTACAAATTTCCCTCTTGCGATGGTAAATGATCATATCGTCAGGATCAGCATAATGACCGAGGATTATCACTGGCATTTCCATCCTAATTCTGATGAAACTTTCCTGGTCATTGAAGGTACAATTTATGTTGATCTCGAAGAAAAAACAATTGAACTCTCTAAAGGACAAATGTTTACCATACCCCGAAATATAAAGCACCGAACACGTCCAAAAAACAAAAGATCTGTAAACATAACTTTTGAAAGCCAGAACTTGGAAACTGTTCTGTTGTGAGATCATTTGATGAACGCTCTGAATCAATAGCGCTTTGTCTTTTACCCCCCTCCCCAATAACCAATACTACTTATGGTTGCCAACAACAACTAAAAGTAGCGCAAATACAACTATAAGTTTCTCTATTTCTTTGATTTAGGCGCTCCATCCAAATACCTTTGTCCTATCAAAACAAATAAAAAGAAACCTATGTTAAACACTAAAATGATTGGCAATAAAATTGCCGAAGCTCGAAAAAAAACAAATATATCTCAGGCGCAGCTTTCTGAACGTCTATACATAAGCCCCCAGGCAGTTGGTAAATGGGAACGCGGAGAATCCATGCCAGACATAACTACTTTTAACCGTCTTGCTGAAATTCTGGGCGTTGACCTTAACTATTTTTCAGAACACATTCAAACGCAAGCTACTGAGCCGACCTCCCCAGACCCTTTGATTAAACAATCCGATGAACTGTTGTTCAAAAAGCCGGAGAAAAGACCGAGCTGGGATATGTCACTTGGAAACTGGGTAGACGCAGACTTTTCCGGATTGAAAAATCTGCACGAAAAATTCAGTTCTTCCAACATGCAACGCTGCAAGTTTATTGGCTCAAATCTGTCAGGTCTTCTTCTAAGAACAAATAATGTCGATAGCTGTGACTTCTCAAATTCAGATATTAGCCGCAGCCAAATTCAGACTTCCAACTTAGCTAATAATATATTCAGGAACTGCTTACTAAAAGAAACTGGATTTTCAAAAAGCCATATCAAAGATTGCGATTTCTCCGGTTCCAATTTAACAGGAGCAGATTTCAAAAAAAGCAACTACGTTGAAAGCTGCGATTTTTCAGAGTCTGACATCACCCATTGCCACATTCAAGGTTCCAGCTTAGCCAACAGTATATTTAAGAACTGTTCACTAAAAGAAACTGAAGTTTCAGGAAGCCATGTTAATGGTTGCGATTTCACGGATGCTGATTTTACAGGAGTAGGGTTTAAATCTGGAGCTTTTGTGAATAATACAATTGCAAATGCGGTATGGAACCGCAGCTCTTTTATAGGAATGCAAATTGACGATGTCCATTTCGAGGGGACATTGGAGGACTGTTATTTTGAAAACTGCACCTTTAAAAGGGTAACATTTCAGAATTCAAGGCTGGTTAATACTTTTTTTAAGAACAATTCACTTTTTAAAAGCAGGGGTTTTAAAGGTCTTCAGTTTACAGACTGCCAGGCAGACCGGATTACTTACGAATTCCTTAAAAGTGGGAAAGCAGATGTAATTGGCATCAAATTATTAGCATCATAAAAGGGGGAATAGACCATGTCTCAAAATGAAATTGCCATTTCGGTGCAAGGATTGAGAAAATCCTATAAAAACGTCCCTGTACTAACAGGAGTAGATTTTGAAGTAAAAATGGGCAGCATTTTTGCTCTACTTGGCCCTAACGGCACAGGCAAGACAACGATTGTCAAAATCCTGACCACACTGCGGCACCTTAAAAACCCACGTCAGGTGACAGACGAACTGTTGAAACGTTTTGGCCTGACCGATGCGGCCAATCGCCGGGTCTCCACCTACTCAGGAGGTATGCGCCGCAGACTCGACATCGCCATGAGCCTTGTAGCAATGCCTATTGCACGTTCAGCTGCATTGTGGGGGCATGTGCTTAACTCTCTGATATCAAATACAATTTCTGTTGCCGTAATTGTTCTTGTAGCGCTTCTTATGGGCTTCCGTTCGTCCGCAGGAATACTGTCATGGTTTGCCGTGGCCGGTATACTCCTGTTGTTTACATTGGCTCTTACCTGGATTGCAGCCATTGCCGGATTGTCGGCAAAATCAGTAGATGGCGCAATTGCAATTGCCTATCCGATTCATTTCCTGCTATTAATCAGCTCGGCCTTTGTACCAACCAAGTCTATGGCCTCGGGTGTTCGCGCCTTTGCCAAAAATCAACCAGTGACCTCAATTGTTGAAGTTATACGTTCTCTACTTTCAAATCAGCCAGTGGGTAACCAAATATGGGTGGCTTTGGCGTGGTGCAGTGGAATTACACTTGTAGCTTATATTTTTGCCATGAGAGTCTATAAAAAAAGGACATCATAGGTTGTTTTTATACCCATGGATATATGCTAACTAAATGATTGCCTAAACGCTAATGGCGAGAGATTTGTCTTTGATTTAAACAGTTTACTAAATGATTGAGAATGTTCAAACCCTAGTTCATAAGCTATCTCACTTACAGACAAGGATGTGGTCGCTAGTTTTTCCTTGGCCTTTTCTATCAGTTTTTCATGAATGTGCTGTTGTGTATTTAGCCCGGTTGTTACCTTCAATAAGGTACTTAAATAATCAGGGGAAAGGTTCAACTGCATCGCGATGTGCTGAACCGTTGGCAATCCTTTCCAATTGGCATCACCATTGAAATGCTCATGAAGTAAAGCTTCCAGCCGGTCAAGAACCTGATGATTGGCAATTTTCCGGGTAATAAACTGGCGGTTATAAAACCGGTCCGC
>NZ_QAIL01000046.1:0-1447 GCF_003061025.1 Pedobacter sp. HMWF019 | reverse complement strand
CACCAGACTGACCAGCGGATGTTCAGGTTTTGGAAGTCCTCTAAGCTGATGATATTCCCTGATGGATTTTATACGTTGAATTTGATGATTAGCCATATTCTAAAATAGTCAATATTGGCAAATATGCTGTTTTCAGAAAAAACAGTTGTATGCGAATCCGTAAATATTGTAGCCAAAATCCTATCAGCTGCCAGATTTCAGATCTTCAATTGACCGGGTGATATGGCAAACTTCTTTTTGAATGCAGTGCTGAAGTGCTGAACAGAAGAATAACCGAGGTCGAATGCAACAAACTTTATAGATTTGCCTTCCAGCAGCAGTTCCCTCGCATAATTTAGCTTGTAGTCTGTTAAATACCCAAATATGCTATTGTCAAACAGTCCCTTAAAGCCTTGCCTAAGTTTAAACTCATTAATACCACAAATTTTTGCAAGCTGTGCAACCGAAGGTGGTTGTTGAATATTCTGAATCAAAAAATCCCTGGCATTATAGATGCAATCTTTATCATATGCAGACTGTAGAGGTAAACTTTGTTTCTTTGTTAATGCTGCTTCAAAGGCCTCAGCCTGAAGAACAAGCAACTCTATACATTTGGATTCCAGAAACATCAGTTTTAATCCGTCTGTATATTTACAATTAAGAATGCTGCGTATACAGTCATACATGGCCAGCGAAATCGGAAGATTTTGTTCGGCTATTTGGGCATAATGCCCACCGTCCAGATGATCGGCTAAAATCTGGAGTGATCTGCACGAATGCTCAGACAGTTGCAAAAACTTTTCTTTAGCAAAATGAACTTCAAAAAAACGGTAATTGCATCCAGTATCGTATTCACCTGTACCATCAAGTTCGGGCATATATATGATATTTTGCTGGTTGGAATTAAAAAGATATTTCTTGCTATTGACGTAATTATATATTGTTCCATTTCCCGACAAGGTAAAGCGCAATTTCACCATATCCGGCACATCATAAGTTGGGCGAAAATACAACAGGTGCTGTTTAAATAAAATGTCACCATATACAATATAAGTATCGGGAGTTGTGATCTGTACCAATTCGGCATCACTAAAAGAAAAACTGCATTTTTCTCTTCTCTCCGTTACCAACTGCTCCTTCATTGGAAACTGCTCAAACCGCCCCCCTACCTCTTTCCAGGTTCCGTAATCCTTACCAATATTGATCCCCATTGCGGCAATTATGATAAAAAAAAATGAAACAACATTACATCGACTAAAAAAATCTGTTTTATATAAAAGAAAATCCGTTTTGTGTAAAAACTATGACAGGCAATCCCCTCATTTTTGCCCGAACTCCTAAATAATTTCCAGGGAGCAAGATCCAATACCAAAAAATATGAATGAGCAGAAAGATTTTGAAGAAGCAACCAAACAAGAACATTCGCAAGACAATAATACTTTAATTTTCCAGATTATAGATGCTATAG
>NZ_QAIL01000432.1 GCF_003061025.1 Pedobacter sp. HMWF019 | reverse complement strand
GGCGAAAGTTTTGTTTAAACAGTGGGGACCATTTGCAGTTTTATTAATAATTGCAATTCTTGCCCTCTTTATTCCCCTTCTTCCTAATTTTGATGAGGGAAAATACAGTGCACCTGATATTGCATTTGTGTTAATTGCTGCCGCTTTGGTGTTTTTAATGACTCCTGGTCTGGCTTTTTTCTACGGAGGAATGGTTCATCGTAAAAATGTGCTTTCTACCATGATTAAAAGTGTGGTTGCCGCCGGAGTAATTTCTGTACTTTGGGTGGTTGTAAGCTTTAGTCTTGCCTTTGGAGATACCATTGGTGGATTTATTGGAAATCCTAAAACATTCTTCTTCTTTCAGGGAGTTAATTCAGGACATCCATGGAGTCTTGCTCCTACCATTCCGTTATCTTTGTTTGCAGTCTTTCAGCTAATGTTTGCGATCATTACGCCGGGTCTGGTTGTTGGTGCGGTTGCAGAACGCATTCGTTTTACTTCCTATATTCTGTTTATCGTATTGTTTTCTTTGTTTGTGTATTCACCACTGGCACATTGGACCTGGCATCCTGAAGGTATTCTGTTTAAAATGGGCGTTCTTGACTTTGCGGGAGGAACTGTGGTGCATATTTCTGCGGGTATGGCAGCTCTTGCCGGCGCGTTGGTACTTAAAAGAAGAAGAAGTCATGCCGAACATCAAGAAGTGCCGCCTGCTAATATTCCATATGTATTAATCGGTACCGGATTACTATGGTTTGGCTGGTTCGGCTTTAATGCTGGTTCTGCATTGGGCGCCAATAGTCTGGCTGTTTCTGCATTTTTAACTACAAATATTGCTGCTGGTGCTGCAGGATTATCCTGGATGTTTTTTGATGTATCGAGAGGAAAAAAACCATCTGTACTTGGTTTTTGTATAGGTGCGGTTGTTGGACTTGTGGCCATTACTCCAGGTGCTGGATTTGTAAGTATTCCTTCGAGTATTTTTATCGGCGTTATTGCTGCAGTGGTTTCTAATCTTGCTGTTTCCTGGAAATCAAAAACTTCATTAGATGATACTTTAGATGTGTTTCCGTGTCATGGTGTTGGTGGTATCGTTGGAATGCTCTTGACTGGTGTGTTTGCTACCAAAACTGTAAACAGTGCAGGAGTTGACGGTTTATTGTATGGAAACCCGGCATTCTTCTTTACCCAATTAAAAGGTGTAGTCATTGTTGCTGTTTTCAGCTTTGTAATGTCTTTTGTCATCTTCAAACTGGTGAACGTGATTCAACCTATCCGCGTAACTTCTGAAGAAGAAGAAGAAGGGCTTGATGCCAGTCAGCATAATGAGAAATACTTTCAAGGCACCCTAATCGTAGCGGCCACGGGTATGGAAATGGACCGTGAACCTACCACCTGAATGATTTAATTCGTCTAGATTATCAACCTCAAACCAACTAAACATGAAATTAAAATCTACTCTGCTATCGTTATCAGCCATTGCGTTTTCTTCGGTGAGTTATGCCCAGGAAACAGAGAAAAACCCTCTGCAGTTCTCCGGATCTGTAGATACGTATTTTAAGTATGATTTTCAAAAACAGCCAAATATCGGAACCAGCTTTGCCAATGATCAAAATTCGATTTCATTGGGAATGATCGATCTGGCTTTAAAGAAATCTACCGGAAAAGCGTCATTTGTTGGTGAGGTTTCTTTTGGCCCCAGGGGTCAGTATCAGTCTCTGTTAAACGGAGACGGTACAGAAGCTAATGAAAAGAACTCCTTTCATATTCAGAATCTATATGTAAACTATGCTGTTGATGATAAGTTGTCTTTAACAGCTGGTTTTATGGGAACTTTTATAGGTTATGAAGTGATCTCTCCGGTGGGAAATTTCAATTATTCTACTTCTTATTTGTTTTCCAATGGGCCTTTTCAAAATGCAGGGATTAAAGGAACTTATGCTTTTTCTTCCAAAGTGAGTTTGATGCTAGGTTTGTTTAATGATTGGAATACTTATAAAGACGTTAATGGAGTGTCTCATTTTGGAGCGCAACTATCTGTTGCTCCGGTAGAGGGATGGAACGCCTACCTGAATGTGCTGACTGGTCGAAATGCAGGTGCTCCGGGAGATGGTTCTTTATTTGATTTAACAACGTCTTATCAGGCTACTGAAAAAGTTAAACTGGGTTTGAACGCTGCTGATTATACGATTTCAGGCAGTAACGGTGGTTATAGTGGTGCAGCTTTATACCTTCAGAACACTTTTACAAAAGCCTTCTCCCTGGGTTTACGGGGTGAATATTTTAAAACTAAAGATGTTCAGGAAGTGAAGGGGGAAAGTTTTAAGTCGGTGACGCTGTCGGGTAATTTTAAAACGGGCGGACTTACTTTTATTCCAGAAGTCAGGTTTGATAACCGCTCTGATAAATTGTTTGCCAAATCTGATTTAACACCAACTAAAAATGCTTCTCAGTTTTCTTTAGCTGCTGTATACGCATTCTAAACTCATTGTACTCGACTCAACCAAACCAAAGCTACCGTCGGATCTTCCTGATCCGGCGGTTTTTTAATGGACCATTTTATCTGCGCAGGTTGAGCTGGCAAAGGCTTCTGGTTTTGCTTTAAAAATAAAGCCCATACTTAAAATATAACCCATGGCTTCATTTAGTGCTTTGTTGGATTTAAACATGGGATTGGTGTTGATGTCAGCATGTACCTCCAGGTCAACATCATATACGTCCAGCAGATCGCAGATAGAATAGGCTGTTTCAATAGATTTTTGAACCTCAATGAGCATCCTTTCTTTAATGCTCATTCGCTGTGGTGTTTTTTCCTGGTGAATGTACATAAAGCCGCCATGATGCTCTCGAAGCAGGACAATTACAGTAGCAAAATCGGTCAGTGCTCCTTTTACTTGCGAGTCTGTACCGATACAAACTTTAAGGTGATAGCCATTTTCTGTTTCCCGGATGATGGCTTTTTCAACTTCTTCTAAAATGGACGAATGGATGACTTCGCCGCTGAACTTTTTCCAGATCATACTTATTGCGTTTTAAGATGAATAACCCACAATCAGGTTTCTTAAATTTAACTGGATAATATTAAAAACAGGTTAATTGTTTGTAGTTTATTTGCTAACAATCAGGTGTTTGTCAACAAAATGTCGCGCGATTTGAAACAAAATGAATTTTAAGGAGTTATTATAATAAGTTCCTTTTATTCATTTTTGGCTTTATTGGGAACTGAGGGCTTGTTTTTGATTTAAATAGTTGAAAATCAGGAGAAGTTTAGTAGATTAGATCAGGTGTCATAACAAAACAAAAAAATGCAGATGAATACGGAATTATTA
>NZ_QAIL01000431.1 GCF_003061025.1 Pedobacter sp. HMWF019 | reverse complement strand
CCCTATCACCCATCCTATTGTAGGTTTACTCATAATTTAACTTACTGATATTACATTTATCCCGTTATTTTTGTCTTTGTTATTCTGCTCATCCATTTCTTTTTTGGATTTATCTTCGTAAGATTTCTCCCACATATCAGTGGTTTCACCAATTACAAGATTAGCTGCAGCCCCCATCAATCCACCTTTCATGTTAGAAAACTTAATATCTTCTAAAAGATTTGTTTTTCCAATCGCTGAAGTAAGTCCTCCTAATAATTGTACACCCGGTTTCCCTACCAGAACACCCGCGCCATAAGCGATATAACCGGTACTCATTAATAAAAGGCCAGGCGCAACCACACCAGCACTTGTACTTGCAACTGCTTCTACCGTTCCGCCTACAAAAGGGGTATCGGCAACGTCATCGCTCATGATACTTTTGGCAATTAACTTATCCTCACCCGACCAGTATCCTAATGGTGTAAGAATAGCTGTTGTTACTGCAGGTACAGCTCCCGCCGCCATGGTAAGCCCGGAAATAACACCAATTGCCAACTGTGAAACCAGTTGTATAGAAACTTCTTTCCCATTATTACTACTGATCTGTTTCGCCGCATTGTAGGCAATGACCGGATCCATAATTATATTTAAAACACCTCCCTGTGAACAAGCAAGTGTAGATTTGTTCAAAATAGCAAACTCACCCTGAATTTTAGCTGTTGTATGAAACCTAATCCATTTAGTTTCTAAAGTTGCGTCGCAAGCATGAGCTACTTTTATACCCATCATTACACCAGAACTAGCAGCAACTACCATTGCACCAATAACCACAGCTGCCGCTAGTCCACCAGTTAAAACAATCGCGGCCCCAATCATAATTCCGGTCGCAAGCATAGCCAGACCTCCCCAAAACTTTGCGGGGCTCTTACAAGAAAGACTCCCAGAGATTTTATTATCTACCAAAGTTAAAAGAGGAACATCCTTATTTTTATGCAGTGTTTTATATGGACGAGTAGACTGCACCGTTTGAGGTACGGTAGACATCATATTCGTACATATAACATGCGTCCCCTGAGGTACAAATGACTCTGCCATACTACTCTATTTTTCTAAGTTTATAATCCACTAATATTTCTACATTATTTTTTACTTCTTCTACAATATTAACATTAGCCTGCTCAATCCATTTTTCGGTTTTGTTAATTAGTATCTGCTCCGAAATCTGTGCATTATAGGCCGAGAATTTATATTCAATCATAGGTTTGAATTTCTCGTTATATAATTTCTCCATTTTAAAGCTGTTAAAACTCTTATCGTTTACCTTGCCTTCTTTTTTTAGCTGGATCTGGGTTTCAGTCTCTTTATCAATTTTTTGAGAGAAATCTAAGATTGATTCCTCGCCTTCAAATAATTGAGAATAAAAAGGTCTTGAAAAATTATCATAATTCACGACATTAAGGGTAAGGTACACATCAAAAAAAAGATCATAGAACATCTTTGTATTCAGATCAGCTATCAAATTTTTTTCAATTACAATAGTATTTTCAGCAACAGTAAGGTATTTAAGCAAATTCAATCGCGATTCAGGGTCAACCATAAAACTGAACCTTTCTTCAAGCTTTTTTCTGTATTGTTTCCACTTTTCACAAATTTCTTCATGATTCAGTACCCTGTCTATTTTTCCGTTTGTCCCATTAACTAAAACCGCGACATCGCTTTTTACTACATCCAAATCTATCAAAAGGTTAATAGCCTCTTGCATGGCCTCAGGATATACCTTCACAATATTATCTTCCATCCTGACGTTAACAGTCAGCCCTTCCTGGCTCATTCTTTTACTAACAAAAAATTCCCTTTTTGTTTCTGCGTGGCTATGAACGACACCATTCATCCGGCTAATGGTTAGCTGCTCAACTCTATATCTGGCATGGATTTCTGAAGAATCAGATATATCCGCAAGTGCGTCCATTTGCCCTGCCTGATCTGGATTAGTCATCGAAGTCCTATCTTTCAAATCCGCTTCTTCCGCAAAAAATTTAAATCTGCTCATATTGTTTAATTGATCTGTACCTGACTTCCTTTTATGATATGTTCATCCTTAGATATAACTGTTACCGAAGAATCTGAATTTGTTGTAATCGCAGAAGAGGCTTGAATATCTTTAGTACTGGCTTCAATTTTTATCGCAGTTGTTGTCTTTTTACCGATGTTAACCTGCTTACCAGACATGTCATTTTGTTTTCCATCCGCTCCTGCTGCAACTGCATTTGCATTGATCGCCTGCTTTCCTTGAATGTTGATGATATTTCCAACCAAATCAATAGTTCCATTACTATTTAAGGTAATTGAACTCTGACCAGTCTGGATGACAATCTTCTCTTTAGATTGTGTGGTGATCATTCCAGGCCCATTTTCTACCTTAACAAAATTTTCCGCATTAGTTCCAAGGTTTAGTGCGTGGTTTAAATCATCAAAAGTCAGTTCGCTACCTCTCCGTGATTTCATTCCTTTGGTATTGCTGTTCTTAAAGCCCTTGCTATCTCCGCTTTTTCCATGAAATACACTCCCCAGGATTACTGGTCTGGCAATATTTCCCTCTTCAAAGGCGACCACAACCTGATCTCCTTTTTCAGGAATCACATGGAAACCGCGGTTCGCTCCCGTATCTCCACTTCCGGCATTCGGGCTCATGACCCGCAGCCATTCGGTGGGATCATTGGTCTGACATTCCCATTTGAACTTCACTTTTACCCGGCCTTGCCCTTGAGGATCGTCATTGTCTAACACATCTGCGAGCTGCATATCCGCCTCAGGTTTCTTCACATGCCCTACAGGTAGTTTTTCACTGTCTGCGGCTACCCCTTCAAATGTATTTTGATAATGTCCAAGTCCATCAATTTCATGGTAAACGGAGGTTACGATAAATTTACCGAAGTCCTGTACCTGAAAATCCAGTCCATTTCTCATACTGGTGCTAATGTCTACGATCTTACCCAGACCGACCTTAGGATTGTCTCCATGACCGGAGATACTCACCAATCCTGAAACCAAAGCTTTATGCTCATCGTTTACAAAAGTATCAATCTCTTTCTGCGAGTTAACGCGCACATTCAGGGGCTGATTGAATCTTTTGCTAAAGACTTCATTAGAAGCAGAAATCGCGTGGGACAGGTCTGAAAGACTGGAGCTGGCCACTGCCGGCTGGGCACAGAGCAGCTGATCCTCTTGGGAATGATAGGCAAATTTCTTATAATTTAAAGGCGCAATCTGCATTCCATATTGTAAA
Organism: Pedobacter sp. HMWF019; assembly: GCF_003061025.1. Lineage (GTDB taxonomy): Bacteria > Bacteroidota > Bacteroidia > Sphingobacteriales > Sphingobacteriaceae > Pedobacter. The sequence goes on along the minus strand of NZ_QAIL01000431.1, from coordinate 12,017 downwards.
CTGTGCAGATCTCTTCCATAGATCAGCGCAATCTGCTCCTCTTTATCTGGCTTTCCAAAATGGAGTACGCTGCCATCATAGTAAAACCATTCATGATATTCAGCCGAAAGCCGTTTAATGAAATCAAAATCACTTTCCCTGTATTGTATAATGTAATCAATAGCCGATGTATAGGCTGGTTTGATTTGAAAGTCCAGATCATTTTGCGGGGTATCGTTTGTGGCCTGCTGGATAATTGTTTTCAGGTCTTTACCAAGGTAAGAACCCAGATCTGGTCCCCGGTCTATCAGAATATCCGGGCTGTAACCGGTAATAACAATATCACCCTGAAATCCATGCGTCTGCGCAATCTCTACTTTTGTAATGATCCCGGTAAAGATATTTCCGGAACTTTCTACCAGACCAAACTGTGCAGTAAGGCTCTTACCTATAAAATCTTTAGACTTAGCGAGCGTAATCCCGTTGGTCCCCTCCACCTGATCATGATTGATCCGGAGCTCAAAAGTATGGTGCTCGCTGAAACGCTGATCCAGCGTAAAACGGCTGAAATGCAGAATCGGCACCTCCTCTATACTGATGTCTATATTTAGTTTATTGACCATATTTCAGGAATTGAGTCGTTAAAAAATTGCCGGAAAGCAGGTAGTGCTTTCCGGCAAACTTGTTTTTCATAGGCCTATTGCCAATTAGGCTTTTGGCCAGTCATTGGTATGCTCAGCATTACCAATTTTCAGCTTACGTGCAGAAATCACGAAGCTCAATGTCATTGGGGTATTGTCATTAACAGCAATACCTTCATTGTACTGGATGATGTAGGCGTCTTCAAAATGTAATTCCTTCATCTTTGCATCTTCCTCTCCCTTTTTGAACACAATGGTTCCGGCAAAGGCTTTGTACTGGTTGTTCACCATAGATTCGATCACTGAAGTATCTTCAGTAGATTCAACCTCAAGGTGAATGGTTCCACCATATACACCTGATGACGGACGTCCCTTCGCGTCTACGTCCCTGTTTAATGAATAGCTGCACTGCAGTACGTCATACTCTTTTGATCCAAGAGTAACTCTGGTTTTAAATGCCATGATAATTTCTTTTAAATGTTAAACTTCCTTTTAATTTTGAATTAAGCCTTTGGCCAGTCATTGGTATGCTCGGCATTACCAGTTTTTAACTTGCGGGCAGAGATCTGGAATTTCAGTGTCATCGGATTATCTCCAACGATGTTAATTCCTTCTGAATACTTAACGATGTATCCATCTTCAAAATGTACTTCCTTCATTTTAGCATCTTCCTCTGATTTTTTAATCAGCAAAGTACCTGATAAAGGTTTGTACTGGTTGTTTACCATTGCTTCAACAACGGAGGTGTCTTCGGTCGATTCGAGTTCAATGTCGATCGTTCCGCCATACACGCCGGAAGAGGGTCTTCCTTTTGCATCCACATCACGGTTTAGGGAGTAGGCACAGTGGAGCACATCGTACTCCTTGCCCGAAAAGTTTAATCTTGCTTTGAAAGCCATAACTTTTTGTTTTAGGGTGAGAAAACTGTTATTATTAATTTGTATTAACAGTAACATCTAAACAAAAAGTTTGCCACTATCTCCTATTAATCAGCACAATAGAATAAATATTTTTCAAATTGGCTCTAAAGCCCTTTTAAAGCTACATTAATTTTGCTCCAAAAGTTTCGAGCTTCCGAAGCCACTTTTTACTGTAGTCATTCTCCAGAGAGTAAAGGTGCCCTATGGTATTGGTATGAACAGGATGGAAACGGCAGTTTTCAAAAACGTTTCTTTTTATAGACAAGTAAGTTACCTTTTTGTCTTGTTTCCAGTACTCAAAAGTTTCCTCGTCCAAAATAGACACAATCCGGGCAGATCTTCCATTAAAATTGTTGCTGATGTTCTGGTTCCTGGAAAGAAATACCTGATCCGGCATAAACAACCGGTCAAAAAAGCCCTTGATCCGGGCAGGAATGGAAGACATATAAACCGGACAAAATAAAACGACGTGATTAGCCCAGACGATCATATCCAATGCCCGTTTCAGATCCGGTTCCAGTTCGGTAACACGGTTGGTGAATTGTTTATTGGAATTAAAGATCAGATCGATGATCGCAATTTCCTTGATCTGCGCACCAGCTTGCTGGGCGCCTTTTTTGTAGGCATCGATCAGCAGGCTGGTTGCAGCCGTTTTTTCAGGATCGCCATTAATGATCAGTACTTGTTTCATGTATTCCCTGTACAGCGTAAAATCTGCGGGACTAAAATATAAAGAAATTGTTAAGTCAGGAAATGTAAAAGAGGTATAAAAAAATATCCGGCTCAGCTGGGGGTCCATCTGGCCGGATATTTTATATAGAATAACCTGGGTTATTGCTGTGCGTACTCTGTACTCCAGGTGGTTTCCTCGTCCTCGCCTTTCTGTCCATCCAGTTTGACCACAAAACTTTTGGCCGGGAAATACGGCGTAATATGAATATCCAGGTGGATTTTATCTTTTTGCTGCTCATCCCGCTCAAAGCGCATAATCTTAAATCTTTCAATTAAACGTTCAGGGCCTTGTATGCCATCCAGGAATTTAACGATCTGCCCACGAAGATCCTGTTCGGTTTTAGACGTCCAGTTTTCAAAAGCTCTTCTATTTAAAAAGTCGAACAAAACTTTGGTTACATAATCGAACACGCGTACAACAGAGTAGGTTTGCAAACCAATGTTATCTCCGTTAAATAAGGTTTTGGCCGAAAAAGCCATTACTTTTCCATACTCATTTACCATAGGAACTAGGCCTATACGTTCCAGGTGAGAGATTTCACTCTTTTTAAGATCAAACTTTACACCATCAACATCATTGATTGCACCATGTTTTTTACCTGCTGTAACCTGCGACATCAGGGTGTAATACATCTTTCCCGCCAGTGCAGCTGAGCCAGGAACTGTCAGATCGTCCTCTTCGCCAACTTCAGCCACTTTTCCTCTACCCACCAGCCAGTTACAAGTCATGATCACATTGGACCTGAAAGCATCGCCTCCGGTCAGGTTTGCTGCAGTAAACAAATCAATTACGTCATCCGGCTGGTCCAGATCTGCAAAATCGGTAACCAGCATGGCTTTGTTCTGGTAAGCGATCTTTCCCCATTTCTCCACCACTTTGTTAGAGCCCATATAACCTGGAACCACCATTAAAGAATAATTCTCACGAAGATCCAGCCTATCATATTTTTGTTTCAGTTCGTCTGCAACATAATCTATAAATCTGGGGTTGTCCAAATCCTTGATCTGGTCCATAGAGGCATTCAAAACCACCACGTTTTTTAATTTATCAGATTCTGTATTCTGATAAAAGAGATTTACTGAGCGATAAGCCTGCTCCAGTTCTTTTGTAGTTTCTAAAGCGGTCGCAATATTTTTATTCAGATTCTCCTCCGCTGCTTCTAGTTTTTCCGTGCTCTTATCGAGCATCGATGAAACAGAATCAGAATCTTCCAATACATCAATCCAGAGTTGAATCTTTTTCTTCAGTTCTTCTCTTTCTTTCTTTTTCTCGTCTCCGGTTAAAAAGATCTGTTTCCTTGCTTTTCTTTCCGGGTTTAAATTTTGTAATCCGTCAACAGTAGCTTCCAATAAATCGAAACCACCTACTCTTGCCAGTTTTTCCAGGCTCGCTTCTAGCGTAAGCTTTTCTCCCGCCTGCTTTTCTGCTGGCTTAAAGGAGGCGCCTGAAGCGGCTTCCTGCGTTATTTTTTGTTCATCTGGAGTTGCCATTCTAATGTATTTAATCGGGTTGATCCCTGGTTCTTAACTGGACTATTTATTTGCTTCTAATTCAGAAACGAAGTTTTTAAGCGCACTGATAAAGGCATTTTTTGTTTCTGCATCATCTAATGTGGCTTTCAACGTTTTGTTGGACTTTAACTGTTTAATTACATTTAAAGACATCTCCTTCTCAATGTTCACATTATTCAGATAAGTACTCTGGTTAATGATACTTTTCACTGAAAAATCGCCCAGGTTATTAAACTTCAGGGTTTCTGATACCGGAGAACCATCCTGTTTTTCAAAAGACACATTCACCTTCGGCTTATAGTGGTTAAAAACTTCCTGTACAGTTTTCAGTCCTTCTACCTTTTCCGGTTTTATCGGTTCATTATCTGTAAGTTTTTGGATAAACAGCGTTTTATTGTGGGCAATATCTGCAAATGCTTCAGAGGTATCTACCTTTCTCTCATTACCGCCAATTTCATAGTTAAACATAGTATTGGTATTTAATGGTTTACGATTAATTTAAATGTCTTTATTATTTATGCTTCTGTTACTGGCACCTGCTCTATGATCTCCCACTCCAGCCGGTCTTCAGTTGCGTGTTTTTTTACCACAATTGTATTTCCTTTTTTTAATTCCCCGGAAATAATGTACTTTGATATTGGCCTTCTGAGTTCATTCCGGATCACTCCAGATAGCTGCCTTGCTCCATACTTTGGAGTGAAGCCGCTCAGTGCCAGCATTGTTGTTGCCTGTTCATCAATCTCAAAAGTTATGCCTTGTTTCTCCAGGGCTTCAATTAAACTCTTCAACTGGATCTCAAAAATCCTCACTACGTTCTTTTCGCTGATCGGTGCAAAAGGTACAATTTCGGATAAACGGGCCAAAAATTCGGGCCTGAAATGCTTCGCCATGATCTCCATCAGCTGAGAAGAGCCAGGTATTTCTCCTTTTCCAACCTGCTCTGCAATCCATTCACTTCCAATGTTCGAGGTGAACAGAATCAGGGAATTCGAAAAATCTCCTTCCTTACCAAGTCTGTCGTGCATGTGTCCTTCATCCAGGATTTGCAGAAAGGTATCAAATACAGAAGGGTGCGCTTTTTCTATCTCATCAAAAAGCAATACAGAATAGGGCTGTTGCCTGATTTTATTGACCAGTAGACCGCCTTCTTCATATCCAACATAACCCGGAGGCGCACCATACAATAAAGCAGCAGAGTGCTCTTCTTTAAATTCGGACATGTCAAAACGGATCATGGCCTTCTCATCATTGAACAAAAATTCTGCAATAGATTTGGCCAGCTCTGTTTTACCAGTTCCGGTGGGCCCCAGTAAAAAGAAAGACCCAATAGGCTGTCCTTTCTTGTTTAACCCACTCCTTGATTCCAGAATGGCATCAGATACCGCTTTTAGAGCCTGATCTTGTCCAACCACCCTTCTTTTCAGGAACTGCTCCATATTCATTAACTTCTCTTTTTCCTGAGCCTGGATCTTCCCCAATGGGATCCCGGTTTTGTAAGAAACAATAGAAGCGATATCCTGCTTCCCTACCTCATCTGTTTTTTGCGCAGCAAGAATTTTAAGTGCAGCAAGGTTTCTGGTGAGATAGTCCAGGTATTCTTCCGGGGTTTCAAAAGCATCAGTTTGAGTTTCATCAGTAAGTTGTCCCAGCAGTACCGGGCTCACTTTGTCCTGCATTTGACTATACAGCCACCTGTAATCTGCCAGCTGGTGCTCCTGTTGGGCTTCAGGCTGTCCGAGTTCAGTTAAGGATTGTTCCAGTTCAGCCAATACTTTATCAGAAGTATCGTTCATCATTTTCATAGCCGCCATGGTACGATCTAGCAGATCAAAAGCAGAATCTGGCAACCGGCGGTCTTTCATGTAACGTTTGGCCAAACGAACACACTCTGGGATAGCCTCTGCCTGTATTTTAAGCTGATGATGCGCTTCATATTTTTGCGTCAGTTTTTCCAGCATTTTTATGGCAGAAGCCTCGTTGGGTTCATTCACCTGTAAAACCTCAAACCTTCTGCTGAATGCCTGTTCTGGCTCTATAATTTTGCGGTATTCATCTATAGTAGTCGCACCAATCACTGTAATCTCTCCTCTGGCCAGTTCAGGTTTAAGCAAATTACCTACCCCACCGCCAATGGGTCCTTTGTTATCTAACAAAGTATGGATCTCATCTATAAAGAGTACCGCTTTATCAAACTGCTTGATTTCTTTTAAAATATTTTTTAACCGATCTTCAATCTCTCCCTTATAGGAAGCACCGGCAATCAGAGAACCCAGATCGAGTTCAAAAAGCTGTACGTTTTTGAGCAGATCGGGGACATTATCAGCGATAATATCCTGTGCAAAGCCATCTACAAGTGCTGTTTTACCAACGCCCGCGTCACCGGTAATGATCACATTAGGCTTTGTTCTGCGGCAAAGAATCTCCATAATCATCCGGGCCTCTTTATCCCGGCCAATAATCGGATCTGTCTTACCTTCCCTTGCCAGAGCAATACGGTCAATACAATATTTATGCAGTGAGGAGGCTGCCCCACTGGTTTTTCCTGTTCCCTTGTCAGAAGAAGCAGGAGAAACCGCGTGCTGAATTTCCTCATCTTTGATATACAGATCCAGCAGTTCTTTTTCTTTAATCGGAAAAGATTTTAACTGGTCCGGCTGAAATCCTATGGTCGGCTTGCAAAGGGCTGTGAGTACACAAACCGGCGTGATCAGGTCAAGTCCAAGCTTTATACGAACCAAGTCTGCCTCTTCAAAAACTTTTGAAATTTCCGCGCTGCCTTTTACGTCTTCCGGTGCCGAAGCTGTCTTATCCAGTTCATCGATCCGAACTTCCGCCCATTCACTGATGTATTCTTCATCCTTGCCTATAGAACTCAAAAAAGTCCTTAGTCCCACTTCCTTGTGCATTAAGCCCTTTAGCAAATGCGCAGGGGAGAATTCTGGATTATGATATTCTTTAGCCAGAGACTGGGCTATCCTGATGGCTGTTTTAACCGACTCGCTGATATTTGTAAGACTCATAGATTATGGTTTTTCAGTTTCTGGTTTTTGAATAAAATTCCCTTCGGTGATGTAGTAGTAATTTTTTCCGTTAGAAATGAATTGCTGTCCAACTTGCGTTGCCTTTTTGAAGTTATCGCTGGTATTCATCAAAAACTTGATATAAGCTTCAAAGTCTGGTTGAGGCATTTTACTGGATTTGGACAGTTCGCCTACCTTATATTTATCAAGAAGTTCTGTACTCACTGGCAATCCTATTACCGTCTGAATGTATTTAGATAAGGTCATGTCTTTGATTTCTCCTTTAGAAAACTTCAAATCCAGCAAGTTTCTTGGGATATTCAGATAGTTTTTAAGCAATTTATTTCTGAAAGAAGACTGATCTGGTTGCAGGTTCTGGCCGATCATCAGAGAGAAGATATCGTTGATCTGTTTATACTCCATCGTATTCAGGACCACAATGTACTGCATCAGGTTCTTGTTTTTAGAAACAATGTCTGCGGGTGCACTGGATGTCAGATAATATTTAAATCCATTATGTGGCATCTTATCTGCAACATCATCTGAAACCGGTGGTAAAAGAAAGCTTTCCACATAAGGGGATAACTTTTTACGTTCTATTCCGGTTAGTCTAAAGGCACTATCCAGTGAGTTGATCTGGCTGTTAATATCATAGTCCGTTTCTCTCATGAAGCGTTTAACAGCTATAGTGATCAATTCATTGGAATTGACAGCACCTTTAGCCGGGAAAACCACACCACCCTGGATCAGGCTGTTCTTTGGATAGTCCAGATAATAAGATACCGAATCCAACTGACTGGTGTTATAAGCCTGGGTATTATTTAGTCCTTCCCCTTTTACCATGAAACGTTTCTTTCTATCTGCAAGATATACCGCAGATTCCGAAACCAATCTTTTGGATTGCAAGACAAAATTATTGAATGTAGGATCGTAATCACTATACATTTGTATAGACAGTAGTCTGGCATCCGCTCTCGCAAATTCTTCAGAAAGATCGCTAAGCTGAGTGGCCGAAGCAACTTCATTTCCTGTACTTCCAATCAGTACAACAAGATTAGTTTCATTAACATGGCCCTTCAACAGGTTCAGTCCTGATCTGATCCCGTCATAAACAGGCTGCTGGTTGATTCTGCTCGTGCACCTCTCTGTTTTCCTGGCTTCAATGGTTAAGAAATCCATCAATTTACGGTAATCTGGAGATACACCGGCTGTACTGAAAATTCCTGGAGCAGTGCAATTGGCCGCATCTCTGTACACTACCGCGCCATAACTGATCTTATTTTTCCTGCCGTACTCATTAAAAACATTTTCAAAAGATTGTATGGTATTTCTTAGCCCCGAAAAATACTTTCTCATTGGACTCCCTCCATCCAGCACAAAGATCACATTGATCTTATGGATATTCTTTCTAAGGTTGAGATAAGTGGTGTAAGGTAAACTGGCCCCATTGATGGTGATCACACTGTTGCCCGATTTGTTATACACATCGGTTGCAACTCCAAGTGTATAAGGCCCCTTTCCGTCATTTGCAACGATCGGAGTACTTCTCAAAATCAAGTCATTGTCTGTCTCTAAAAGGGGGTCTGCATGAGCATTATGAAGTAATAACGATAGGGAATCGGCCTGTTCATAAGAATTAAATTGCTGTGGAGCAATATACAAGCGATCTCCCCAGTTATGAATGGCATCGGTTCCAACCCAGCCTGTGATACTTTTTCTGGCACTGTCTGCAACCAACTGGTCTTCGTTTCCGATCAGGTATTTTTTATCATCTTCAGATTTTTTATAAACATAAGTAATCTCATGCAACCGTATCTTCGCAATTCTCTGTTTCAATTCTGGTGAATCATATACGTACACAGAATCTGTATTGTCAAAATACACCCTTGAAGCAGTTAGTGGTGTTTTTCCGTTGATAATGGCAATTGCTTTTTCTGAATATCCATTTTGTGGATTAGAATAAGATCTTTGCCACAAGAGCAATTTAGATTTAGGGATCCAGCCATAACTGATCGCTGTTTTTTTATCGTTAATTTTTCGGCCCCTAACCATTCCGGCTTTATACTTAATCAGTTTCAGGTATCCGTTTTCTTCCTGTGATACATAGAACGGTTCCATAAAATTTAATTTTTTCATCATCAAACTTCCTCCCGGGCTGGTGGTCGTATAATTATCTCCGCGGTCGGAGAATACGATCCATGGAAGTTTGGATGTGCCGCCATCTTCAGCAACCTGAGTTGACGAACTTGGTTTTGCATAAGATTTAGGCATATATTTCACCTTTTTACCAAAGGAAAGTGGCGACTGGGCCATTACAAAGGCAGTTTGGGTGACAAGGAGGACAAGAGATATAATTCGTTTCATAGGGTTTATTTTTTAACTGTCTTTGCAGAATGTTGTTTGATGTTAACCAGTGTTGCACAAGTAGAGCTTGGGCTGATCGTGAGCTGTGCTTCATCGACCACAATCTCGCCCCCAAAAGTGAGTCCCATACAATAGGAGTAAAAGTCTGTTGCTTTTTTAGCACTGTCCTGCTCCACATTTACAGTAACCTTCTCGTTATTACATAGGTATTTACGGACCAGATAGTAATAATTGGAGTTGAAATCTGCACCATTAGCGATGGCCTGTAACCTTGCTCTGATGTCGTCAATCACTTTCCGTTCACCTTCTCCGGGAACCACCATATCCGTTTCCAGTTCTGCGTTAGGATCTGTAATGAAAATGGTATGAAAGATTGGCCGGTGACTTTTGTCTGTAGTCAACTTCACCAGATATTTACCAGGGGCATGGTAAGTATATAAAGCGGTTCTGCCTTTTACATCTACCCTATTGGTTTCCCCAAATGACCAGTCAAACTGGCTGGCTTTACCGTCTGCTTCAAGTCTCACTTCTTCATCTACAACACCCGAAGTTGGACCGCTGATGGTCACCAATGTATCTATAGCTGCAGCCACAGTGTCTCTAACAGTTACTGGGAATTGCTCTTTTAACTCCCCGTCTACGGTTAAACGGACAATATAAGAACCTGATTTCAAATAACGATAAGTCCCGTTTTGGCTGGTTGCCTTTGCACCATTACCAAACTCCCAGATCCATTTTTTTGCATTTCTGGTATTATCGGTAAATACCAGGTCTTCATTTAAAGACAATTCATTTCTTAAAATTCTTGCATCAATGGTGCGTTTATCAAAAACTGAACTCTTAAAGAGAAAGATAAGCGCGGCAAGGATGATAATTGCAATAAATATATACAGGAAAATATATCCCTGTGAATTACTGCTTACTGATTTTCCTGAGGTAGTCGTTTCGGCCATTTTTTTATAGGTTGATTTTTTTATAGGTATTGCATCATTTTTAATTATCTGTTTTGGCTTCCCAACGTTTGCCTTAATTGCCTGGTAGACAACTTACAATCCTCGAGCGATTTATTTAGCCTGTCTAGATCTGTTCTGTTTCCTTTAAGTTCCCGGCGGTCATAAAACAAATCGTTGTACAATTGTGACGCCTGTAAAAAGGTTTTATACCGCTGATCTGAAGCCCTCCTTTGGTAGGCAGCCTTAATAGAGCCCAGCGAGTTCTTAATATCACTTTCCAGGAAAACCGCCTGTACGCCGGGATCAAATCTCATAATTTGCTTATAGGTAGAGTCAATAGTCGGCCTCTGGTCCCTGATCGTCTCTTCAAAATCGGCATTTCTGGAAAGCTGATCTGCCAGGTCTTGTTTAGAAACCATTCTTCCATCACCGTAATCATGAAAAAGTCCATAGCTTAACAGCCCTGTTGTAAACACGAAAATTCCGATAAAAAACAGGAATTGTTCTCTTCTTTCTCTTATACTTAGCTTAATCATATCTATCGGGTAAATCTTCCAGACCTGATTTTCTTTGCTGCGGTCTGGTTGGTTTTTAAGCAGGATTCCAGTTGGGTCCTGATGTTCTCAATCTGAAACTTGGTGGTAAACAATGAATCCTGTATCCCAGCCATCTGGGCAACATCATCGGTTAACTTCTTATAGAGCAGAAAGCTCCCAACACCGGGAGGTTGCTCCTTAATCAGGTCTTTGATCTTGAAATTTGCATTTTGAATATCTTCCAGCAGAATGGCTTGGTTATTCATTTCTTCCGAATTAATGGAAGTATATTTAGACAACTGTTTGAACCGAAGCAAAATCACATCAAAGTTCTCATTGATCTGTTTTCGTTTTGAAAGGAGCTGGTCTGTTTGCTTCACTTGCTTCTCCAGCAGACTGTACTCAAATTTAGACGCTGCAAAAAACAGATAGATACAAAATATCGAAAAACTGGTGAGAAGGATAAAATTTAAGACAAAAATCCTATAGGATCTGGTCAGTTCCTGAGCATTAATTGGTTTCATAGAGCAATGTAGGTAGGTAGTTTTTAAAAAAAATTATACTTATTTCTTCATTTATTCTTGTTTTCTTATTTCATGTTCCCAAAATTGGTCGCAATATTGATTATCCTTTTCAATTATTGTTCCATTTATACTCAGCTCTTTATGTCACATTTTTTATACAATAAACCCTTCCGCTTAAAAAATATTCTCGAAAACAAAGATTTAAATGAGGCAGATCTTGGCAAGTCCATTTCTCAAAATATTGAGCTTATCATATTTACCCGATATGGAGAACACCGGCATAACAATAATTTTGGATGTGAAATTTGGGACCTGGATTTTGAATTAATCGTTAGTGAAACCATTTGGGAAGAAAAATTCAGGCAATCTTTATTAAAATCAGTTGTTCATTATGAACCCCGATTGTATCAGGTAGAAGTCGAAATTAAAATGAGTGAAGTCGAAAAATTTTTTGCCATGAGAAATGTCACAGAGATTAAAAAGAAAGTCGACATAACAATTCTGGGAAGAATGAATATTACCGGAGAAAAATATTATTTTAATACCAGTTTATTTTTAAGCCCCCTTTCCAGTTAAACTAAAATTGCTCTATTTTAAGGAAACATTGAACAAAATTATAGACACTTTAAAGCTTTTAATCCAAGTAGTCCACGCAGAGATGATATCACCATCATCATAAACAAAATCTATACTACCAATGAAAAATATATTTTACTCCTCTAAAGACGAAATCCGAAACCGAATCTTAAAAAATGCGCAAGACTATTGGGGAATTAAAAACACCAACGATTTTGACCCGCTCGTTAAATTACTGATCGAAGCCCTCAGTACGGAAT